>JBGQHN010000006.1:0-37979 GCA_041497975.1 Planctomycetia bacterium | reverse complement strand
CTCCGAGCAAGATGGCCCTAAAGCGCGTGAAAAACCATGTCGGCGAGGTGCCTGTCCCAGTTTTCAACAGGCAACTAGCGCGTCGTCGCTCGCAGGGGCAACGGAGAAATTGTGATGTTTGACTTCGTGCTTTTGGCCGCCATCGAAGATTGGCTCAAATTCGCGATTCCGCTGGTGTTTTTCATCATTTACGCGCTGAACCAACTGTTGACGGCTTCCAAGAGCAAGGCCGCCACGACTCGCGAAAATCCACCGCGTCGCCGGCCCGAAGGGGCCGAGCGCCCGCTGCAGCCGTCGCGGCAGCAAACCGCACAACCCACGGGCGGCCAGGCGCAACTAAACGCCGAAATCGAGCAATTCCTCAAGCGCGCCGGCGAGCGGCGCGGCGATCGTATGCGCCGCGAGTCGCCGGTCAAACCGGCGCCGAAGTCGCCGCCCAAGCCCCCGCCGCGCGAGCAGCCCCGCGACGCCGAGAGCCCGCGTCGCGAATTCGATAACCTGGCGACTTCCGTGGAGAAACACCTGGGCGATCGCGGCTTCAAGCAGCGAGCCGAGCACCTGGCCGACGACATCGTTCGCGCCGACCAGCAGATGGAAGATCACATGCAGAAGGCGTTTTCGCGAAAGGTCGGCACGTTGAGCGAGGGCGGCGCTATTGCCGACGTGCCCGTGACCGATAGCAGCCCGGTAGCCGTCACCGAACATTCAGAGACCGCGGTGGCGCTAGCCGCTTTGCTTTCCAACCCGCAAACGCTTAAGCAGATGATCGTGCTCAACGAGATTCTGACGCGACCGGAGATCCGCTGGTAACCCAGCGGAAGTTTTCGCCCATGGCAATCCCGCAGATTATTCCCGGCCAGACGCGCATCGGCTGGATCGGCACCGGCGTAATGGGCGCCAGCATGTGCGGTCACTTGATGGCGGCTGGTTTCGCGGCCACGGTTTATAACCGCACCCAGGCCAAGGCGCAGCCGCTCATCGACAAAGGCGCCCGCTGCGCCGATTCGCCCAGAGCCGTGGCCCAGGCCTCGGACGTCGTTTTCACCATCGTCGGTTTTCCGTCCGATGTCCGCGCCGTCACGCTCGATAGCGACGGCTCGCTCGCGGGTAGCAAGCCGGGCACGATTCTCGTCGACATGACCACCAGCGAGCCGTCGCTGGCCGTCGAGATTGCGGCGGCGGCAAAAAAGCGAGGCGTGCACAGCGTCGATGCGCCGGTTTCGGGCGGCGACGTCGGCGCGCGCGAAGCGCGGCTGTCGATCATGATCGGCGGCGAAAAAGACGTGGTCGACGCGCTCCAGCCTTGCTGGCAGGCGATGGGTAAGACCATCGTCCATCAAGGCGGACCCGGCGCCGGCCAGCACACCAAAATGGCCAATCAAATCCTTATCGCCACCAACATGATCGGCGTCTGCGAAGCATTGCTCTACGGTTATCGCGCCGGATTGGACCTGAAGGTCGTCCTGCAATCGGTCGGACCAGGCGCGGCCGGCAGTTGGTCGCTCTCGAACCTGGGGCCGCGGATCATCGACGGCAATTTCGCTCCCGGATTCCTGGTCGAACATTTCATCAAGGACATGGGTATCGCGCTGGCAGAATCAAAACGACTGGGGATTTCGATGCCCGGATTGGCCCTGGCGCATCAACTTTACGTGGCGCTTGCCGCGCAGGGACACGCGCGCGATGGCACCCATGCCTTGGAATTGGCGCTGGCGTCGATGTCCGGCATCGACTGGCAGAAACGCTAACGTCGGCAGATGCGGTACAAGCGGCCGCCGGCTCGCCACTTTGTTCCACGATTGCCGATCGCCGCACAGGCGGTACAGCCGGCGCGCGCCACCGCCCGGGTGGCGTGAATCGCGATTTTTTCCGCGCTCGGCGTTTGACATCGGGCCGCGCGTGCGCAAGGGTTTGTATATTCGCCGGGTTGTGTTTCATTCCCTCCCATAGGTCCGCAGCGCAAGCTGACCCGCAGGACCTCAACAACCGCCAGGCAGATTGCCATGTTAAGCAGACCGCTCGTACAGGCGTCGACCGCCCGTCGGGGTGTGCAGCGACGCTCGATCCTCATCGTCGAAGATGACGAAGCCATGGCTGACGTCCTCAGCATGCGCCTCGGCCGTCAGGGTTTTAAGACGAAGATTGCGGAATCCGGCCGATTGGCCTTGTCCCTGGTTCGCAAGGAAAAGCCCGACCTCATTTTGCTCGACCTGCGACTGCCCGACATGGATGGCTTTGAGGTCTGCCAGGAACTGGTCGACGACGAAGCGACGTGTGAAATTCCGGTGATCATTTTGAGCGGCTTGGAACGGCCCGACATTATCCGTCGCTCGCGCGCCGCCGGTTGCCACTACTTCGTTCACAAGCCGTACGACCCCAACGCGCTGTTGACGCTCATTCAACAGGCGATCAACGAAGCCAGGCGAAGCTGACCGTCGCGGTTGGGTGTCCCCGGCGCTCGGCCGAGCGCGCCGTTTGCCCGCGCGGTTGGGCCAGCGCGGATCACGCGATCGGCTTTTCCACCACCGTGGCCTTGTTGATCGTGACCGGCTTGACCGGGCGATCCTGGCCGCCAGTTTGCACGGCGCCGATTTTTTTCACCACGGCCAGGCTTTCAGCGTCCGCCGTTTTGCCGAAAGCCGTGTATTGGCGGTCGAGGTGCGGCACCGCTTCCAGGCAAATGAAAAACTGCGAGCCGGCCGAGTCGGGGTCGCTGGTGCGGGCCATGGAGAGCACGCCCGGGGTGTGCTTTGTGGCGTTGAACTCGGCCTTGATCGTGTAGCCCGGGCCGCCGGTGCCGGTCCCTTCCGGACAACCGCCCTGGATCATGAAACCGCTGATGACGCGGTGAAACGTGAGCGAGTCGTAGTAGTCGATTTTCGCCAGCGCCAGCATGTTCTTCGCGTGGCCGGGCGCGACGTCGCTGAGCATGTCGAGCGTGATTTTTCCCAGGCTCGTGTCGAAAACGATTTGATACTTGTTCTTGGCGAAGTCGATTTGCTTTGCCACGGCATCGACTTCCGCTTTGCGATTCCTGGCCATTTCACCCCTCGCTTCCGGATTTGGTTGTTTTCGCGCTTCTCGGCAGTCAGTAGACTAGCAGCCGCCGCGGTCGTTCGGTAGCGCCAAATCACAACGGCGTGCTGCGGACCTGCTATGAGGCCTGACTGATGGAATGGGTGCAAGTCTACGATCCGCTTTCCTCGCCCTGGCTTTCGACTCTGTTGGCCGCGGCGCCGATCGTGGTGTTGTTGGGCTTGCTGGTCGCGGGTCAATCTGCGCCGCGCGCCGCGATCGCCGGGCTGGGCGTGGCGCTGGCGGTGGCGATTGTCGGTTTCGGCATGCCCATGTCCGCCGCGTTGGTGTCGGCCGGGTATGGAGCTTGCTTTGGATTGTTGCCGATCGGCTGGATCGTGCTGGCCGCCGTATTCTTGTTTCATCTGACGGTGCGTGCCGGTCAGTTCGAAATCGTCAAGCATTCGGTGGCCGCCATTTCGCCCGATCGGCGGATGCAGGCGCTGTTGATCGCCTTTTCTTTTGGCACGTTTGTGGAAGGCGCGGCCGGCTTTGGAACTCCCGTGGCCATTTCGGCCGCGCTATTGATCGGGCTGGGGTTTTCACCTTTGTACGCCGCCGGGCTGGCGCTCTTGGCCAACACGTCGCCGGTGGCCTTCGGCGCGCTGGGAACGCCGATTACGACCCTGGCCAGAATCTCGGGACTCGACGAAATGGCGCTGTCGCAAATGGCCGGGCGACAGCTGCCGCTGTTTTCGCTGATCGTGCCCGGCTGGCTCGTGGCCACGATGTCGGGGTGGCGGGGCGTCGTCGGCTGCCTGCCAGCCATCCTGGTCTGCGGCGGCAGTTTCGCCGGAATTCAATACTTCACCTCGAACTATCATGGCCCCACGCTCGTCGACGTCGTCGGCGGGCTGGGCTCGCTCGTATGCTTGACCGTCTTCTTGCGGTTTTGGCAACCCAAGGAAGTGTGGCGGTTTCCCGACGAGGTGGAGCAATTGGTCGTCCAAGCGCCCCGCTTGCGGCGCGGACAGGTCATCTACGCCTGGGTGCCTTGGGCGCTGTTGTCGATCCTGGTTTTCGCGTGGGGGACGCCGTCGTTTCGCAATTTCCTCGACGGCGGCGACGAGGCGCACCCCAACGCCCTGGCCGGCATCGGCAAAATCTCGTGGGAAATGCCCCTGCTGCACAACAAGGTCTATCGCACGGCGCCGGTCGTGCAACTTTCCGAAGGCGCGCTGCGCGCCTCGAAGGGCGAAGACGCCACGTACAAATTCAACTGGCTGTCGACCACGGGCACCGGCATTTTTCTGGCGGCCGTGTTGTCGGCGATCTGGCTCAAGGTTCCCCCGGCCAGCTTCCTGCGGCAGTTCGCCGAGACCTTGGCCAAGATGCGTTGGGCCTTGCTCACGATCGCCTGCATGTTGGCCCTGGCCTTCGTCACCAAGTACAGCGGCAGCGACGCCACGCTGGGACTGGCGTTTACCAAAACTGGCTGGTGGTATCCGTTCTTCGCGCCGCTGCTGGGCTGGCTCGGTGTGGCGTTGACCGGATCGGACACGTCCTCCAACGCGCTGTTCGGCAGCTTGCAGCGCATCACGGCCGAGCAGTTGGGCCTCAACCCGGTGTTGATCGTCGCCTCGAACAGCACCGGCGGCGTGATGGGCAAGATGATCGACGCTCAGAGCATCGTCGTGGCCGCGGTGGCCACCGAACAGTCCGGAGGAGAAGGGCGAATCTTGCGATTCGTTTTCTGGCACAGCATCGCGCTGGCTTCGCTGGTGGGCCTCGTCACCCTTGCACAAGCCTACCTGGTGCCGTGGATGATTCCCTCGAATGGGTAAAACCAGAGCTTTACGGCGAAGCCATCGTGAGTTCGCGATCGGGCAGCCACAGTTTGACCTCCGCCGGACTTACCTTGCCGGCGAGGTGCGGAGTCAGGGACATGACCGCGCCGGCGAAGAAGAACAGCATCATGTTGACCATCGGGATGATCGATACGTCGTGGAACATGGCGTTCGGCAAATAGACGCCCAAGAGCGCCAGAAAGAACAAGCCCAAGTGCCGCACCAAATCGGGCGCCGACGCGGTCCGCCAGAGTCGCCAGGCGGTTCGCGCCCAGCAAGCCAATAGCGCGACAAACAGTCCCATTCCGACGAGCCCTGTTTGAGTCAACATGGCCAGAAACACATTATGTTGAATGTACGGCCGGGCTTTTTCCAGGGGCAAGTCCGTGGTTCGATCGGCTAAGTAAGGCAGGCTCTCTTGTTCATACTGCCCGAAGCCGCAGCCCAGAATCGGCCGATCCAGGAACATGTGCCAGGCGATGACGGCCAGGATAGGGCGCAACTTTGCCGACTCAGCGACGTCCTCGGCCGTTACGTCCCGATCGCGCTTGAAGGCCAACATGTTCTGCCAGGTTCCAGCGGCAACGACCAGCGCGGCTACCACGGCGCCACCAACGACGACCGGGCGCCAACTGCGAGGCGTGCCGAGCGCCACGAGAACCAGACCGCCCAGGCCGGCCCCCATCCATGCGCTGCGCGTAAACGTGCTGTATACTCCCCAGGCAAATATGGGCAGCGTCGCCAAGAGCAGCAGCTTGCCCGGCCGGTTGACCCGCGGCCACCACATCATCGCCGCGCACAGCCCGAGCCCTTGGACGAAGCCGTTGGCCGCGGGATTTAACAGCGGTCCGCGGCCGCGGCCGAAGAACTCGCGAAATTCACTCGATGCAATGTAGCTGGGATACACGAACTCCCAGGCCCCGTGCGTCTCGGCCACGGCCGTCAAGCATAGATATGCGCCAAAGACTCCCACGCAGGCAAACAGCCATCGGGCGCTGCGCTCGGTCCAGCGCGTTTGGCGAACTACCCAATACATCGTCACGGGCATCAGGTAGAAGAACAGCAGTTGCGCGAGAGGCTGCGACTGGTGAAAGCGAAAGTCGTGTGTCAGTGCGCTTGCGACCAGCAAGATAATGAACGCGGCGAGAACATAGTCGCCCGTGGCCAGGGGCTTGGGATCGGTCCAGCCCCAACGCCGGTAGATGAAATATTGCAAGACGAGCACCGCCAGCAGCAACCGGTCGGCGGTCAGGGGCAGGGGACCGGCCGGCACGTTGAAGAAAGGATGTCCGAAGCAACTGCCGGCCAGCAGCACCACGAGCGCTCCGCCCACCAGGCCGCCGCGGACAAACGCGATCGCCACCCACACAATCGCCAACAAGGCTCCGATCGCGAGGATGAATTCCATGGTCGTTAAGTCCGTGGCCGATCGACCGCTTGAATTGGCAGTTACCGGCCGGATTTTAAATCTGGCTAAGCAAACCAAACATACTTTGCGGCGCTCGTCGGACGGCGTGCGCCCGCTGGACCGCGGATTTCTGGCCTTCAGCCTCGGTATCGACGGTGCGGGTTGTGACGTTTTTTAGTCGTGGGACGATTCGCTGCTAAAGCAGCTTGCGAGGCGCGAACTGCTCACGCACAATGAGAACGCCGTCCAACACTGGTCCTGGCCTGCTGGGAGACTCGATGTCATGAACGTCATTGCGCCGCGCGTTTTCTCGCTGTTGCCCGCATCGTTGGTGGCCGTTTGCATTGTGTGTTGCCAGAGGGACGTTCGTGGCGCCGATTCGGCAGTGGGCTCGCAATTTCAGCCGACCGCCCAGGAGAAAATAGTTCCCGCGGGCGCCAAAGTCGAATTGCTGTGGAACGAAGGCGAGTTTACCGAGGGGCCCGTCCCGACCGCCGACGGCGCGATCTTGTTTTCGGATATCGGCAATCGGATCATGCGCTACGATCCTCGTTCGGGAAAGACGAACGTCTATCGCGATCCCAGCGGCAAGTCTAATGGGCTGAAGTTCGATCCGCGGGGTTATCTCGTGGCCTGCGAAGGCGCGGCGCCGGGGGGCAACCGCCGGATTTCTATCGGCGATGACAAGGGAACCGTCAAGACGCTGGCCGATCGTTTCGAAGGCAAGCGATTCAATAGCCCCAACGACCTGGTGATCTCAACCACCGGCAATGTCTATTTCACCGACCCGCGCTACGTGGGCGACGAGCCGCGGGAACTCGATTTCGAAGCCGTCTTTCTGGTCAGTCCGCGCGGCGAAGTTCGCGTCGCGACTCGCGATCTGCAAAAGCCCAACGGAATCATCATCACGCCGGACGATCAACACGTGTACGTGGCCGACAACAGCAACCTGAGCGACGGGAACCATCAATTGCTGGCCTTCGCGGTGCAGTCTGACGGCACCCTGGCAGACAAACGTGTGCTGCATGACTTCGGGCCCAACCGCCGCGGCATCGACGGCATGACGCTCGACGTCGAAGGCAATATCTACGCCACGGCCGGCAACGGCCCGCAGGCGGGCATCTACGTGTTCGGACCACAAGGCCAACAGCGTGCCTTCATCGCCACTCCGGGCTCGCCGAGCAACTGTGTTTTCGGGGTGGGCGACGAAGCCAGCACGCTGTACATCACCGGCGCCGGCCCCGAGCCCGCATCCGCGGGCGCGAAACGGCCCTATGCCTTGTATCGCGTTCGCCTGGCGATCGCCGGCTATCATGTCTTTCCGCGACCAAAATCCTAGGTCAACGCTCGATGGAATCGAACTTGCAGATTGTCGCCAACGAGGTTCTGGAATTGAAGCGGCTCGCGTGGCGACCGATGCGGCGCTCGTCGGGGGCGGCGCGCCGCCGATGGCGCGACGCGTGCCAGCGACCTTCGACGACCATCGCTACGGCGCGATTTTAACGAGCCGGACCTGGCGTAGATCCATCACGGCCGGACCCGGCTTCGATCGCGGCTTAATGGTGAGCGTATACTTGCCCGGCGCGGCAAGCTTGACTGTGCCGATCGTGCGCGGAACGAATTTTTGAAAGCCGCCGGTCTCTTGGACACTCGTCGTCAGGCTTTGGCCGGCCACGTTGAGTTCGATCTGGCTGCCGCCGCTCCCGTCGCCGCAGCCTTGCAAGATCTCCAACTGAAACTCGCCCGGCGCGTTGGCGACAAAATCCCAGCTTAGCCAATCATCGGCACGGACCCAAAAGCCGATCGTGTCCTTGTGCGGCAAGGGTTCGTAGCGAATCATGACGCCGTGAATGTCGGCAGTTTTTGCCGGCAAGGTGATCGTGCCGTCGGCCGCCTGCGTGTCGGGCACGAACTGCGGATTCGGCTCGGGCATGTGCGCATCGACGGCTTTGCGCCATTCCGCCAGACTGGTCGCCATGCGCTTTGCCCGTTCGGGTTCCTGGTCGATCAAGTTCGTGCTTTCGCCGATGTCGCTGACCACGTTGAACAGCTCGCGGCGCCCTTGCTCGTAAAACTCGATGAGCTTGAAATCGCCCTGTCGAATCGCGCCGCCCGGCTTGCCGCCCTGCGGGCTGTAATGAGGATAGTGCCAGTACAGCGACTCGCGATCGATCGCGGGCTTTCCTTTCAAGAGCGGGCGGATGCTGACTCCGTCGATCGCGGTGCCGATCTTCTGCCCGCAGACTTCGGCGATCGTGGGAAACAGATCGTAGCTTGAAACCGGCGCAGCGCAGGTGCTGGCCGGTTTGATTTCGGCCGGCCATTTGACAATCAAGGACACGCGAATGCCCCCTTCATAGAGATAGCCCTTTCCTTCGCGCAAGGGCGAGTTGTTTGTCGACGGCGTGTTGGGCGCCTCGGCCGTGGCCAGACCGCCGTTGTCCGAGGTGAAAATAAATAGCGTGTTTTCGGACAGGTGCAAAGATTCCAGCTTACTCATGATCCGACCCACGCTGTCGTCCACGCTCTCGATCATCGCGGCGTAGATGGCATTTCGTTGCAGACCCGGTGGCTTGGGCGCGGCTTCGTATTTCTTCACCAAATCGTTCTTGCCGTTCAGCGGCGTATGGACGCCGTAGTGCGGCAAGTACAAGAAGAACGGACGCTCGCGGTTGTCATCGATGAACTTTTCGGCCACCGTGGTCAAGCGGTCGCTCAGGTACTCGCCCTGGGGCGCCTCGGCCAGGCCAGGCAGCGGGCGGACGTCGCGCAGGAAATACGGCGCGAAATGACTTCGCACCGAGCCCGCCGCGCCGCCGCCGATTGCCAGGTCAAATCCCTGGCGCTGCGGCTCGAAGCCCTCGTCGCCCAGGTGCCATTTGCCAATCGCGGCCGTGGCGTAAGGGCCGGCGCGCAGCACTTCGGCAATCGTTGTCTCCTCGAGCGGCAGTTCCTGCAAGAAATCGGGCCGCAGCAGCTTGCGCTTGGAAGTTTTGCGCTCGCCCGGAATGTAGTCCGTCAGGTGCAGTCGCGCGGGATACTTGCCGGTCAACAGGGCGGCCCGCGTGGGCGAGCAGACCGGACAAGCCGCGTAGGCCTGGGTAAAGCGCAGGCCCTCGGCGGCCAGGCGGTCGATGTTCGGCGTGCGATAGAATCGGCTGCCGTAACAACCCAAGTCGGCCCAGCCGAGATCATCGATGAGAATCAAGACGACGTTCGGAGGTTGCGGCGCGGCGTGTGCGGCGCGGCTCAACGTCGCGGCGGCCGCCAACACCGTCGATGCCGCCAACAACCGCCAGAAAATGTTGCCAACCGAGCGGTAAACGACCATCGCAGTCCTCGTGCATTTCGGACCGGAACAAGACACGACAGCCAGCTAGTCTAACTGGCGAATGCGGCGGTTGTAAAAAGAATTCAGCGTCGCGGTCTTGCCGCCGATGCCGTGAGAGGCCGGCACAGGCGAATGAACTTGACCGAGGCAATCCTCACGGCCCAAGGTGTGGCATGTGCCGGTTCGTCAGAAGCGAGCGATCGCCGATCCATTGTGTGGGCGGGCTGGAAAAATATCGGGCAAGCAGATTCAGCCGGTCGGCGTAAACGCTTCGCCGCTCGGAAAAATCGCGCCATGCTTCGTCGGTGCACTGCGCGTTGTAGCCCGCCTCGATCAGGCGCTGGCAGGCCGACTGGAACTCGGCCCGCTCGATGCCGGGCTGTCGGTTGGCCCGATCGATGTATCGTCGAGCCACGCGATTGTGCGTCAAGTCGATCAAGGCATGGCAACCCAGGGAGTACATCTTCTCGGCGGCGGCCCGGCCTTTGCGCAAGCCGCTGGACGCTTGCGAGCCATCTTCTTCCACCGCCGCGATCAGCAGGGTGGCGGCATCGAGCACGGCTCCCAAGGCGCTGATCCACGACTGACCGTCGTGCGAAGAGCGAAAAAATGGCAAGATCGGATAGGCCAAATGGCTGTCGAGCATTTCGGCCGCCCACATCTCGAACTGTGCGAACGTCGTTGCCAATTCATCGACGATCTTTTCGCGGCCGTACGTCTCCAGCAACATCACGCCCGAGGGCGGCACGCCGGCCCGCGAATCGAGCAACAGCACCAATACTTCGCGGCGGGCGAACGACGCATACAGATTGAAGGCCAGCGCGATCACGAGCGCCAAAGTCGCCAAGCCCGAGGCCCCGGCCAACAACACAGCGAATCGCGCCGCCGCGGCGATCGGCACGTAATCGCCGAACCCGATCGTGAATAACGACGTGCCGGCCAGGTACAACGCGGTTTCGTAATCGGGCAGCGGCGGATGAATCTCGTCCGACAAAGCGTGTAAGATCGACCCGAAACCCACGATCAGCGCCGTTCCCCACGTAGCGAGCAACGTGATGATGATGAACGGGGCGAACGTGCCCAAAAAATCCTCGCGCCGCCAGGCCGGGTGCAGCCGCACGCCGATGCGTCGCCAAACGGGCCACAACCACAACAGGATATGCGGCGCGAAGCGAAACATATTGCCGGTGCGCCGCGGCACGACGACTGTTTCGAACACGTCGAACAGCACCACGGCGACCAGCCCCACGCCGATCAATAGCTCGAAGACCTCGATCGTCGCTCTCCTTGATTCAATTTCCTCGATATCGGTTTCCACTCGACGAAATGCGCCGCTGTCGAGTGTGGTCAGCAGCCGTGATTGGCCGGGCGCGGCAACAATTCGGCTGACCGCGCTCGAACATCTTACATATTTTTGAGCGGTACCGTGCCGTTGCCGTCGTTCGCGTTTCGGCGATCATCGTCCGCGCCGCCGACCATGATCGTTGCTTCCCAGTCTGCGCAAATTGCGTGGTCGAATGGGTGTGGCGATTCGCTTGGAACACTTGATCATTCGACCGAGTTCTTGACGCCACGCATAGCGGTCTATAATGCCCGCCTGCTTGGCGTGTTCGGGCCGCGCGGCCCGTCAGCTTTCAACCAGGCCACTTCCAGAGGTACCTTCGCCACTCGCACACAACTGGCCAAATCGGCATGACGGACGTTTCACTCATATAAGGAGGACAACGATGAGGAACTTGCTGATGATTTTCGCTGCCACGGTACTTTTGAACGGAACGGTCGCCAAGGTTTCGGCTGCCGAGCGCGCCGGGGACGTTGCGAAGTCGACTCTGGGCAACATGGGGCTGGGCAGCATGCAACCGATGTCTGACGACGCCGGACTGGCCGTGCGCGGCAAAGGCACGTTCGTGCATGTGTGGGGTCCAACTTACAACATTACGCATGTTCATTTCGCCTTCGGTTCGAATGCTTCCTCGACTGGCGTTGGATTCTCGGCTGGTTTTTCCGTCGCATCGGCTCACTAGCGTGCGGGGCGAGTTTGCGACGCACGTGGTCAAATCGAGCGGCCTAGTTGTCGAGAGCTCGGCAACGGGGCCGTTTTTTTTCGCCGCCCGCGCCTTACGACTGTGCGCGCTCACGCTGTGCGGCCTTGCCGCAGCACGGCCGACGCGTTGATGATCGAGAACACGATCAACATTTGGCCGGGGCCATAGGTGAACCAGACGCACTCGGACTGGTAGGGAAAATGTCCGCGGAACAACCCGCAGGCCAGGATCAGATCGCTGGCCAGAAACAGCGCCGCGCCGGTTGCCAGCGGGATGAGACGCCGTTCCTGGAGCGCCAAGCCGCTGGCAATGCCGGCGGTGCCGGCCAACAATAGCGAATAGGGAAGGGCGGGCCAGACCAATTCACGATTTTCACTGCCCAGCATGACGACGACGTACCAGCCGACAAGCCCGACGATTTGCCAGGCAAGCACGGCGCCGACGATCGTTCTCGGATTGAGAATCCCGGCGCGCCGCGCCAGGTCGATCGCGCCGGTAATGTAGGCGACGTGTCCCAAGCCGAATGCGGCGATGCCCCCAAGTACCGGGTTCGAGAGCGGAACGAAATTGAGCAGGCCGGCGTTAAAGAAATCGCCGATCGCTCCCAGCGTCATGCCCAGGGCAATGCACAAGGCAAAGCGGCCGACCGGCAAAGATCGCCACAGGCCATACGCGAGCCAGGCGCTGACGACCAACGCCACCGACGAGCCCATGCGGGCCGCCGTGGCCAGGGGCGAGCCGTGTCCTGGGCCCAGGCTGCCCAGCAACATTGCGGTCGCCAACAGGATGGCCCAGGCGACCCACAATCCGACAAACCATGCCGCGGGGTTCGTGCGCGCCGCGCCGTGCGTGGCCGATGTCGTCGAGGCACTAGGATTCGATGCCATGCTTAAGTCCCTTTCCACGGTTTACGCGCGTTGGGTTGCTGATCGAGCGCTTTTCACGGCTGGGTCTCGGCCTGCTTGGACATTTCGTCGGCATCCACAAAACCGTCGCTGTTTGCGTCCCACTGTGCGAACTGTTCGGGGCTGCCCAAAAACTCGCGGGGACTGATTTCGCCGTCGAGGTTGCGGTCCATCGCGGCCAGCCACGGGGGCACCTTGTCGCGCGAATTGCGCTGCGCGTTGGACGGACCTTGAGGCGTTAGGTCCTCGGCACGCGCGCCGCGCACGATCGCGCACGTCATGCGGTCTGGAATCTCCGAGGGCGCGATCGTGCCGTCGCCGTTCTGGTCGAGTTGCGCCAAGCGCGCGGCTGCGCCTTGCATCTCGCGCAAGACCAGGCGTCCGTCGTCGTTCGCATCGAGCCAACTGAAGAGCGGATCATCCGCCGAGGCGACGCGCGCTTGAACCTGCGTGGCGCGATAGCTCGGTTGTTGGACAACACGTGGCCGGGCGTCTTCAGGCGACGGTGATTGCGCGGCGGCGCCCTCGGCATTTTGGGGCGACGGGTCGGCGGCAAACAGATCGAGCTCGAAACCCGCCAGCTCGACGCTCAGTCGCCCGACGGCCGGCCGGGCGCGAGCGCCGGCGGCCATCAGGTCATCGCCGAGCGCGACCAGCTCGACCGTCGGCTCTCGTTGGTCCGGGGTCGACGCAAAGTTCACGTTCACAAGCACGTCGGGCCGAGCATCCACCAGCGCGACGCATTCTTGCTGGCTGACGACGCCGTTGCGATCGACGTCGAGTTGGGCGAGCAATCCCGGCACGAGCGCGAGACTCGCCGCATCGAGACCACTGCCTTCGTCGTACAATTCGCTCAGCGTGTAGAAGATCGATTCCATTTCCAATTTGTTCAACTCGAGAGCCAGATCGTGACGGAAGCTCTGGCCTCGACGCATGGAAGGGTCATTGGTTGGCGAACGGAAATCGGCCAGAACGACCGCGTCGTCGTCGTCCGCGTCGCGGCTGCGCAACAGGGCCATCGCGCCTGACGTTTCGCCCGACGAGAGTCGCCCATCATTGTCTTCGTCCAAGAGCGCAAACAGGGTCGAGTCCTGCGTGTGGGTGTCTCGAGAATTGTCCCGCCACTGCACGGCAAAAAGCCGACCGCCCATGTTGTCGCCGGCCAGGAAGGCCGCCAACTCCGGCCGTTGGACGCGGCCATCGCGATTGGAATCGTATTGCCCGGTTATCTTCTTCGGATCGGCCGAACCCGTCAGGGGAGCGTTGCCGAGTTGCCCCTTTGCCACCAACGGGTTGGCCAGCAGCTCGGTCCAGGCGATTTCCTCGCCAACTTTTCCGCCAACGTCCGCAATCGCTGCGTCCAAGACCCGTTGAGCCATCTCGCGATGCGGTTGACCCTGGATGTAGATCTTCAAGTGCACGATCAACGGACCGCGAGACGTAAACAGAATCAAGCGCTCCGCGTGTGCAACAGGATTTCGCGCGGCACCGTTTTCACTCGACGCGGTGTGGGGAGTCGTCGCGGCGCCGGCGATCGTGGGCTCGGACTGTTCGGACAAGGCTTCCGTAGCTTGCTCGAGCTGGGAGCCGGAACCTGCCGCGGTGCCGTCGCCCTCGTCCGATGTTATTGCCACAGGTGTGACGTCCGGCGCGGCCGCGGGCTTGCCGCAGCCGCACAGGCCCAACGACACGAACAGCAAGACTGTCCACCGCGATCGCGCTGGGGCGGCGACACGTCGCATCGCGCTGAGCATGCATTTGTCCCCTGGTTGTCAGCAGGGCGGGGGCCGAAGCGGCCTCAAGTCAGTAGCTCGCCAATCGGCTCGCCGTCGGTGATTTTGATCGGACGACCCATCTCGTTGGTGTTTTGTCCGGCCGGGTCGATGCCCAAAGCGGCACAAAGCGTGGCCAATAGAGCGCCTGGGCTGACCGGATTATCGGCCACGGCCATGCCGTCCGGGGTAGTGCGACCATAAGCCTGACCTCCGCGAATTCCTCCGCCGGCCAACACACAGCTCCAAGCCGCGGCAAAATGATCGCGGCCCGCTTGCGCGTTAATCTTGGGGGTGCGTCCGAATTCGCCCATCCAGATGATGGTTGTTCGCTCCAGCAGCCCGCGACTGTCGAGTTCGCTCATGAGCGTGCTCCAGCCTGCGTCGAGTTGGGCTGAAAGGCTTTTGACGGTGGGGAAGTTTTTCTGATGAGTGTCCCAGCCCAGCGCATCTGCTTCGAATCCGCCCAAAGTGACTTCGACGAATGGCACGCCGCGCTCGACCAAGCGGCGGGCCAGCAGGCAGCCCTGGCCGAAACGGCCCCGGCCATACGCCTCGCGCACGGCGGCCGGCTCCTGGTCCAGGTCGAAGGCAACTCGCGCCTCGCTGCGCATCAGGCGCACGGCGCGGTCGTAGACCAGGCGGTGGGCCGCGGCCGAGGCGCCACCGCGCGTACCCAGAAAGCCTTGTTCGAGCGAGTTCCACAGTTGCAAGCGCCGGAGAGATTGCTGCGGATCGACGCCCGCGGGCAACTGTAAGTTATCCAGTCCGAGGCGCGGATAGCCGTCCGCCCCAACGTCGGCTCGCGGCTGATCGTTGGCGCCGACGGTAGCCGGCGCGTATCGAGGACCGAGGAACCCGGGACCGAACGCCGCCGGATTTAAGGCCTGGTAGGGCGAGATGCTCACGTAGTTGGGCAATTCGGCCTCTGGGTCGTCAAGCTCTTTGGCCACCAAGGCGCCGAGCGTCGGATAGTCGACCGGTCCGCCGGGACGGTAGCCCGTGCGCATGAGGAACGTCGCCCGAGCGTGGTCTCCTTCTTTCGTGCTCAACGAGCGAATGACGGCCACGTGTTGGGCCAGGCCGGCCAGCTTGGGCAAATGTTCGCTGAACTGCAGGCCGGGGCAACTGGTGGCGATCGGCTTGAATTCGCCGCCGTGGGCGTGGCCCGGCTTCAAGTCGAACGTATCGAGCTGGCTGGGACCGCCGTTCATCCACAGCAGAATGCAATGTCGCCGGCGGCGCGGATCGGCGGCCCCCTCGGCGGCCAGCGCCGGCAGCCAGCCGCTCAAGCTCGCGCCGACCAGGCCCAGGCCCGAAGCGCTCAGCCACTGCCGCCGCGAAATCGCGCGTGCGAGAGTCTTGTCAGTCATCCTAACACCAGCTTTCGCCAACGGTTGTTAATGGTTCAGAAGGAATTCCGCGCTATTGATCAAGGCCCAGACCACGTCGCTCAAGGCCTGCTTGCGTTGGTCTAAAGGTCGTGACTGCACGTACTCGACAAACTGCGATCGCTCGGTGTCTCGCGGCGGCCGCGACAGCGTGGCGAGGAAGGCAACCTCCACGCGACTTTCGTTATTGAAAATCGGCGCTTCGAGCGCCGTCAGCAGACCGCTAGTGGCGGCGTCGGTGACGGCGTTCAGCTCGGGCCCGTTAAGCAAGGTCAAGGCTTGCGGCACGCTGAGCTCGAAATCGGTGACGGAGTGCGTCTGCGTTTGCATTTTGATCAGAAATGCCAGGCGTTGAGGATCGGCCAGGGGGTTCTGCGCGGCCCCGGGCGCCCGCAAGGCCACGCGAGCAAGCGAGTCGTACAGTTGCTCGGGCGTGAGCATCTTGACGGCCATCTCGGCGAACAAATCAGGCGCCGGCTGTTCCGCGCCCGGCGCGTGGCTGGCGAGTTGATAGGCCCGGGTGTTGCACAAGGTCCGGTAGAGCCTGCGCAAGTCGTAACCGGTTGCGACGAAGTAGTCGGCCAGCTCTTCGAGCAGCTTTGGGTGGCTGGCCGGGTTGTGCTCGCCGAAATCGTCGAGCGGCTCGACCAGGCCTCGACCGAACAACTGCGACCATACCAGGTTCACCGTGGCGCGCGACAGGTAAGGATTGTCGACGGAGACCATCCAGATGGCCAACTGCTGGCGGCGCGTGCCCAATTCGCGCGGATCGACTACGACTCCGCCCGGATAGCGGGCGGGCACAACCGCGTTCGAGTCCGGCAGATGAACTTCGCCCGATTCGGTATCGACCAGTCGCACGGCGGCCGCATTGCGCGAGCGCTGCTCCAGCCGGGCGAAAAAGGCGGCATAGCCCCAAAAATCCTGCTGCGTCCAGCGATCGAAGGGGTGATTGTGGCACTGCGCGCAGTCGAGGCGCAGCCCCAGGAAGATGCGTGCCGTCGTCGTGGCGAGCTCCTGGGGCTTGAGTCCCACCGACGTATAGAACAAGGCCGGTCCGCTTTCGTCACCGCCGGTAGCCACCAAAAGATCGGCCACGATTCGATCGTACCGCCGATTCTCGATGAACTGCCGCCGCAGCCAGGTCTGCAGACCGACGACGCCGGCGATTTGCTGCGGATCAAACTTGCGCGGCAGCATCAAATCGCGCCACACCGCGGCCAGGTGCGTGACATGCGCGGGCGACATCAGCAACCGATCAATCAGCTCGCCGCGCTTTTCGGGCCGCTGATCGGCCAGGTAGGCGCGCGCTTCCCAGACGGTGGGAACAACGCCCACGAGATCCAGGTAGAGCCGGCGCAAAAGCTCGGCGTCGTCTGCCGGGGGCGCTGGTTTGATTTCGTGCTCGGCCCAGCGGGCCGCCAGCAACTCGTCGACCCGGCGCGACATGTCGAGGTCGGCCTCAGCGGGCCGCGAACTCTCTTCGCCAAATAGGGCGCCCGCGATCGAAACCGCGGCCACGGCGAGGCAGAATCTACAAGCGTGCGACTTGCCCGAGCGCGCGCTTAGCGCGGACAAGACAGACATGCTCAACACTCGTCGCCCTAGTGGCATGGCCGCATCGAAGCCGTCGGATGAGCGGAAGCAATCCGGGCGTCATTATACTATATTCCCATTGGCCGGTGGTTTGGGTCGCGATCTGAGGGGCTGTTCGCCCCGGAAAAACTGGATGGCGAGCGTGGCGATGGCATCTCCCGCCCCGCCAGCTTGTAGAATGCAATATATCCAGAAGGCTTTCCCGACGGATGACGGCGGGAAGTGATTGAACGTCGGAAAAGGTCATGACGCGACGCCCCAAATCGCCATCGGTGCATCCGCCCAAAGGCGCTTCCTCCCAGCCGGAGGGCCTGCAACTTCGAGTTGCACGATATGAGCGGCTATTGGCCGAAGCCGAGCAAGATCGGGCCGATTTGCGACGGCGGCTGGAAACAGTCGAACGGCGATTCGAGGACTTGTCTCGGGCCGTGCCCGGCGTCGTCTTTCAAGTCCAGTGCAATCCCGACATGTCGCAGGTGCGCGTTGGCTTCGTGAGTTGCCGCGCGGAAGAAGTCTTTGACGTGCCGGGGGAAGCAATTGTTGACGACCCTGGCCTGGCATGGAATCTGATCCATGCCGACGATCGAGGGCTGGTGCTCCAAGCTTTGCGAGATCCGTCGTCACAGGGCTCGTTCGATTTCGAATGCCGGATTGTCTTGCCCTCTAAAGCGCCGGACCAAACGTGCACGCGCTGGGTTCGCGTTGTCGCGTTGCCTACGCGATCCAGCGCCGGCGAAGCGCCAACCGCCTTTGCCGGGACCGTAGAAGACATTACCGCCCGCAAGCTCGTCGAAGAATCGGTGCGCGCCAGCGAGCGCCAATTTCGCCAATTGGCCGAGAACATCAAGGAGCTCTTTTGGGTCAGTGAGGTGGACCCCAGGAAAATTCTCTACGTCAGTCCGGCGTACCGCGAAATCTGGGGCCGCACGCCCGAAAGTCTTTATGAGGCGGCCAATTCGTTTCTGGAAGCCGTCCATCCCGACGACCGACGGCGGGTCGAAGCGTCTTTGCCCAAAGCGAGACTAGGCAACTATGACGAAGTGTACCGGGTTGTGCACCCCGACGGATCGATTCGCACCGTCCGCGCCCGCGCCTTTCCCGTTCGCAATGACAATGGCGAGGTCTATCGTATTGCCGGCATTGTGGAAGATATCACCAAGACCAAACAAGTCGAAGAAGAATTGCAGGCAGAACGGCGATTTCTCCAGCATTTGTTACAAGTGCAGGAGGGCGAGCGAAAACTCGTTGCTTACGACATACATGATGGCTTCGTACAACTGGTGATCGCGGCAGTGATGCATTTGGAAGCCGTGGGCGTCGATCCGGACGTGCGTGAGCGCACGCGCGAGAATTTAAAGCTGCCGCTCAAGTTGTTGCGAAACTCGATCGAAGAGGCCCGGCGCATGATCAGCGGTCTGCGGCCCCCGATCATCGATGAACAAGGGCTCGTGGCGGCGATCGAGTACCTCATTCACGAAGGGCGACCTAGGCGGGACGCGGAGGTGTCGTTCGAATATCCCGTGGATTTTCCACGGCTCGATCCGGTGCTCGAAGGCGCGCTGTTTCGGATCGTGCAGGAAGCTCTCACGAATGTGCACCGCCACAGCCAGGCCAAAGCTGCCCAGGTCTCGTTGACGCAAAACAGCGATCGCTTGAAACTGGTCGTGGAAGATGCGGGCGGAGGGTTCGATCCCGAGCAGGTCACGGGACGGCAGTTTGGCTTGCGTGGCATTCGCGAGCGAGCGAGACTGGTCGGCGGCACCGCCACGATTGATTCTACGCCCGGCAAGGGCACGCGCATTTCGGTCCAAGTGCCGCTCAAGTCGTTGCTGGGGGATTCGCCCAGCGCGTAAACAATTCTCGTCAGTGGGCGACCTCGTCAGACGATGTTCTGGGCGATCAACCACTCGACGGCAATGACATCGCGCCAGATTCCATCGAGCTGCGCGTGCTTCTGGTAGACGCCGACTTCGCGGACGCCCAGCGATTTGTTGAGTTTCCGCACGGCCTCATTCTCGGGAAAGATGCGGGACACAAGCTTCCAGAAGCCCGCCCGCCGCGCCGCCTCGTACAGCCCGCGCAGGGCCAGGCTTCCGGCTCCCGTTCGCCGACTGTCCCGGTCGACATACACCGCGAACTCGGCTACTCCTCGATAGCATTCCCGATCGCTGTAGCGGAACGTCGCCGCATAGGCGACCACCACCCCAAGGTCCTCAACGACGATGATCGGATGAACGCCGTCGAACCAGGCTCGAATGTCCTCTGGTGTGCGAGCGCCGGTCTCGAAGGTCGAGGTTCGCGCTTCAATCGCCTGGTTGTAGATGCGCGCGATGGCTGCGGCGTCATCCGGCGTGGCAGAGCGGGCAAGCATGCACGAGTCTCGGCGAGACTGCCTGATCGTGTGGAGATTCGCAGGCTGCCATTGTACGCGAGTTTGGCCGCGCTAGCGCTTCGGCGGCGGCGGGGGCAGCGCCAGATGCGGGCCCTGGGCCTCCGATAGCACGCCGGCGTAGTCTCGCAGCATCTGGTGTGTCGAGCGGAATTCCGCGCGACTCGCGAGCCCTTGGTACTTCGGGTCCTGAGCCACCGAGTCGTACTGCTTGAGCGCCGACCGCAAAGCGCTCAATTGCGGCGGATCGTTGCCTTCGAATACCTCTCTGGGAAGAGCAAGATATTTGCGCCACGGCTCGTCGACAATCGCGAACAGCCGCGAAGCGCTTTGGCCCAGCGATTGCCGCAGCGCCCCCGGGCTGGTTGTTTCCTCCTGCGCCACGGGCACGCCGGTCGCGATCGCCGCGGCGTGGCCGAGTTGCGTTATTTGCGTCAAGTCTTGCAGCAACTTTGTCGCCGAGTCGGGCACGCGCGTGGGCGCTTGCGACGGCAAGGCGCCGAAATAGGCCATTTGTTCGGCCGCGTCGATCTCGATCGCGGAGCCATCCAACGCGATGCCGGCAAACAGTCCGCGGCTGCGTGAGTAGGAAAGAATCTCCGCCTTGAGCCTGGCGTCGGTGGCCGCGGCGGCATTTCGCCCGACCGGACCGGCCGCCGCGGACGCGTCGGCACCGATCGTAAACTTGCCGCTCATCAAACCCTCAATGCTTTTGCGCGTCATGAACACCAACACCACGTCGGTGCCCTGGACCCCGGCCTGCCAACCGACGCTGCCGCCGGTGAGCGTGACGAATTGCGGCAGGCTCCACGCGCCGTCGGGACCGCGAACCAAAACGACGCCGTGCCCGCGGCGGAGGCCCGCGATGAAGCCGATCTTGATCACGTCGGGGATGATCGCCACGCCCTGCGCTTCGGCAAGCAGCGCCCCGGGTATTTGTTTGCCAGGAATGGCCATGATTTCGTGCAACGTCTGATCGGCTGATCGGATGGTTTGCTCGGGATCGGCCAAGGCCCGGTTCGTCGCCAAAACCAGGCAAACATGGATTGCCAACGCAATGCTCACAAAAAATGATCGCATCGTTGAGTTCCTTTCATGCCATCAGCCGGCGACGCTGACGGTTGAGTCGAGAGCCCCACACCACGGCGCGGCCCGGGACGACCAGCGCTCGCCACGCAAGACAATCGCCTGACGAGATTCATCCGTTCCAGTGCGTGCCCGAGATCGTCAACCTTAGTTCTATCGAGCAAGCGTGCTGCAAGGCAATCTCGATCAACCGCTCGGCGCTCCCGGCGCTTGGCGGCCAACGGCTTTGGTGCGCCTTGCTATCGCCGCTAGCGGACGAAAATGGGCCAGTGAATCGATGGTGGGCGTCGAGTCCACGCCGGACAATCATTGCGCCGACCGATGCTTTACGCGGCGGGTCGACGGAAAAGTAACCGTCACGCGGTGAGGCATGGCATCGTGCGCTTTGGTCGCCGCGCATCGATTTGCACGCCGCGGACGGGAGCTTGTCAATATCCTCTTGCGTGCTTTAGCGCTAATTCCCCTGCGATACGTATGTTCCAGCCGTCCACATCAGAAGTCAGCCCTGCGATTCGACTTGTCGGAATTTTCGCGAGATTGTTACGGATAAATACATTCAAACATGCATCGACACAAGTCAAAGTGATTCTTGGCCTAGGTTTATAATGACGACCAACGCGGTTAAATACATCGCATGACGCGCGATGCGATGGTTTCGATGCAACAGGCCGTCGGTGATCGCACCAGCGACTCCGCCGCCGTCAGCGGTCCGAGCCCGACGATCACCGAGTCCAACTAACGACTGGCCGGCTTGAACCGGGCAACTCGCGCGACTGGAATCCGTTCATCTCGAGCGATTCAGCCATGACCATGAATGATCAGCCTTCGACGCGAGCTGTGCTTCTGCGGGCGATCGCTTTGCTGACGGTCGCCGGAGGTTGGACGCAGTCGGTCCGCGCCGACGAGTCAAGCCCGCCGGAGGTCCGCGTCGATTCGGTCCGCCGGGTGTTTCACAATGGCAAGCACAACGCCTTTACCGATTTATGTAAATACCGCGGGCGGTACTATCTCACCTTCCGCAGTTGCCCGGATGGGCACGCAGTGCATCCCACCTCGTCGATCATCGTGCTCACCAGCAGCGATGGTCGGACGTGGGTGTCCGCGCACCAATTTCGCGTCGAGCGACGCGATCCGCGCGATCCTCATTTCTTGATCTTTCAAGAGAAACTGTTTGTTTATACCGGCACCTGGTACTGCGGCGCGGCGACGCCCAAGTCGCGCGACCTGAACGAGCACCTGGGCTACGCCGTGTGGACCGACGATGGCAGCCACTGGCACGGCCCCTCGATGCTCGAGGGCACGTACGGCCATTATGTGTGGCGGGCCGCGGCTTACGGCGACCGCGCTTATTTGTGCGGTCGGCGCAAGCACCAGTTTCAGCAGTCCGACGAGCCCGAGCCCGCTTCGGTCGAGTCGGCACTGCTCGAAAGCAGAGACGGTCTGGTATGGTCAAAGGTGGGCTTATTTCAGGAAAAAAACGGCGACGAGACGGCTTTCCTCTTCGAGCCCGACGGCGCAATTCTGGCGGTGGCTCGCGGAGGCGGTCGCCACAATGCCGAGCTGTGCCGGTCGCGGCCACCTTATCACACTTGGGAGCGGAGCGACCTCGGCCGGCAAGTCGGCGGACCGCTTGTGGTGCGCTGGGGAGAACACTTGCTCGTGGGCGGTCGCAAAACCATCGGCGATCCACGTACCTCGCTGTACTGGTTGACCGAGGGAAAGCTGCACGAGTTCGCGGAGCTCCCAAGCGCGGGGGACAACTCATATCCGGGTTTCGTGGCGCTCGACGCGAATCGTGCCTGGGTCTCGTATTACTCCAGCCACGAGCGCGACGCGAGCGACCGACCGATTACGGCCATCTATCTGGCCGAGTTGACGCGAGAGCCCTGATATCCGCCCGCGGCCCCCTCGAGCTGTTTTCGCACGGCAAGGGCGGTTGAAGGCTCGCAGCGAGGCGATTAGATCGCGGCTGGACAGTAGCGAGGCCCAGGTAACAGCCGGCCCCAGCCGGAATAAACGTCGGTTTCGGACCAATCGGACGAAAAAATGTGACGCGGCCGGGCCGGGCGTTGTACATATCTAACGGGTTGTCGCACCGTGCCACCGGGGCCGTCCGCGAGTCGGGCGTTCTCGGTGGCGAGACCACGCTGTTTCGCTGGCCGAAGCGGTGTTGTCAGTCTGGCGATGACCTGCCACGATCGAGCAGAGTTTGAACGCGTCCGCACTCGACTGAGGCCGTGCCGGCTAAGCCGCCGGATCGTCAATGGAGATCCTGCAGATCCTCGGAGGGTTGGCATGCCTGCTGGCATTCGTCGCCGTGGTTGGGCACGGTCTGTGGGTTGCCGCCGCGTCACTACTGGCGGGCGACTCGTTGCCCAAGGAACCTGCGCTACGTGATGCAAACCAGGCCCAGAGTTGCCCGCGGTGCGGCTTGCCGTTACATGGCGGGCACTGCGCGGCTTGCGACTGGCCGGTGGCCGGGAATGTGGCCAGGCCCAACCCGCGCGCGGCACTCGACGCCCTATCGAGACAGATAGAGAATCTCAATCGGTCCGGCGCGTTAGCAAGCGACACGTACCAGAGCTTTTCGCGACTCATCGACGACCAGCGGCAGCGACTGGCCAGCGCGGCTAGCGCTCGGGTTCCTCCGCCGCCGCGCGCGGAAGAACCCGTCGTCGAAGCAACCATCGTCGAGGAGGCGACCGAAGCGCCCGTTACTCGGGCCGTGGCGACCGACGATCGCGAGTTCGCCAGCGACGTCCCCGTCAGCCAGAGGGCCCAGGTGTACGCGGCCGCCCGACAGGAGCCGGCCGTGCCAGCCCCTATCCAGAGCGCAACTTCTCAGCCGCCTCCGAGCTGGACCGATTGGCTGGCCGCGTTCATGGAGGAACGCAACATGCGCTGGGGCGAGTTGGTGGGCGGGCTGCTGATCGTCTGCTGCTCGATCGCCTTGGTAGTGAGCTTTTGGTCCGCCATTGCCGAACGACCGTGGTTGAAGTTCTTTCTGTTTGGCGGCGTGACGGCCGGACTGTTTGGCGTGGGCTTATACAGCGAGTTTCGCTGGCGGCTGCACATGACCAGCCAGGGTTTGTTGACCATCGGCAATCTGCTCGTGCCGCTGAATTTCCTGGCTATCGCCGCCTTCTCTGGCGCCGTCGCGGACGATTCTTTGCTGACCTTTTTGGGCGAGGTGATCTCGGTCGGACTGTTTGCGGCCTTGGTCTATTTTGCCGGCACGGTCCTCGTCGAACACAACGCGGCATGGCTGGCCGGCGGAGTCATCATTCCCTCGGTGGCGCAATTATTGGTGCGGCGGCACGTCGATCCGCAAAGCAGTGTGGACGTCCTCGCCGCGCTGGCCGCGTTGCCACTGGTTTGCTACCTCGTCGTCAACGGATGGAACCTCAGAGTGACCGCTCAGACGCTCGTGCTCAGAGAGCGGCAGGTTAATGCGACGTTCAAGTTTCTTGGCCTGACAACGTTTGCCGCGCTGGTGCCGCTGGTGCTGTTGCTGTTAAAGACCGAGCGACCGCTCGCCACGTTGCGAGAGCTGCCAATGGTCGCGGGACTATTGGGGTTGGTGCCGCTGGGCGCCGGACTGATGCTGTGGCAAAAGCTCGCGGGCCGGGGGCTGGCAAACTTGCGCACGGCGGGCACGAGCGTGGCGGTGTTCGGCGCGCTCGTTTCGTTGAGTGGCCTGGTGCTCGGCTGGCCCGACCCGAAAGCCATGTTGCCCGCCGCAGTGATTGAGTTTGCCGTCTTCACGTACGTAGCCTGGCGGTTTGCGTTGCCGGCCGGCCACGTCGTGGCCGCGGCATGTCTGGCCATGGGTTACCTGGTTGGCGTGTACGTGGCCGACCAGCAGATTCCCTGGTCGGCCGAAAACCCGCAGACGCTGGCCGGCGTGCTGGTCTCCGGAGAAACCGCGACGTTGCTTGCGCCCCTGGTGCTTGCCTACGCGGCGTGCGCCGCGCTTGTGCGCGGGCGCGGCACCTTCCGCGCATTGACGGCGGTTGTCGCCGGCCTGGCCGCCATCAGCGTTGGCCTTGCCAGTTGGTTTGGTTTCGGAGTCGAAGGCGATCCGCACGGCGCCGCATGGATTTACTTGCTGTATGCCGCTGTGTGCCTGGCGGTCAGTGTTCGCAGTCCCCGCGTGACGATTGCCTGGATCGGGGCGGTGCTGTTGTTGGCCGCCGTAATGCAGGCGACTGTGTTTGGTTATGCGGAGCGACTGGGGCTTGCCCAGCCGGCTCTTACCGCCATTTTGCTCTTTTGCACGCTGGCCATCGCCGTGGCGATCGCAGTCCGCGCGACGCGCCTGGCCGTCGACGACAGCCCGTTGGCCGGCGTGTTGTGCAGCGCCTCGTTTGCCAGCTCGCTGGCCGTGGCCAGCAGGCTCGTGTTTTTGGTCGACTCGCAAAGCGCCGCGTTCCAGGCCGGCCATTGGTTCTGGCTGGCCGCGGTGTGGCTGGCGGTGGCCGGCCTCACCGGGTGGTTGAGCGTTTGGACGCTATTTCAACTCGGTCTTGTTGCAGGCACCGTATTTGGCGCAGTGGCACCGCTGGAAGGGCGGACCTGGTTTGGCGAGTCGCGCCAGCCGTGGCTCGATCCTTGGACGCTCGTAGCCGTGGGGATTGGCCTGGTTGAATCTGGCGTGGGCCGCAGTGCGCATAGCTACCAGGAGATTCGGCCGCGGAACGTCGCCGCCGGCGTGGAGCTTGCACGGCCAGCGATTGTTGGCGTCACCTTGGCTGGCAGTGGACCGCGTGACCAGCGGCGCGGTCGTGGCTCTATTGGCCGTGATCGCGGCGTACGCGGCGATCCCGGGCATAATGCAAGAGCTGTCGCCGCGAATCGTGCCCGCGTCGTCGCGCATCGCCGCCGCCACACCGGAGGAGGATAGCTCGGGCTCGGCATCGTCCCCAACCGCGCCGAACAACGCGTCGCCGCGCCGCATGCCTCCGATCGAGAACTTCGAGTGGCGCGGAGTTGCCCACGCTCACGCCGCAGGTTGGGGCAGTTGGACGCTATTGGCATGCGTGCTCGTGCTGTTGGCGGCCATGGCGCGCGAAGAAAATGCGGCTATTTGGCTGTTGTGTCTCTTGCTCGCGCTGGCGGCGTGTTGTCCGCTGTTGGCCAGCCGCTGGGAAAGCGACGTGGCCGTGGCCAGCGCTCTGCGCTGGTTGTCGGCCGGATGGATGCTGTTGGGTTCGGCGCCGATCTGGGCCCGAACACAGATCGCGCGGCTGGGCTGGCGGCCGGTCGAGGCCGATTGGGACATCGCCTCGTACGCGCGCAATCTGGTGCTCTTTCTCGGCTTGGGTCCGCTCGTGGCGATCATGGCCTACATCGCCGCGCGTGCCTTGGTCGACTCGCCGACTGCCGGCGGCTTTTGGCATGATTCCTACGCATTGGCGATCGTTGGCGGCATTTCGGGGATCGTTGCCGGCACGGTTTGGGTGGCTGCGGCGCGAAGTGTCACGTCGGAAACGAGCGCCGCGCAGCCACGTTGGCCCTGGGCGGCCGCGGCGCTGCTGCTTGTGTTGGGCACGGCGCCGATTGTTTCGCTGATGATCCAGCGGGTCGGGATCGCGCTTGATCACAATCCAATTCTGGGCCCCGATCCCGTTTCGATCTTCGCTCGCATGGGCCCGGCCGGCTCGTATGCAGTGCCCATCGTGCTGAGCGCGCTCGTCTTGGTGGGCTATGCACTGCGCGATCGCTCGTCGGGTTTTGCTTTGGCGGGCGGCCTGGTGCTGAATGCCAGCGCCACGGTCGCTTACTTATTGGCGACGTCGCAGGGTGGAGCGTTGTTCGACGCCGTGCAATGGATTCGCATGGCGCAGCTCAACGCGACCGTGGCGGCGTGTTATGCCCTGCTGTGGCTGGCGGCGATGACGCGCTTCAGAGACCGGAGTTTCGCGCCGCAAAGAGGTGCGGCCGATTTCCCGTTTAGCATTCAAGCCGCCCTGGCGCCGGCGCTGTTGAGCCTGCCGCTCGGCTGGGCCTGGTGCAGCCTGGCGTGGGAGCCCAAGGGAAGTCCCACGCGCCTATACGTCATGAACGTTGAGCTGGCCGACGCGTACGGCTGGGTTAGCCTGGTTCTGGCGTGCGCCGGCGTCCTGGCCGCTGGCTGGGTAGCCGGCAGGCGGCGAAGCATGTTGTTTCTGAGCGCGTCATTGACGGCAATTGCGATTTTCGCGGCCGTGTTGGTTTCGCCGTGGGATATTGGCAACTGGGTCTCATACAACACGCTGCTCGTCGGACACGGCGCGATTGCCGCCGTGCTCCTGGCGGCCGCCTGGGGTGAGCGGCATCGCTGGTTTTCTCTGGATGGCGAGCCGTCGGACCGCCACGTTGTGCTGACGCGTGCCAACCCAACGCGGGCCGCTTGGATCGTGCTGCAAGGCACGCTGGTTGCCATGCTGGCCGCGCGAGAGCTTGTCGACAACCGCTGGTGGCCGGCCGGGGCGCTGGCCTTCCTGGGCGTGCTCTTGGGGCCCGCACTGGCCTGGGTCTTTCAACAGCGACGCTACTTGTATGCGGCCGCGATCCTGATCAACGTCGCCGGATTGTTGGCTTGGACCGAATTGACACGACTCTCGGGCATTGCGGACTTTGTGTATGCCAACGCGATTCTGTTGGCGTTGCCGGTCGTGCCGTGGCTGTTGATCGAGTTGCACGGCATTCGCCGCCGGCAGTTCAACCCCCGCATCGACGCTCCGCCGCCCAACCGCGTTGCAACTCGCGGCGCTTTGCTGTACCTGGTGCTGGCCGTGGGCTACGGGCTGGCGGCCGATGCGGGGCAAGCTCCGTGGGCCCCGTGGTCTCAGTGGGCTTTGGGGGCCGATCCGCTCAACTGGATCGCGTTGGCCGTCACGGCCGTGGCGGCATTGGCATGCTTATGGGATGTCGAGGCCAGGGATTCAATTGCCGGTTTGTACGTGCTCGGACTCGTGGCCGGCGGCATGTTGTTGGACCAGTTCGATTTGACCCCACCGTGGCTGCTGTGGACGGGCACGATGGTGGCCGCGTCGTACGCGGTGCTGACCAGCTATTTATGGAGCCGTCGTCGTGGGCTGCTGATGCTGGCCGACCGACTGCGGATTCCGCGCGGTCCACAGGCCGAATTCGCCGGGCTAGGCTGGCTCGTGCCTTGCAACGTGCTGCTGGTGACTACTACGGTGGCGATGACGTTTGTCGTCGAGCTGACCAGCCGCGACGCGCCGCAGCGCGTGCTGGCCGCGCAAGCCACCCTCGCGCAAGTGATCAGCCTGGCGCTGTTGGCTCGCGGCGATCGCCGTGGCGTGTTGCAAATGGGCGCTCTTGCACTGGGAGCCGTCGGCGCGGTGATGTTCGGCTGGGCCTGGCTCAAAGTTGGCACGACCCTCACGCTGCTCAACGCGCTGGTGGTGGTCGCGGCGGCAACGGCGACGGTAGGGGGCTTGTACGGCTTCGGTCTGAGCAAGTTCCTAAGGGAAGACAGCGATTGGCTCGCGCCGGCTCGTCGTTTGACCCCGTGGCTGGCAGGGGTATCCGCGCTGGCAATTCTGGCAACCTTGGGCGTCGAAATCTATCAGTTCAGCCAAACGGGCGCCGTCGAAATTGCCTGGCCGGCAATCGTCGTGGTGGCCGTCACCTTGGCTGGACTGTTCCTGGCGGCGCTGGCCGCGGCGATTCTGCCGGGCCGCGATCCCTTGGGCTTATCCGAGCGCGGCCGCACGGCGTACGTGTATGGCGCAGAAGTGATCCTGGCGCTGTTGTTCGTCCACGTTCGGCTGTCGATGCCGTGGCTGTTTACAGGGTTGTTCCAGCAATATTGGCCGCTGGTCGTGATGGCCATCGCTTTTCTGGGAGTGGGCTTCGCCGAATTCTGCCGCCGCCGTCGACAGGAAGTGCTGGCCGCACCGCTGCAAAACACTGGCGCGCTGCTGCCAGTGTTGCCGGTGCTTGGCTATTGGGCGAGCGACTCGCGCGTCGACTATTCGATGTTGCTGTTGTGCGTTGGGCTGTTGTATGCCGGGCTCTCGATCGCGCGGCGCTCGTTCGGCTTCGGCATTCTGGCTGCTTTAGCGGCCAACGGCGGACTGTGGTACTTTCTCAATCGCCAGGACGGCTTCGATTTTCTGACGCATCCTCAAATCTGGTTGATTCCTCCGGCCGTGTGCGTGCTGGCGGCGGCTTATTTGAATCGCGGTCAATTGGCCCCCGGACAAATGACGGCCATCCGCTACGTCACCTCGATGTCGATCTATCTTTCGTCGACGGCCGACGTGTTTCTCAACGGAGTGGCCCAGCAGCCGTGGCTGCCGCTGGTTCTCGCCGGATTTTCGTTGCTGGGAATCCTGCTGGGCATCGTGCTGTGCGTGCGGGCCTTCTTGTTCCTGGGCACGGGCTTTCTCGCCATGTCGCTGTTTACGATCATTTGGCACGCGGCCGTCGATCTTGAACAAACCTGGCTGTGGTACGCCAGCGGGATCGTTTCGGGCGTGCTTATCCTGGCGCTGTTTGCAATGTTCGAGAAGAAGCGGCAGGGCGTGCTCGACCTGGTCGACAAGATCAAGGCTTGGGAAGGCTAACGGTCCTTTCCTCGCGGCTGGGCGCATGAAAACTCGGGGGGAATCGGCGCGAACCTTCATCGCGAACGATTGTCCCACTGGGCAACGTTGAGCACGGAATGAGCGGATTTCCCATGGGACGCGGTTTCGCCGCCGGGCCCGCATGATCTAAAATCCACGGTCGTGTCGGACCGGTCGTTGGCAAGGCAGGAGGAGAATCATGAATCGTGATCTGATTGAGCAGTACGCGACCGGGGGAAGCAAGTTGCGCCAGTCGATCGCTGGCTTGAATGTCGAGCAGCTCAATGCGTTTCCGGTGCCCGGCACCTGGAGCATTCAGCAGATCGTGCTGCACATGATGGATAGCGACTTGATCGGGTCAGACCGCATGAAGCGGATTGCCGCGGAAGACAAGCCGCCGACCTTGATCGGTTACGACGAAACGGCCTTTGCTCGCGGATTGTTCTACGACCAGCTCGATGCGCGACTGGCCTGCGAAGTATTCGAGAAGAATCGGCTGCTCACGGCCGAGATCTTGCGGCGGTTGCCCGCTGCCGCGTTCGATCGCGTCGGTTTGCATAACGAGCGCGGCCGGGTCACGCTGGCCGATCAGGTGAAGAGCTACGTCGAGCATCTCGATCACCACCTGAAGTTCGTGCACGAAAAGCGCCGGCTTTTGGGAAATCCGGCCTGAACGGCGGCACGCGGCACCATTCGCCAAGTCGCCGGGCAAATTGTCGCCACTGGCAGCCAGTGCGAACCACAACCACGATCGCGTCGCGCATGTCTCGACGATCCGTCGGCGTTCTCCCTCGCTTCGCAGGTATCGGCAACAGCCGTCGAACAATCTGCCGTTGCTCGTTTGTCAGGTCGCGGGGATAATTCGCCTCGCGCATGGTTACGGTTCCGTCCACTGGCTTCACAAAGCAAAAGGTCGGAGTCGCAACTGTGTTTAATCACACATGCAATCTGAATGAGCGGTGTGAATCGCCTCAGACGCTGGTACATGAGCCCCAGGTGTGATGATGAAGCAGTGGATAGCAGCGTGCGTGCTATGCCTCAACGCGCTTGCCGTGTATGCGGACGAAGCTCCAAAACTCGCCGAGGTGAAGGATTCGGAATTGCGCCGTGAGTTATTGCAGCGAACAAAGGTCGACCAGGATGTCCGGTTCGCCTGCATGAACTGGTGCAAGAAGCATGGAATTCGAGACGTTTCAGACACAGATTCGCTCGCTTCTGAGCAGAAAGCCGAGCTCGAAGTACTCACTGCCAAATTTAAAGACGTCGACAATGAGAACACCAAATGGCTCAAAGGAGTCGTTGAAAAACGCGGCTGGCCGACGAGGACGCTCGTGGGCAAAGATGGTGCAAGCGCCGCTTGGATTCTCGTTCAACATGCGGACGCCGATCCGCAGTTCCAGCGAAATTGTTTGCATTTGATGGGCAAGCTCCCGAAGGAAGAAGTGTCACAAGAGAACCTTGCCTACCTGACGGATCGAGTTCTTCTCGCTGAAGGCAAAAAGCAGCTGTACGGCACTCAGTTTATTTGGGTCGATCGCAGGTTGCAGCCTCGCCCGCTTGAGGATGAATCTAACGTGGACAAGATCCGGGCAACGGTTGGACTGCCGCCGCTCGCTGACTACCTCAAGCAGGCGGAGCTGATCTACGGCGGCGACTCGAAGTAAATAATTGGCTGGCCCAAGTTTCGCCCGCCTGGGGGAATCGCGTCATTTGACGACGCGCTCTAAAACGAAGTGCGGCATCCTTCCTGGCCGGCCGATTCGATTTGAATCGTGATGTGATCGATGCCGAAGCGCTCGTGCAAGATGCCTCGCAGGCTGTCGAGCGACGCTGGGGCCTCGTGCGCGCTGCCAAGCACGACGTGGGCCGAGAGCGATTCCATGCCGCTGGTTATTGTCCAGATGTGCAGGTCGTGCACCTCACAGACGCCGGGCGCGGATTGGATCGCGTCGCGCACCGCGTCGACATCCAGGTGTCGCGGCGTGCTCTCCATCAGGATGGCAATGGCCTGTTTGAGCAGGCTCCATGACGAGTAAATGACGAGGATGCCGATCAGCACGGACGCGACCGGATCGGTCCAATACCAGCCGAAAGCCCACACGAGCGCGCCGGCCGCGATCGCGGCGACGCTGCCCAGCGCGTCGGTCATGAGGTGCAGCCACGCGCCGTGCATGTTGAGACTTTGCGTTTTTCCGGCGTTGAGGATCGCCATGCCCGCCAGATTGATCACCAGTCCGCCGCAGGCGACGGTCAGCATCAACGGTCCTTCAACGTGCTGCGGAGCGCCCAGCCGGCGAAAGGCCTCGATGAAGACCACGATCGCGATGGCGATCAGCGTCGCTCCATTGACGAGCGCGGCGAGAATTTCCGCGCGGTAGTAGCCATAGCTGTGCTGCGGCGTCGGGGGCCGCCCGGCGATCCAGACGGCAAACAAGCTCAGACCCAGCGCCGCGGCGTCGGACAACATGTGGCCCGCGTCGGCCAACAGCGCCAACGAGTCGGCCAGGTATCCGCCGACCACTTCGGCGATCATATAGGCCACGGTCAGCACCAACGTCCAGCCGAGCCGTCCGCGGTTTTCGGCGCGTCCCGCACCGTGGCGGCCGTGGTCATGATGAGCGTGATGATGCCCCATCGCACGCAATTCGAAAAAACAAGGGCGTCTCGTCTGGTTGGCGTCAAATTTCGAGAACGCGGGGAAAGTCCAGCGGCTGCCGCGAGCACGCTCGCGATGTCGGGACTGTCCCCCGCGGTTGTGTAGCCAGTTCTAGTTGCTCTTGGCGCTCGATTTCCGGGCATTCGCGGTGTTGGCGGTGCGCAGAAATCGAGTCGTGAACGCCCCGTCGACGTCGACATCTTTGCGCTTGAGCTGCTTGGATTCCACCAATTGGTCGGCCAGTTTTTGCCACCGCGCTCGCGACATCGTGCCGATGCCCTGTTGTTCGGCGACGCTGTCCATGGCCAGCGGCTTGAGCGTTTCGGCGCCATACTCCAGGATATCCAAATCCATTTCCGGATTTGCCTTGTGGATGAGCCGGTTGGCTTCGTCCGGAGACTCGAGATATTTCTTCCAGCCGCGAATCGAAGCCGTGACCATTTTTTGCAGAAGGTGAGGGTTGTCTTCCAACTGGTCTTCATGCGTGCACAGCAGGCTCGTGTAGGGATTGAAACCCAGTTCCGAAAGCATCAGCACTTTCGGATCGCCGCCTTCCTTGCGAGCCACGAACGGCTCGCTGAATACGTAGCCTTGCTGCGCGTAATCTTTGTCGATCAGAAATTGCGCGACATTGCCCGCATAGGGCACGATCTTCACGCCCGGCAGGTCCAGCTTGTAGCGCAAGTATTGCGAAAAGGCGTTGCTGTTGGACATGGCGATCGTCATGTCTCTCAGGTCGTCGAAATCGCGGATGCCGGAACTCTTGTGCACGATCAGGCAGCGGGGACTGATTTGCAAGGGAGCCATGAGGGCCACGATCGGCGCCTGTTGGGCCCGGCCGAAGAGAATGTTGTCGGCATTGACGATGCCGAACGTCGCGGCTCGCCGCGAGACCTGTTGGACGACGGGGGTTTCGGGTCCGCCCGGCACGATTTCGACGTCGAGCCCGGCTTCCCGATAATAACCGTGCGCGAGCGCGGCGTAGTATCCGCCATGCTCGGCTTCGGGGAACCAGTTCAGTTGCAAGGTGACCGCAACCAGCGTGGGATCCTTCCGTTCCGATTCGTCATCGGGGGCGACGCCGCGAGGACTGTGCGAGCGAGCGTCCGCGGCGGGTGGCTGCGCGGAATTCGACTTACCGCAGCCCGCGGAAAACAACAATGCGAATAACCCAACCAGCATGACCATCCGTGCTACTTGTTGAGACATGAAAGTAAATCCTCACGATTTAAGGGTTGGTCGTGGAGCTGCGCGGCGCGATATGCAAGCGCGTCAAGATCGTAGCTCCAATCAAACTGACAGTGGCGAAAATTGCAAGGCTCAAAAGCGTCGAGCAGATCACGGCCGCGAAAGCGTAGGCCGTGTCCAGTTTTCCGGTGGCGGCGGTGATCAAGTAGCCCAAGCCGAAGCTCTGCGTGCCAAAACCGGCGGACATTTCGCCGACGATGGCGCCGATCACCGACAGACCGCACGAAATCTTGGCTCCGGTAACGAGATGTCCCAGCGCGTTTGGCAATCTTAACTTGAACAGCACCTGCGCTCGAGAGGCATTGTTGATCTGAAAAAGTTCCAGCAGATTCACGTCGACCGTCGTCAAACCGGCCGTGGCGTTGGTGATAACCGGAAACAAACTCAAGATGAACGACACCGCGACCACGCCGCCAAAGCCGTTGCCGAACCACATGATCAGCACGGGAGCGATAGCCACGATCGGCACGGTTTGGAGAAAAATCGCGTAGGGGTAGATGCTGCGTTCGATCATCCGCGACTGCGAAAACACCAGGCCCAAGGCGGTCCCGGCCAACAGGCCCAGTCCGAACCCGCCCAGCGCGCCCGCCCCGGTGAGCCGCATCGCCGACAGCAGCTCCGCCGAATGTTCGTGTGCGGCATCCAAGACGCGCTGCGGACCGGGCACCAAATAAACGGGAATCTCCCACAGCGTGGTCGCCGCCTGCCACGCGGCCAGCACGATCGCGAAGAACACCAGCGGCGGCAGCACAGCTTCGAGCAACCCGGCAATGGCGCGCGTCATGTGCCCGTCCTCCGCAAACAGGCGGAGACTTCGCCGATCAAGCGCCCGAAGTCGCTTTGCGAGCGCAAGTCGTGCCGCCGGGGCGCCGCGAACGGCACGCGGATGTCGCCGACGATACGGCCCGGTCGAGGGCTCATCACCAACACTCGTTCGCTCAAGAAAACTGCCTCGGAAATATTGTGCGTCACGAAAATGCCGGTCCACCGCCGCTGGGTCCAAAGGTTCGTCAATTCCTCGTTGAGCATCTGGCGCGTGATGTCGTCCAGCGCGCCGAACGGCTCGTCCATCAGCAGCAGTTCAGGCTCCGTCACCAGTGCCCTGGCCAGCGACACCCGCATGCGCATCCCACCCGATAGCTCGTTCGGGTAACGGAATTCAAACTCTGATAGTCCTACCAGGCTCAGCACCTGGGAAACGGCGATGTCGCGCTGTTGCCGCGGCGTTTGCTGCAACTCCAACGGCAAGCGCACGTTGTCTCGCACGCTGCGCCACGGCAACAGAGTGGCATCTTGAAACACAAACGATAGTCGCGACGCCTTGCGTCCTTCGACAGCAAGTCGGGTGCCGGCCACGCTCAGTTTGCCGGTGGTGGGTCGCACCAGGCCGGCAATCAATCGTAGCAACGTTGACTTACCGCAACCCGAAGGACCAACAATCGATACGAACTGTCCGGGCAATATGTCAAAGTCGATCTCAGCCAGCGCTGGGATGGCCCCTTTGTACGTAACACCGACGCCGCGGGCATGCACTAAAGCTTGGCCTGAAATCAATTTAGCGGTTTCCTCGGCGACCACCCATACCCTCGATTTTGCGGCAGTATACGCGCACTGCTGAAAAAAGGCGACGACAGTTCATCGCGGCTTTGCTGGCACAAGCACGATTTTTGAGCGTTCCAGGGAGGGCTTCGGCGTTGCTCGCCCCGGGGGCCGAGGTATGATTCAAGCAGTGAACGGGCGGGACCGAACTCGATTCCCAGAAAGCGATTTTGATGGCGCAGCGGGTCTTTTGTGTGGCGGCTGTGTTAGCGCTAGCAATCGGCTGCGGCCGGTCGGATCCCCCTACGGCGGCGCAACTGGTGCACATGGGCCAGTTCGACGAGGCCATTGGGGCTTGCACCCAAGCCATTCGCGAAAATCCGCGAGATGCGGAGGCCTATTTGTATCGCGGCCGCGCTTACCATTGTCGCAACGCACCCGGTGATCTCGAACTGGCTGTGGCGGATTTCACGGAATCAATTGGCCTTGCGCCAAAGGACTCCGAGGCGTACTACAGCCGCGCATTGGCCCATCGCGATCAGGGCCACGCCCAGGACGCCCAGGATGATGAGAAGCTGGCCCGACAACTCGATCCACGACTGCAGGAGGTCTATGCTCAATGGCCAAGCGCCGAGTTGCCTGCGGCTGCCAAAGCCAGCGAAGACGAGCCATCCAAGGATGAGCCAAGCGGGGACGAAGAGACCAGTACGCTTGGCAGGGGAATTGGATACCGTGCCGAGTCGCGGAAGGAACGGATGAACGGGTCGCCTGCGCCAGGATCGGCGGAGCCGGGTCCATTTGGCGCCGCCACCGTGCCCGGCGGCGCCGGCCAACGCGACCGAGACAAACACCTGCCGCTGCTCATGAAACCGCGATATACGCTGCCATCGTCGGATGACAAACCGCTGGCCGACGAGGAAACGCCTGCCAAGGACCTGTCGCCTCCGCGCAAGGCCGATGGGGTGGGGCTGCGCAGGACTGGAGAACGCTCGCGGGGCGACACCGGCCGGCTGCGAGGGTCGTCGACCGCGACTCCCGGCCCGCAATCGCCTTTGCAAGCGCAATCTGAGCGACCTTTGCAATCGCCGTTCCCACAGCGGCCACTGCGGCCCACTGGCTTTGTCGAAGAGCAGCCCCTGCCAACGACAAGCCGACCTCAGCCACGGCGGAGCGTCAACAATCCCTTTTCCGTGCCCACGGTTCACCCGCCCGGAGCGTATCACGACGACTTCAATCCGTGACGGCCGTGCTAAGGGGTTTCGGGCGCTGGGACTTGTGGCGGTCGCGCGCGTGAACGTCGGCGTTGAGAGTGCGATCCGCTGGGGCCACAGGATTGGTCGGGAGAAAATCGGCGAGCATCGTCCCATCCATGAGCGCGCAGGACCGAGTTGAAGTATTGGTGGTCGGCGCCGGGCCGACGGGGCTCACTCTGGCGGCGATACTGGGACGCTTCGGCGTACGGACGCGTATCGTCGAAAAGAACGCTGCCAGGAGCGACAAATCGAAGGCCATCGGCGTTCAGGCCGGCACGCTCGAGGCCTGCGGCCATTTCTTCGGGGCCCAACTGCCGGACAAAATGGTTGCGGCAGGTCACCCGGCGCGCGAAGCGTTCGTCCATATCGGCCATCGCCCACCGGCGCGCGTCGATTTGAGCCAGGTTCCCAGCCCCTATAACTTCATCCTCATGCTGGCCCAAAGCGAGACCGAGCGGTTGTTGGAGGAAGAGGTCGAGAAGACCGCGCTTGCGGTTGAGAGAAACAAGGAGCTGGTGTCGTTTGAAAACGTCGACCAGCGGATCGTCGCGCGCGTCAAAGACCGCGAAGGCGGGTTGGAGGAAATTGCGTCCGACTTTGTCGTCGGTTGCGACGGAGCGCACAGCGTCGTCCGCCACCAGGCCGCGATTCCCTATGCCGGCGGAGCCTACGAGGGTAATTTTGTGTTGGGAGACGTCACGCTGCGCTGGCCTTGGAACGACCAGGCCGCCCGCGTGTTCCTGGCCGACCGCGGACTCGTGGCCTGTTTTCCGTTGAAAGGCCCTCCGGGCTCTTATCGGTTGATTCTGGTCGCCAATGCCGAAGCGACGAGCAGCGCGTCTGAAATAACTGCTGACGAATTCTGTCAGATGCTTTCGTCGCTTGCGCCGGTGCCGATCACGATTTTAGACTTCGTCTGGCTGACCCGCTTTCGGCTACACCATCGCATGGCCCAACACTTCCGCAGCGGTCGCGCGTTTCTGGCGGGCGACGCGGCCCACATTCATAGTCCGATCGGCGGTCAAGGCATGAACACCGGAATCCTGGACGCTCTGAATCTGGGATGCAAACTGGCCGGCGTTCTTCGTCGGGGATCCGGGCTGGATACTTTGGATTGCTACGAGCGCGAACGGCTTCCAGTGGCGCGCCGCGTCCTGCGGTCGACGGACCTGGCCTTCGAAATCGCAACGGCCGATCGGGGGCTTTTGCGGCTGGTTCGCTCGCTTGTGGCGCCCCGTCTCATTGCGGCACGGTTCATCCAAAAGAGGATGCTCAGGGCCGTGTCGCAGGTCGACGTCGCCAGGCGCGAGATGCGCCAGTGCATCGAAGTGACGCCGTGACCACCGCGGGCTCAATGATTGTCGAATACCATTTCGGCAAGCCGCGACCGATGATAGGTCGCATCGCCGCACATCAGTTCCGAGGCCTTCGAGCGTTTGTAATACAACTGCAAGTCGTGCTCCCACGTGAAGCCGATGCCTCCGTGGACCTGGACGCCGCGGTTGGCGACTTCGCGCGAGGCATCGGACGCGTACGCCTTGGCGATCGATGTGGCCCGCGAAGCATCGGCCGGTTCGGCGGTCAAGGCCCAGGCGGCGAAGTAAGTCGCCGAGCGTGAGCTTTCGGTCCAAAGCAGCATGTCGGCGCACATATGTTGCACGGCCTGGAAGGATCCGATCGCCTTGCCGAACTGTTGTCGCGTCTTGGCATATTCCACGGCATCTTCGAGGATCCATTGCATGCCGCCCAGCATATCGGCCGCCGCGCAGAGCGTGGCAACGTCGAGCGAGCGCGCGAGTGCCTTGCCAGCCGGCTCGCCGATTGCCAGCACGTCGTCGGCGCCGACCGCGGCGCCCTCGAAATCGACGTCGTACAGTTTGCGCGTGGCATCCAGGCCCGGCGTTGCCGTCACTTTGATT
>JBGQHN010000005.1:0-42933 GCA_041497975.1 Planctomycetia bacterium | reverse complement strand
TGCTCTCCGGGCTGCTATTCAAAAGCGACGCTCTGTCCTGGCCAGCAGCCTTCTTCCTGCTCGGGGCCGTGGTGACGATCGGATCATTTTCGAGCTTGTTCATCACCCATCGGGTTCACGAGGAGTCGCCGGATTACGCAGACTCTGCCGCGGTCGCGTCACGCCGTCACGATGTCAAGTTGGCCGATGCGACCGTTTCAGGATAAACACGCCATGATGCACGCTACGATTAGCGAGTCCGATGCCAACAAGGATCGGCAACCGGTTTCGCCGCCACCAACAGACCGCGGCCGCAAAACAGTTGTCGTCGTCGGCAATGGGATGGTGGGACTGCGATTTTGCGAAAAGCTGGTCGAATTCGACACGACTGGCACGTACCGTGTCGTGACCTTCTGCGAGGAGCCGCGCGCGGCTTACGACCGCGTCGGCCTGACGACATTCTTCGCGCACCGCGACGCCGAAAAGCTGATGCTCGCGCGACAGGAGTGGTATCACGGCCATGGCATCGAACTGCACATCGGCGACCGCGCGTGCTCGATCGACCGCAAATGCCAGCGGGTACGGTCGGACAAAGGAGTCGAGATTGGCTACGATGTCGTCGTGCTGGCCACAGGTTCTTTCCCGTTTGTTCCGCCGGTTCCAGGCATCGACAAGCGTGGCGTCTTCGTGTACCGCACCATCGAAGATCTGGAGCGGATCATCGACTATGCCAAGCACTCGCGACGCTGTGCCGTGTTGGGTGGCGGACTTCTGGGACTAGAGGCTGCCCGAGCCGCCCACGAGCTGGGACTGGAAACCCACGTCGTCGAGTTCAGCCCTCGCCTCATGCCTCGGCAAATCGACGACGCCGGCTCGAAAATGCTCGTCAAGCGCATTGAATCGATGGGTGTGAAAGTGCATCTGGGCATGTCGTCGAAGGAAGTTCACGGCCAGGGCACGGTTCAGCGGTTGGAGTTTACCGACGGCGGATCACTGGAGTTGGACATGATCATCGTCTCCGCCGGCATTCGACCGCGCGACGATTTGGGCAACGAGAGCGGACTTGTCCTGGGGCAGCGCGGCGGCATCGCCGTCGACGACCAACTTCGAACATCCGATCCGGCCATTTTTGCGATCGGCGAGTGCGCCTCGCACCGCGGCATGGTTTATGGCCTGGTGGGACCCGGTTACGAGATGGCCGAGGTGGTGGCCGCGAATCTCGCTGGCGCCGAACGAGCGTTCTCCGGCACGGACCTATCGACCAAACTGAAGCTGATGGGCTGCGACGTGGCGTCATTCGGCGACTACGAAGCGCCGAGCGAGCGTGCGACGCCACTCATATTCGAAGACGCATTTGCGGGCGTCTATAAAAAGCTGCTCTTTAGTGTGGATGGTCAGCGACTGTTAGGCGGCATTCTGGTCGGCGATGCCTCGTCGTACGGCGTTTTCTCGATGATGGCCAAAAGCGATGCTCCGCTCCCCTGCCCGCCGCACGAGTTGCTGGTCGGTAGTTCCGGCAACGGGCCAGCGCTGGGCACGCCAGACTCAATAGCGGACGAAGCACAAATCTGCTCGTGCAATAACGTCAGCAAGGGACAAATCTGCGCGGCGATTCGCGAGCACAATCTGGACTCTGTCGCGGCGGTTAAGCAATGCACCCGGGCCGGCACCGGCTGTGGCGGCTGTGCGCCCATGATCACCGATGTATTTCACGCGGAGTTGAAAGCGACTGGCAAGGTCGTTTCCAAGCATCTCTGCGAGCACTTTTCGCTGTCGCGGACAGAATTGTTTGGCATGATCAAGATCAAGCAACTGAGAACGTTTGACGCCGTGCTGGCCGACTGCGGCCAAGGAAACGGTTGCGAAACGTGCAAACCAGCCGTGGCTTCGATCCTGGCCAGCCTGTGGAATGAAGATGTGCTAAGCGCCGATCATCAGACGCTGCAGGATACAAATGACCGCTTCTTGGCCAATATGCAGCGCGGAGGGTCGTACAGCGTCGTGCCGCGCGTGCCCGGCGGCGAGATCACACCTGACAAGCTGATCGTCTTGGGCTCCGTTGCCAAGCAGTACGGCCTGTACACGAAAATTACCGGCGGCCAACGCATCGATCTGTTTGGGGCACAGGTCCAGGACTTGCCCGAGATTTGGGAGCAACTGGTAAATGCCGGCTTCGAGAGTGGCCATGCCTATGGCAAGGCACTGCGCACTGTCAAAAGCTGTGTCGGAACCACATGGTGTCGCTACGGCGTGCAGGACTCCGTCGGATTCGCGATCCGCGTCGAGAATCGATACAAGGGAGTCCGCTCGCCGCACAAGATCAAAATGGCCGTCTCAGGTTGTGTGCGGGAGTGTGCCGAGGCTCAGTCAAAGGACGTGGGCCTGATTGCCACCGAGAACGGCTATAACCTTTACGTGTGCGGCAATGGCGGCGCGAAACCACGCCACGCCGAGTTGCTTGCGGCCGACCTCGATGAAGAAACCGCCATCAAGTACGTTGATCGATTTCTGATGTACTACATCAGCACGGCCGATAAGCTCACGCGCACCAGCGTCTGGCGGGAAAAGCTTGAAGGGGGCTTAGATCACATCCGCGACGTTGTTGTCCACGACAAGCTGGGCCTGGCCAGCGAGTTGGAAGCCATGATCCAGAGGCTGATTGACACTTATCAGTGCGAATGGGCCGCGGTGGTCCGCGACCCTGAGAAACGCCGGCGGTTTCGCCAGTTTGCCAACACCGATGATTCGGAGCCGTGTATTGAGATCGTCTCCGAGCGCGGTCAGCAGCGTCCCGCTTCGTGGCCTTCAGACTTTGTGTCCCTAGAACAGTTTCGTTCGCTCAATCGCTGCGAGCCGGAGAAGCCAGCTACTTCCTGGATTCGCGTGGGCGCGGTCACGGATTTCCCCACGGATGGCGGTGCTGCCATCAAACATGGCCGTGTACAAATCGCGGTTTTCAACTTCACGAGTAGGGGCGAGTGGTACGCCTGCCAGAATATGTGTCCGCACAAAAAGGCCTTTGTGTTGTCACGTGGGATCGTGGGCGACGCCGGCGGCGTGCCCAAGGTCGCCTGCCCGCTGCACAAAAAGACGTTCTCCTTGGTCTCGGGGGAATCGTTGCAGCAAGAGGAATACAGCATCCGCACATTTCCCGTCCGCGTCGAGGACGACGATGTCTATCTCGATTTGCCCTCCATCGACGTGCTCGACCAGGACTTGGCGACCGAGATAGGTTGTCGGTTGGCAACCGCATGCGAAATACACGCGTGCGGCGAAAGTGGTTCCTCCAACGGCGACGCAACCTACGCTTTGTCCATCCCAGCGCGGGAGGCATGATGGCGGACGCGTCGGCAATCTCCGAGCCCATCTTGCCTGCCACTAGCGGTGCCGGGGATCGGTATTCGTCGCTGATTGAACGCCTGCTGAGCGAGCAGCAAGAACTGACCGCGGTCGAGCTGTTTGCTCAGACCTACGATCGCGACGAAGCTCCGGCCGAGGTGAAGCACTACCGGCAACTTCTACCGGCTGCGCCTCAGGGCAAGGGACAGCAGTATGCCTTCGAAGTCGATCTGGACCGCTGCTCGGGCTGTAAGGCCTGCGTCACAGCTTGCCACAATCTCAACGGACTCGATGAACAAGAAGCGTGGCGCGACGTAGGGCTGCTGGTCGGCGGGACGAGCTCGCTCCCCGTTCTGCAGCATGTCACGACCGCTTGTCACCACTGTCTTGAACCTGCCTGCCTCACCGCTTGTCCGGTGAACGCTTACGAAAAGCACCCGCTCACAGGCATCGTCAAACATCTCGACGATCAATGCGTTGGTTGCCAGTACTGCATTCTGGCCTGTCCCTACGACGTGCCCAAATATCACGCGGCCAAAGGTATCGTCCGCAAATGCGACATGTGTTCCACTCGGCTGGAGGTGGGTGAAGCACCGGCTTGCGTTCAGGCTTGTCCTAGCCAGGCCATCGCGATCCGAGTTGTCAGCGTCGAAAATGTGATCGAGGATGCCGAGGCGGCGTTATTTTTGCCAGCCGCGCCCGATCCGCAGATTACTTACCCCACGACGACTTACAAGAGCCATCGCGTGCTGCCACGCAACATGCTGCCGGTGGACTACTTTCAAGTCAGTCGTCAACACCCGCACTGGCCGCTGGTGGTGATGCTGGTCTTAACGCAATTGTCGGTGGGGGCATTCGCCTGGGGCATTGTCTTGGAGCGGTTTGTCAGCGATGAGTTTTCCGAAGACGTTCGGCCGGTGCGGGCCGTTATGGCTTTGGTGTTTGGGTTGCTCGCCGTGACCGCAAGTGTCTTTCATCTGGGTCGACCGCAGTATGCGTTTCGAGCCGTTCTGGGGCTGCGCCACTCGTGGCTTAGCCGCGAAATCGTAGTGTTCGGGCTATTCGCCGCGTTGGCATGTTTGTACGCCGGCGCCGTCGTTGCGCCGGCCGCGTGGCCATTGCCGCACGATATGATCCGCTTCCTCGCGTGGGGCGTCGTGGTTGTCGGCGCAGTGGCGGTGTATTGTTCGGTCATGATCTACGCCTCGGTGAGGCGCGAATACTGGGATTTTCCGCGAACAGTCGTTCGCTTCACAATGTCTTCGATATTGCTCGGTCTGGCGACGCTGTGGTTGAGCCTGGCGGCACTGGCTGTCATACGTCCGTCGGAGGCCAGCGTGGCACTCGTGGCCGCCTCCGGGCCAAAAATCGGTTGTGCTTTAATGATCGTGGCCTGCGCCAAGCTGGGGTGGGAAGCGATGCTATTGAGGCACCTGCTGTCGCGCGCCATGACTCCATTGAAACGATCGGCCCTGCTGATGACACGCGACCTGGCCAGCCCAGTTGTCGCCCGTTTCGCACTCGGTGCGCTCGGGGGCATCGTTGCACCGGCTCTATTGTTCCGACAACTCTCGGCCGGGTCCCTCGAAAACAGGCAGCTCGAATTGATGATCGCAACCATGTTGCTCTTTGGAGCGTCTTTGGCCGGAGAGCTGCTGGAGCGATTCCTGTTCTTTGCCGCAGTCGCGGCGCCGCGCATGCCCGGAGGAATTCGCTGATGTCGCTTTCTCCTCCGTCGAACAATCGCGTGCTGCCATTACTCGTCAACCGTGCGGGAGCGTTCACGCGCGAACTGCAACTTGCTCCGGGAGGGTCCGGCCTCGGGCTCGTGCCTGAGCACACGTGCCCGGACGCCACCACAGCAATGGTCTGCGGTTTCTGCTCGACTGGCTGCAGCCTCGACATCCATCTACGAGACGGCGAAGCAACGGGGCTAACGCCGACTGCTGACTATCCGGTAAATCTGGGCATGGCGTGCCCAAAGGGCTGGGAATCGGTGGCCGTTCTCGACGCGTCCGACCGTGCTACGCGCCCCTTGTTGCGCGACCCGCACGGCCGGCTGTCGCCAGTCACCTGGGATCAAGCGCTTCGCACGTTCACCGAGCGGATGAAGGCGATTCAGCAGGCCCACGGACCGGAATCGATCGCGTTTTTGAGCACGGGTCAGATTGTCACGGAGGAAATGGCGTTGCTCGGCGCCTTGGCTAAATTCGGGATGGGAATCCTGCACGGCGACGGCAATACGCGTCAGTGCATGGCTACGGCCGTCGTAGCTTATCAGGAGGCGTTCGGATTCGACGCTCCCCCCTACACATACGCGGACTTCGAGCAATCCGATATGATCGTTCTGGTGGGCAGTAATCTCTGCATCGCGCATCCGATTATGTGGCAGCGGATTGTCAACAATCCGAACCGCCCCGAGATCATCGTGATCGATCCACGCGCCACCGAAACGGCAATGCAGGCCTCACAGCATTTGCCCCTGAAGCCCAAGTCCGATTTGGTGCTGTTTTACGGCTTGGCGCGCCTTTTGGTTGAACGTGGCTGGATCAACCAGAAATTCATCGACGCTCACACGACTGGCTTTTACGAGTTTGCGACATTCCTGCAGCCCTACACGCTCGATCGCGTTTGCTCCGAAACCGAGATTTCGGCAGACGCGATCGAGAAGCTTGCGCACTCGGTCCATGCGGGCCAGCGCATATCGTTCTGGTGGACGATGGGAGTCAATCAAAGCCACCAAGGCGTACGCACCGCCCAAGCGATCATCAATTTGGCCCTCATGACGGGCAACATCGGTCGACCAGGCACCGGCGCCAATTCCATCACCGGCCAATGCAATGCCATGGGCTCGCGCCTGTTCAGCAACACGACGAACCTGCTGGGAGGCCATGATTTCGTTAACCCGCGTCATCGCCGCAAAATAGCCGATGCGCTGGGCATCGCCGAGTCGGCCATTCCGACGGAAAAGAGCTGGCCCTATCACAAGATTCTCGAAGGAGTCTTGAGTGGGAAAATTCGCAGTCTGTGGGTGATCGGCACCAACCCGGCTCACTCCTGGATCAATCAAGGACAACTGCGCGACATCCTCGACCGTCTCGACTTTCTCGTCGTGCAAGATATGTACTCTTCCACAGAGACTGCCCAACTGGCCGACCTCGTTTTGCCGGCAGCGGGCTGGGGCGAGAAGGTTGGGACGTTCATCAACTCCGAACGTCGTATCGGAGTCGTCAAGAAAATCAAACGCGCCCCGGGCGTGGCACTCGCCGACTTTGCCATCTTCAGGTTGATCGCCGAGTATTGGGGCTGCGGCACAATGTTTCGCGAGTGGGAAAGTCCCGAGGCGGTCTTTCAGATACTCAAGCGGCTCTCTGCAGGGCAACCGTGCGAATTCACCGGGATCGAAGATTTCAGAATGTTGGACGAGCGCCGCGGCATCCAATGGCCCTATCCGGTCCAGCGGGATTCTGAGGAGTCAGAGCGCCGACTTTTCCACGACGGACATTTTTTTCACTCAGACGGCAAGGCTCGGTTCATTTGGTCCGAGCCTAGACCGCTACCCGAGGCGCCCGACGCGCAATACCCGTTGGTGCTGCTCACGGGCCGCGGCTCTGCCGCACAGTGGCACACGCAGACGCGCACGGCAAAATCGGAAGTTCTCAAGAAGCTGTATCCCGCCGATGTTTACGTCGAAGTGAATCCCCGCGATGCCAGCGAGCTCAAGATCCGGCCCGGCGATTGGATCACAGTCTCATCGCAGCGCGGCAGCTTGCAGGCCAAAGCCGTTGTAGTACACACCGTGCCGCCGCGCCAGGTCTTCGTGCCGATGCACTATGCCGCTACGAACCTGTTGACGGATGCAGTTTTCGACCCGTACTCATTCCAGCCAGCGTACAAGGCGTGTGCCGTGCGTCTCGAACGCCGGAACCTTGGTGGTGCAACGCCAGTGCAACGCTAGAAGGAAATTCGCGCCGCGAGCGCATAGAAAAGCCCGTGCGGTGATCGGCCGGCGGGCTCGGCTTATGCAGCCTGGGCGCAGTCGCTTGCGCGCGGCACGCATCGCGCTTTCCAGTGCCTTGCCCGTGTCGCTTTGGTTCGCAGTGTCGCGGCCTGCTTGCAATCAGGCGGCATGGCTTTGCCGCGGGCTAATGTTGGACGGGTGAACTAGTCGATACAAACGATACAAGGTGCCCGTCGGGTATTCTCCCCAATAGCTAGCCACACAAAACTCATCGGCGCAGCCGCTGCGCGCGGTCCCCTCGTTTTGCCGCTGAGTTGTCACCTGCCGAGAACTGACGCCGTGCCGTCCCCCTTTGCCAGGAGAGCTTCATGAAAAATCTATTGCGAGCCATCCTCTGTTTCGCGTTTGTGGTGGGCATGGCCACTCCCAGCGAGGCCATAATCTGCTGTCTGATCAATAAGATAGTCGAGTGCCCGCCGATCCGAAAACTGAGGAACGAGTGCAAGGCCAAGAAAGCGGCCAAGAAGATGAAGGCCAAGAAGCCGCTGGGCGCCCGCATCAAGAAATTGCTCGAACACGGTGGCGGTCGTGATTGCGACTGTGACTGCGACGCTGACTGCGACGCCGAGTGCGAGTGCGGTTGCGATTGATCGACTGCCGCCTTAGCTCATCGGCGACGTCCGGCTTGAATTGGTCGAGCACGCTCGCCGCGGCGTCCCGAGACAGCATGTGCGCGGGCCCTTGGGCCTCGCTGCCTGGGGCTGGCGGCGGAAGCGCTGAGCAAGTTGAGCTATCGGCTATACTGGTCGGGCGAGCAACGGCCCCAACAGCGGAGGCTAGCCATCCATGTACGGCGTTAGACACCATCACATTCTAATTATTGTCGCTTTGGTGGTGGCCGGGGTCCTGTTGTGGTTCCTCTTTGCCAACCGGCCGGCCCTATGAGCGAAGGCCCAATGCCTGAGCGGCGATGAAGATCATCTACAAGATCAGGCAAGAAGCCTTGAGCCAGGCGGGCTGCGGAGCATCCTTCACGGACAAGTAGCGTTCAATTTGCTTGCCATCGCCCTCTCGGGCCGGTATCGTGCCGGAGGCGCCGAGCGCACGCGGCGCCGGCTGATCCTGCGGCTTTCAAGTCGCCTGCTGCACAGATTGGACGCGTTGGTCTGTCCGGGGGAGGACGATGTATGTCAGCGATTTACTACCACGGCGCGAATGGCGACAAGATCCTGGGCATCATCGCTTCGGGAACAATTATACCCAACAACAACGAGATTTTTTTGTCGCGCTTTACGTGGGAGTCGTGCTTCATGCACGGCGCGGATACCAAGCGCAAGGCCAGCTTCGTCATCAAGGTGGACGCCAACATTCCGAGTGGTGTCAGGCAGTTTCCCATCGAAACGCCGGGTGTGCGCGACACGATAAAGCTCATGACGAACGAGCCGATCCAAGTCACCGTCCTGGAACTCATTGCTCGCAGACTGGGCGAGGACGGCGCTGAGCTGGTGCGCCGAGAGGGAGCAGCCGCGATCAAGGTCTTTCTGGGTGGATGAAGCACGGCTCGGGCCAAGGCGGGACAGGCATTCAGTAAGGCGCCGGCGATAGTAGTTCCCCACATTGCCCCAGGAATTTGCGCCGACGGTCTCGGGCGAGTTCTCAAGTCATGGGATGTCAACGGACTTCTCAGGCTGAGCATTCGGGGGGGTATCGCGACACAGGGCGGTGCGTCGGGTAGGATAAGGGTCCCTCCGAGCCTGGATCGGTTCCAAGCTCGGTCCATATATGGCAAATTTCTGATTGGAGCTGTCCCCATGGGACTTAATAAAACCGTTTTGGTGCCCCCTCGGCTCAATGAGAGAAACCCGCAGGTGGCAGGCATGGCTTTGGGAAAGGCGCTGGAAAGTCTGGACAACGAAGGGTATGAGCCGGCGGTGATCACGCCCATCAGTGACGAGGGCGGCCAAACCGCTGGATTCGTAGTCTCCGCCACGCCGGTGCCCGCTGAGCCGGTGCCCGCTGAGCCAGAGCCCGCCAAATCCTGATTTCGAACTGGCCCACCCCTAACCGCCCTCGTGTCAAGGTTCGCGGGCTGATTGTTTGGAACGAGCGCCGAGGGCCTTCAACGTGTTCCAGGTCGTCGGCGTGTTGCATGCGTTAGCGGGGCTGCCAGGGGTCGGCGGAGATTCTCGTTCCTCTTGCATGTCCCGGATGCGCAGCTCAACTTCTGAGATCTCGGCCGCGCTGCTGTCTTGTACGAGCTGCCTTCCCATCGCGTTTCGCCTTTGTGTTCGCGCCTTCAACAAATTCCCAACCGCTGGGAATTTCAAAAATCGCCGCGCCCGCCCGGGCCGCTCCGCGACGGGCAGGCTACTCGATGCGCGGCGTCAGCGTGCCTGTCGCCCCCATCATTCTCGAAGAGAGCGAGATTGACGCCTGGCTCGCGGAGGAAAGGGCAAGGGCTCTTGCTACTCCCACCTGCCCGGAATGCGGGGCCTTTGGCGACAAGAACGTGCGCGATGAGCTGACTTACTGCTGTCAAACGTGCGGCGCGGGCGACACGGCGCTGGAGGAGTGAGGAATCGACAGGCGACCCAACGCGGCGTGTCTTCAGTTCACGGAATCGAGAAGGTCAACGGGGTGAAGAGATTGGTCCACACTACATCGGAGTAAATCAAGAAATCGGCCCCTTGGTGCGTAGCAGTGCGATAGTCGCAATAATCGCTGTTGGTGACATAATGGGGCAGCGACACCCCGGGCAGCCTCCATACGCCTAATGGCTGGGAAAACGTCGCATTTGGTGGATCGTTGAAGTCAAAGCTGTCGAAGGCGTAGACTCCCACGTCGGTGATGGAAACGTCATAGCCCTTGCCATTGTCGGCCGCTTCTCCCTTGATCAGCATGTAGAAATTAAAATTGGCCAAGGCCGCCGTCAGGCCGTCTGCCCCCCTGAAGGGAAAGTTACTGGCCGGGTCCATGCATGCTTTGCGATTCACATACATCTTCTCGCGCAATCGCACGTTTTGACCAGGATCGCCACCGATCTTGAAGCGATTACGATTGCGGTAGTCGGCCCAAGACGCGCTGCTAAGGGTGCTGTGACGCCACGACCCGATGAATTGCAGGTAGTGGCTCGTACTCAGCCGCTTCAGCAGCAGGTCTCGCGCGGGTTTGTTCGCATACACCTGTTCCTTGAAGATGCTGTCGTAGACCGCTATGGCTCGAGTGTAGCCCAAGATCCATTTCATCGTGATCGTGGTGGTGTCGATGTCGAGATCCTTATTCGATCCTTTGCCGTCCTCGGATTTACCGACCAGCTGGTTCTCGGCACTGCCAAACCACTTGTTCTGCAGTTTCTCTCCTTCTAACCATTTGTGCTGATGCATCAGTTGCGGGATGTTCTGGACGAAGTGCGTAATCGCCGTCGAACCCGCGGAAGGGGTTGAGGGAACGGCACTTTGGCCCGTGCTCTGGACGAGAGTCTGCGACGCGCCGCCCGTTTGTTTGCTTGAATCGGCCATCGTGGACATCCTCGCGATGAATTGTCGCCCTGGGTTGCCGCGGGTCACTGCTGAGGTGAATATAACCAGACTTTCCCGCCAGACCAAATCACTGCCAAGGAAAACGGCACGGATCGCTGGCCCCGTGTTCGAGCGCATGAAGGCAGGTGAGTTCAAAAGCATCAGGGCTGCGGCGCTCGAGGCGGGAATCGTCAAGCCCATGATCCAGGTGCCGTCTCTGCTATAATGCCGGCATGATCGACAAGCCGACCGACGCCGACAGGATTGCGAAACTCAAGGAACTTGCCTCGGCTGGACTGACGGGCCTCGGGGCGAGCTACTTTAACCACCTGATCGACATCTACGACAGGGTGAGAAAGTTGACGCCCCAGGAAAGAAAAAGGGTTGACGTGTTTCTCACATCGCGCCACAAATGAACTGCCGCACGCGCGGGACAAAGCTTGTCCATGCGACCTGCTTTGTCAATTCTCCGCGTCGGAGGGCCATGAAGTTGTCCATGCGGCGCTGGAATTTCTGATGGATGCTGTTAAGTCAATTTGTCCGAAGTGCGGTCGCAAGAGCGGGAGCCCGCTGCACGTTGAGTCAAACCGGGTTCAAGGGACGACCGTCTACGACTTCAAGTGCGAAAAGTGTGGAACCTCCTACGGACTTCTGGTTTCATCTGCTGGGGAAAGTCCGAGGGCGCACGACAAAGAATAGCCAGGCTTCGGAACGGCTAAACATGGCCAAGCCCGACGATCGCAGGACCACCGAGCAGGAAAACGACGGGAACCATTTGGCATGCCCCAACTGCAAAGCAACCGATCTCGATTTCAAGGGACTTCGCAACAACATGCGAGCCGTGGGGGAGGAGGCTGGGGCAGAGCCCGACGTTGAAGTGGTTTCGGAGACCTTCAGTTGGAAATGCAAGAAGTGCAAACACGAGTTTGAGATCACGATTCCGAACTAAGCGATCATTCCGAAGCGGCACTGGAAGCGCTAGTCATTGCGTCCGCTTGGGTGCCTTCCGCCGCACCTTCGAGCACGCCAGATAGTGCGCGTGGATCGTCAATGCGTGCATGGCGGTCGTGACGCTTAGAACGGCTCGCTTGCGTTAGTTGCTTCATTTCAGGTTGGAATGTCGTCGTGCCCGGCAACGCCCCGCCGGAGCCAAGCTAGACTTAAGCTGGATGAAAGAAGCGCGCTGCAAGACCTGTTGGCAGGAGATCCCTGCGAGAATATCTCTGTGCCCCCGATGTGGGCAACTTGACGGCGTCCGCGTAGGCAAAGCCGTTGCGCACTTGCTAATGTACGTCTCGGCCGGCCTTCTCGCCGCCGGGCTCGCCTGCTGGTCGACAATTCGATGACCCTGCGCCCATTGCATTTCCAGCCAACGGTTGGGGGACGCCGGAATGAGCAGAGAACCAAGGTCCCGCGGCGCGATTATGCGTCGCATGGCCAGCATCCACGCGGAACTGGACTCGATTGCTCATAGTGACAGGCCATTGGAGGAGCGCGCCAATTTGTCGAAGCCGCTGAGGCGAGAATTGGCCGAGCTGAATCAGAAGCTATGGGGCGACCAGATACGTCGTCGCGATTGATCGGCTCAACTACTCTGTCGGCTCCCGCGCCGCCATGCGGGGCGCATCGCTTCGCGCCGTGGGTCTGTCAACTCCCAGTATAATCCTTCTGCCCTTCGGGCACGTGCGACGCGCGCCATCTCCCAGTCTTTCACAGAACGGGTGACCGCCGTGAGCTACCAAGACGAACTTAAGGCCGACGCGGCAAGGTTGGCGCGTCTCAAGGAACTCGCGAAATCGAACGGCTCAGTCGACGAGTTCAGTTACTTTGTCAAATTGATCCGTGCTTGCCGTCCACCCGCATGATCGCCATCCGGATCACCGATATCGAAATCCTCGAGCTGACGAGTTGAATGCGAGCTATGCTTGGAGCCCTTTTCGCTCCGTCGCCTGAAAGACGAGCATCAAGAGGCGCTGTCGGACGCCGGCGCCGTCGAGAAGTGCCCGGACACCTCGCGATAGCGAAGCCGAACCCCGCGCGGGTCAGCTGGCCCGGACTCGGCGGTGCGATGGCCGTTGACCGACCGCCTGCGCGCGCCATTCGGCTTGCCCTGTCTCAGCTGTGCGGCCGGCAAAATCAGAACTCAAATCATTTGTAAATTTCCGCAGGCATTTAGCCAAAATTACTCCCTAACCGCGCCAGATCGCGCGCCTGCCCCGCCCTTTCGGAACAATCGATCAAGCCAGCAGGCCGTCGCGGCTCTTCCTCGATTCATCTGCGGGCCTGATTAACCAGTGGATGCTACGCTTTGTTCATGTATCCCTTAAAGACGTTACTGATCGGTTGCACCGACAACGCGCTTGGGGACCTGCGACGTGAGCTGATCAATCTCTCGGTTGCGATCGAAGGAGAATACCTCGACGCTCGTAGTTGCCTGCCGTACGCTTTGGCCAACCCGGCCGACAAGCGACTTCTTATCTTTTGTCTGAATTCGGCCGCCGAGATCGTGCAACTAGAGCGGTTGAACGAAGCGGTCGTCGGCCAGCCGATTGTCGCGCTGGTCGATCCAGCCAACGATCCGTCACTGATGGTGCGGGCCATGCGGGCAGGGGCCGCTCAGGTGGTCCGGCTACCGCTCCAAGCGGACGACTTTCGGGCGGCAATGAAACGTATTGCCATCCAGTTTGGACATCCGCTCAACCAGTGTCAGGTGATTACGGTGTTGGGGGCCACGGAGGGGTCCGGTACCACGTCGATCGCCGTGAACCTGGCCTCCGAAATCGGACGTTTGCGCAACGCGCCTTGCATCCTTGCGGAGCAGTCCGTTGGCTTTGGTCGGCTTGCGAATTATCTAAACATCGAACCACAAGAAACCGAGTGCGACCTGATTAAGGACATCGACCATGTCGACCTCGAGCGCGTTCGTCGAGCGATCACGAAGGTCGAGGACAACCTGCATGTGCTCACAGGTTCGTACCATGGCATCGTTCCGTTGGAACTAACGCAGGACTCAGTATACAAGCTTCACAACTACGTTATACAGTTGGGCGACGTCCTCGTCCTCGACGGGCGCTACGTCTACGAGGAGATCGACTTCGATTTCCTGACCCTGACACAGCAACTCGTGCTCGTGGCAACACCAACCGTTCCCTCCTTATATGCTCTCAGGAGCTTCTTGGATTTGGTTGCCCAACGGGAGTATCTGGCGCAGCAGTACGTGGTGATCAACCAATTTCTCCCGGGCGTCAAGCAGTTGTCGATTCGGTCGATTGAAGAGGTATTGCACATCCCCAAAGTATTTACGGTGGCCGCCGACTGGGCCTCCTTCCGGGCCGCGGAGAATTCCGGACAAACGCTGCGGAAGACGGCGCCCCGCAGTCGTTCTCTCGCCGATATCACCGCGCTGGCCCGCGCCATACTGGGGATGCCGGCCGAGCCTCCTCGGGTGGGGTGGTCCTTCCTGAAGTCATGGAACCGCGTCGCTCATGCCTTTAGCGAGAAATAGAATCTCCTCGTTTTGCAACGCCGGGCGTTCCTGATTTTGCGGCCGTCAATATTATTGGAAGGACAAGCGTGTCCACCAACCAGAATCCGAGCGAGGCCTATGACTTTGGGAGCTATGCGGGTGTCCACATTCCCGTTGGCCAATCCGCGGAGAATCAATTGGGCCAACGATCGCCGGGCCAAGCGTCCGACGATCTGGTGCAGCGCGTCCACCGCCGTGCGTTGGACCACCTTCGACTCGACGAGCTGTGCAAGCTGCCTGAGGACCGACAGCGGCGCGAAATCCGCTCGATTGCCGAGCGCCTGATTGATGAAGAGAATCTGCCGCTCAGTGGCGCCCAGCGGGCGCAGTTCATCCAGGACTTGCTCGACGAAATCCTCGGTCTGTGGGGCCCCTCGAAAAACTCTTGCGCGATACCGGCACGACCGACATCCTGGTAAACGGTCCCAACCAAGTGTATGTCGAACGCAAGGGTCAACTGGAAGAAACTCAGGTTCGCTTTCGCGACGACGGGCACCTGCTGCAGATCATCCACCGCATTGTCGCCAAGGTCGGACGGCGTGTCGATCAAACGTCGCCGATTGTCGACGCGCGGCTTCCGGACGGCTCGCGCGTTAACGCGATTATCCCGCCGCTGTCGCTGCGCGGACCGACGTTGAGCATCCGGCGTTTCGGTGTAGTTCCCTTGCTGCTCAAGGACCTGCTGCAACTCAAGGCCCTGACGCCCGATATGGCCCTGTTCCTGGAAGCGACAGTGAAAGCCCGGATCAACATCATCATCAGTGGCGGGACCGGCAGCGGAAAGACCACGCTTTTGAACGCCCTCTCCGCGTTTATTCCGAATACGGAACGAATCATTTCCGTCGAGGACTCGGCCGAGTTGCAGCTACAACAGCGCCATGTGGTGCAGCTTGAATCACGGCCGCCGAATATCGAAGGCAAGGGCGAGATTACATTGCGGGACCTGGTACGAAACACTCTCCGTATGCGCCCCAACCGCATCATCGTTGGCGAATGCCGTGGGCCTGAGGCGATTGACATGTTGCAGGCGATGAACACCGGGCATGAAGGCTCATTGACCACGCTTCACGCCAACAGCCCACGCGATGCGCTCTCGCGACTGGAAATGATGCTCATGATGGCCGGGATGGATGTGCCCTTGCACGCGCTGCGCGAGCAGATCGCCTCGGCAATCAACTTGATCATTCAGGTCGACCGCCTGCAGGGGGGGCCTCGCCGTGTGACCAGCATCACCGAGATCACCGGCCGGGAGAACGACGTTATCACGATTCAAGAAATCTTCCGCTTCCAGCAACTCGGCGTGAATGCGGCCGGCATCGCTTACGGTCAGTTCGAGGCGACGGGCATCCGGCCCAATATTATGCCCCGGCTGGAAATGGCAAGCATCCAATTGTCGCCGAACCTATTTCATGAAGGCGCAATAATGCGAGCATGAGCAAGCACCAATTGCCGCCGGCCGGCGGAGCCTCACAATAGCGAATCCGCACCTCCACGCGTGGCAGCCGGCCCGGACGCGGCGGTGCGAGACACGTGACTCACGGTACTTGGCGACGATCGTGCCAGCGTGCTGCATGATGCGTCGAGTTAGCTCTAGTATTCGTGGTGCTTGGCATTGGCGCAGTGATCAGATTCAGCAACGAGTCGAACCCCTCGGCGTGATCGGTCGCATTTCGGTCCGACCACTGGGCTGTCTCATTGCCGGACGTCCTACTCGGACTTGGCCTTGACGAGCACGCCGTCGGGCCACGTCGCTCCCTCGTCGATCCAGGCGCGAACCGCCGTGAGCTCGTCCTCGGAAAGTGCGGGAAACTTGTCGCGCTTTTTGAGCGGCGGCATGGCGAGATCGGGATCATCACTCGAGACGCGCGCGAACAAGGGGCTCGCTCCGCTACGGCCCGGCGCCACCGCCGCCTCGCCGCTTTCGCCGCCCCGCAGCATGGCGCCGCGCTCGGTCACCACAAAGCCGCCTTCCGGCGTCTCGCCGCTGTGACATCCGGCGCAGGAACGCTCGAGCGCGGGTTTGATGTCGCGCGCAAAGTCAACCGGCTCGGTGCGTCGCTGCGCGCCGCGCGAAGGCGCTGGCCTGGCGGCTGCCGCCGCAGCTCCGGCGTTTGACCCAGCAGCCAACAGATTTGGAACGGGATCACTTCGGCTGGGAATCAGCGATGGACTGCCGGGCGCGACGTGCAGCAAGAGCGCCATCGTGGCCCAGGCCGTCGCTCCGGCCGATATCCATTGGTCGCGGCCGAACGGAAACCCACTGTCAAATGGCGGCTGGAACGGCCACGCGCGGCTTTGCACATACCAGGAGCCGTCATCGAATTGCGTACGCAGCAGAAAGTCGATCCCGCGCGCAAGCGCCGGGTCGGTCGGCGGCAGTCGACCGGCAAGATGCAGTGCGACCAACGACTGGCCGGTTGCCCAGGCGTCGCTGTTCATTTGGGGCAACTGCGCCCAGCCGCCATCGGGTCGCTGCAAGGCAAGCAGCTGCATCACGTCATCCTGCAACACGCCGGCAGGCGCACCAGCCCAGGCGAGCCCCATGATCTTGTACGCCAGGTCTTGATGGGTGACCGGCCGGCAGCTGGCGAGCCAAAGCCTGGCTTTGTCCACTCGCGAGCGAAGTTCCTCTCGAATGCCCGGCGGCGCATAAAGCTGCAGCGCGCGCATTGCCAGCACGGTGGACATGATCTCGCTGCCTCCCATCGGTGGCCGAGAGATGCCACCGGGGATCCAATAGCCCTCGGGTTTCTGAGTCGCGGCCAGATACCAGACGAACGCGTCGGTCACAGCGTCGCCCGATTTACCCAGTGCCGTCAACCCCAACAATCCATTTCCCAACAGTTGCGGCGGGTAGTGCATGGGCCGGTCCATTTCTTAGGCCGCGTCCACGCGGCGCGACCACGTGGCCAATTGTCGATCGATCATCAGGGCCACCGAGGTCTCATCGACTGCGAAACCCCGATCACGCGCCCAGCCCAGCACGACGCCCTGCAAATTCTGATGATGACACGAGACGCACGTGCGACGATTCTCCAGGAAAACGTCGGAGCTGCGCTGCGTGAGCACAATGCTCTTGGTCACAGCACCGCGAATCAGCGACTCACGTTCCTTCGCGTCCGAGGGAATATCTCGATTCGGCACGCTCGGGCGGGGATCGGCCGGATCGGGCGTCCCGGCGCCGGTCAGTAATGCGACCAGGTCGGGAAAACCGCGGCGACGAGCCCAGGTCAGTGCCGTCTCTCCCGCCTGGTTGGCCGCCGACGTGTCGGCGCCGTGCTTCAACATCAATTGGGCAACCGACACGTCTCCCATCTCCGAATACGTCGCCAGAACAATCGGCGGCGTCTTGCCGATGGGACTGCACAGTTTCAGGTCCGCGCCGGCCTCGATCAGCCGCCGAGCGACGTCAGGTTTCTGAGATAACAGGGCGTAGTTGAGCGCGTGCCCGGCAAAGTTGGGATCGCTGGCATTCACCTCGGCACCCTGCTCCAACAACATCCCGACGATCTGGGCATCGGCCGTTTGCGCGGCGATCGCCAACAGCGGGTTGTCTGCCGCTCCAAATAGACTTTGAATTTGCTTGGGTTTGCATCCTTGGTCCAGGAAGAACTTCACGCTCTTGGCGTCGCTGGCATACACCGCGGCAGCCAGCGCCGAAACATTGTTCTCGTTGACGGACTGCAAATCGGCGCCTTTGTCCAACAGCAGCTTGACGACTCCCAGGTTATCGGTGTATGCCGCCGCGGCGATCAGCGGAGTATTTCCCGTTGACGTGCGCGCGTTCACGTTGGCGCCGCGAGCCAACAATGCTTCGACCTTCCGAGCGTCGCCGACGGCGAACAGCAGCGCGCTCGCGCCGCGCTTGTCGACCGCGTTCGGATCGGCGCCGTGGTCGAGCAATAGCTTGACCATCTCGGGCGTGCCATAGAGCGCGGCGAGCATCAGCGGCGTCGTCCCCTCGGCCGTGTGCACGTTGGGCGGCGTGCCCTCGCGCAATTGACTCTCGAGCAGCGCCAGGTCGCCGCGCCGGATCGCGCCCAGCAAGACGTGCTCGCGCGGGCCGTCCGCGCCAGCAACGCCGGCCCCGGCGAAACCCAAGAGTGTGACCACAACGACGATGACTTTCTCACGAAGAAGCATTGCTATTTATCTCCGATCAATTGTGTCGATGCGCTCGCTGGCAGTCGTGAACGATTCGGTCTGGGCACGATGCTTTGGCGTCGGCACCCGTAGTCTATTCTTTGCCCTGACCCGGTCAACATGAGCATTGAATGGCGATGGCGCGACGATGACCGTGCGAATTGCGCCGTATACCACCTCTTCCCCCTTTTTCCCGTCGTTAGTCAGCAGATTCGCGTTAGATCTCAGAGGCCATACAGCGGCTGATGGCTTGGCGTGCCGCGAAGGCACGCTGGAAGAAAACCCTTGTCAACGGTCAAATTCGCCACGTTCGGCCGCCGCATGAACACTCGCTAGAAGGTGAAGATTTCACAGCTGTTGAGGTATTTTCCTCCCAGGAGGCTGCTGCCGCCGATCACCAGGACACTGCCATCTGGCAACAGCGTAGCGCGATGGTTTCGCCGAGGCACGCTCATCGGCGCCGCTGGCCGCCATGTTTGGGCAGTAGGATCGAAGAGCTCGGCGCTTGCGAGCTCCAGCCCGTTGGCCGCCCAGCCGCCCGCCACGAGCACCCGTCCGTCCGACAATAACGTGGTCGAGCAACCAGCCCGCTGGTACTTCATGGGCTGCGTCTCGCTCCATTGTCCCGTCTTCGCGTCGTAGAGGGCAGCGCTCGCCACGTATGTCCGCTTTGTCCAGGAAGGACCAGTGAAGCCGCCCGCTACAAGGACACGCCCGTCGCGCAACTTGACCAGGCCGAACGCAACCCGCGGCGACGGAATGTCGCCTGTCGATTGCCATGATCCCGTTTTGGGGTCATAAAGTTCGGCGCTGGCTAACAGCTCGTCACCCTTTTTGTAACCGCCGACGACCAGGACGCGGCCGTTGTCGAGCAATACCGCGCGATGAGCGTAGCGTGCGGTTTGGAGCGATCCGGTTGTCGTCCAGGTTGTGGTGTGGGGGTCGTAGAACTCGGCGACGCCGTAAGCTGTGCCCGCGTCGATACTCCAATCAATGCCACCGGCCACCAGCACGCGACCATCCGTAAGCACGATTGCAACCCCATCGCGCGCGACGCTCAGACTTCCGGCGTCGCTCCACGTGCCGGTCTCGGGATCAAAGAGTTCAGCGCCCCGGATGGGCTCGGTGATGTTATGTCCTCCGGCAATCAGGACGCGGCCATCGTGCAAGAGCGTAGCGCCGTTGCCGCTGTTACGCGGCTGCCGTAGCGAGCCGGTGTTGCTCCACTGGCCAGACGCCGGGGCGTAAAGCTCAGCGCTGGCAAGCGACTTGCCTTCCAGGGGATGGCCCGACACGGCCAGGATTCTTCCGTCGTTGAGTCCAACGCCGCCGGCGTACTCGCGGCGCTCGCTCATGTTTGCAGCGGCTCGCCATTGTCCCACGGGCGCCTGAGCGCCGGCGACCTTGCCGGCGTCTTGAGCCGGGGCGTCGCGCACGCTCAAACCCGCGCATTGCACAACCGCCGCCAACAGCGCGACGGACGACGAGAGGGATCGCATGAACGAATTCTCCTTTCCGCCCGCCGCCTGGCAGCAATTTCGTCAAAAGCCTTATTCCACGCCTACTCCACCAGTCGCCAGCCCGATGCGTCGGCGGCTAACGCGGTGTGGCCCTTGTGACGATCGTACAGCTTATGCATGTCTTCGATGGTATCGAAGTAACCGACAATATGTGCCGCGCTAAAGGACTCGCCGGCTTTCACCGGCTTGCCGTGGACCTCCTCGATCATGACGATGATCCCCCCGGGACGTTGGCTGCACCATGCCTCGTAGACGACCGATGGGTCGAGCGTCAGCCCGGCCAGCCAGGGGCCGTCTTTGCCCGTCGCCTTGTCCCGCAGATGATAAGCGCGAATGAAATGGTCCGGCGTTTTGTGCGTGTCGCGTCGGTAGCCAAATTTCAAGTCGGGCGGGAACGGGCTGAAGAACTCGCTGGACGGAATGCGAATGCCTTGGGGACCACTCAGGTAACTGAGGTAGATTTCGCTGAACGTGTCGCCCTGCTCGTGACGGACACAGCCCGGCGTGTCGTTGCGAAGGAACATCTCCGGGGAATCATTCACGCTCTCGATCTTGTCCATCAGAACGAAATACCGCTCGCCCTTGGGAAACACGATCAGTTGCGTCCACCGCGAGCCCGGTTTGCGGCCCGGCGCGGCGTACTCGTACTTGTAGCTCGTCTTGATCGCCACGAAATCCTGGCCGCGGATGACCTCGGGCCGCACGCTCTTCATCCGGTGGCAAAGCTGGGGGCCCTCGACCATGCGCTTGCGATGGCTGCTGCCGTGGGCCATGAGGGCATAGGATTTTCTGACCGGGTCAGTCTCGTTCGTGTGCCAGGTATAACGGCCGACGCCGTTGCCGTCGGGGGCGATAACCTGATCGCTCCAGGCTTCGTCGCTGCCGGCCTCCATGAGCCAATCGATGACCATCAGTCCGTCGCCGACTTCACGGAAGCCGGTGGTCTTATCGAGAAACGATCCCTTCTCGATGCCCGTCATCCACTGCTTGGGGTTCTTCTTGGGAATGACGGCTTCGAGCTTGTCGGTCTCGATCTTGATGGCGCGGTCGTCTTCGGTCACGCGCGCCCACTCGGCCTCCGTGGCCGGCTGAGCCAGAACCGCTCCGGCACCAGTAATCGCGGTGAGCCAACCCAATGACACCCTAGTGACGAGGGTTGTGGAAAGTCTCATGGCGTGTCCTCAAGTTGAACCGATCTTTGTACCGCCAAATTGGAATCGTTCCGCGAGGCGCGATTCTACCCGCCGTGCCCAAGAAACGCACGGCGTTCATGCACAGCCCCGAATGTCTGGGAAACAGGGCCGTTTTTCCCTGGCCAATCTCAGACCGATTCCGCGGCTCGACGTTTTCAGCGGCGGACCTTGCTCAGAAGCGCTGTGATGGCGCGCTCGAAGTCTTCCCGCGGCGTGACCCGGTTGAGCCCCACATCTTGAATGATGCCCTGCTGGTCGAGAAGGTATATCGCCGGCGGGCCAAGAATGTTCCAGGTCGTGAAGATCGGGCCGTCCATGCCGTCCCACCAACAGCGCCAGGTAAGCTCGCCAGATGCCAACGACGATCTTAGCGTGTCGACGCGTTCATCGCCGCTCACGCTGAGCATCACAAAGGCTTCACCTTTGAACTTCGCCACGAGCTCGCGTTCCAACGGGTACAGTTTGCGACACGGAGGACACCAGTTGGCGGAGAAGGTCAACAGGACAACATTTCCGCGATAATCGCTGAGGCGAAACGTCGTCCCTTCGGCATCACGGCCTTCGATATCAGGAGCCTCCTTGCCGGGAACAAGATGGTTGAGCTCGAACAGCATCGCGCGAGCCTTCTCGCCATACGTCTTGGACTCTGCGCCGGTCGCCGGTCGGGCATCGGGAAACTCGTCGATAATGCGAGCCAGGAGTCGCTCAGTTTCCGCGGTCGCTTGCTCATGATCGTAAGGACACTCCTGCTCCAGATACGGCCCTGCGAAAACCTTAGTGCCTCGCTCGAAATTCGTCAGGCGACTCTTTCGCTTGAGGTCCCGGAGCTGCTTATGATTGCGGCCGTATGTCAGGAGATATCGAGCCAGCGACATGCAGGCTGCCGCCCGCAATGCCGGATCGGGACACTCGGCCAGCGTGGTGCGCAGCAACGACTCTGCCTTCTTGGAGGGCAGGCTAACGCTGATTCGACCCAAGATATCGACCACGCGCGGATCGTCCCGATGCTGCTTCAACACGATATCCAGTGCTTGCTCTTTGGCCCGCCATGCGGCGCCCTGGACATCAATCGTGGCGGTACCCTGCCAGATCACGAATACTAATGCGTCAAGCGCAGACTGCGAATTCGGATGACGCTCGGCCAACGCAAGAAACTGGGGTAACAGTTGCGCATCATGACTGGGACGACTGTTGCGAGATGTTTTCAGCCATTCGTCGTCCGAAATGTCGTCCGAGTATTCGAAAGCATCGTTGGGGATCGACCGCCGCCACTTCTTGTCCAGGCGGTTGTATTCCTCGACAAGCTTGCCAAGCTCAGCCTTAACCTGGTCCTCGCCCGGATCTGCGGCTTTGCTGAACCCGGCACCGTTGAACCCGGCGCCGATAATCACCGCCAGGGAAACGCTGCTCAAACAGCGTGTCATTCTCGATTGCATCTCTTCGCCCCTTCGTTTCGGGTGACGCACGAGGCTCAACGGCTCATTGGACGAGGCTTCACATCTTAACATGTGTGCCGCAATCTTTCTGCGTTGACAGCGCATGAAAAAACCCGCGCGACTTTTGGCCGGCGGGTTGCAGGCTGCCTGCTGATGCAGCTAGGTGAAAGTTTCTCGGCGATGGCGAGCGACGTGTTTGGTCGCTAGTCGTTACATTTCGACAGCCGACGCTCCTGGGCTGCCCGTGTCGCGGCGATCGAGGCCAGGCCCAGCGCCGACGCCAGGCCAAACACTCCGACGGCGCCCCACACGTTTCCCCAGTAAGCGTTGGGCAACATCCGATCTCCCCAGGCGGCTGCGATCATGCACACGCTGAGCCAGCCGATTTTGCTGGTGATCCAAGTGCGTTGCGACGATTCGCTCTGTTTGGTGTTAGGCATAAAACATTCCCCCTTGTCGCAAGTGTAGGTCAGCCCCGGCAATAATCAAACGACTCCCAGCCCGCTAGCCCTAGCCGCGACAGTTGTGACAACCGGCCTGCCGGCATCGGGTAACTTCCGGAGCATAATGCGACGGCCGAGAATGCTTGCCGCTCGGTCTGATGGCCCAAAAAAATCGTCCACGAGGCAGAAAGCCGTTGGAAATTGCTTGACACCATCCCTCACCCTGGTAAATTGCCACTTGCATATACACGGTGCATATACATATCGTCGCCGCACTGCATTAGCGACTGCACGACGACAATGTAGTTTGTGTTGACCTTTTGCCACCCGGAAACAAATACTCAGCGGCCAAGTGGGCCAGAAGGTACCCCCATGACAAGCGATTTACGACCGACTTTCCTGGCCGTTGTCGTGCTGACCCTCGTTTGGCCGGCAAATGCCCTGGCAGTGAGCTACGACGAAGGAGTTAACGGTGATCTTTCTGGCAACACGGCCCTGCCAACATCGCTGGGGACGTTGGGCATTGGAGCGAATTCGTTGGTGGCGACGTTCGGTGGTGGTGACTTCGATCTGTTTACCTTTACCATTGGCGCCGGCAATAAACTGGACTCGATTACTCTCAATAGCTACGGCGGACCGAGCCTCTCGTTTACCGGCCTCCAAGGCGGCACGGTTTGGACCGCGGGTCTGGGGGGCGCGGTCAATCCCACCAATCTGCTCGGGTGGACTCACATTGGAAGTTCCATGGTGGGGACCAACATCCTTGACGATATCGGCCTGGGCAGCGGCGCGATCGGTTTTACGCCACCGTTGCTCGCCGGCACTTACACCATGGAACTGCAAGACACGGGCGGGGCCGTACCTGGCAGCATGACCTTCAATGTCGTCCCAGAGCCTTCGTCGCTGGCGCTTGCCGCCTTCGGCGTCATCGGTGTTGCTGCCTGGGGCTGGCGACGCCGCAAAGGCTAACGGCGCCGCTTTCGACTCCCCAGGCAAACTGGTCCCAAGTCGCGGGCTCGCCACCGCCCTGTGAAGTCTCTTCAAATTCGCCGCCGCGGTCAGCGCCTTCCCTGACAAATCCGACTGACCGCTTCATCGAACCTGTTGTTGATTCGCAACACTGTTAAGAATTGTCTCCGCCACTCGCGCGTGGGACGAGCGCAAACAAAACCCCGCCGAGCAATCGGCGGGGTAATGCGTCTCTCGGTGAGTTCAAGGGCTTATGCTCGTCGGCGAGGCCGCCAGACATGAAAGCCGAGCGACGCCAAACCAAGGATGGCATGGCGTTGTCAATCTTGATGCGTCACGCTGCCAAACGACTTGCGACGGGTCGCCAGTCCCGGTGGCATGCGTGCATCAAGGACGTGGATTTGGCCCGCAGCACGATCACGGTTTGCAGCAGCACGCCACTCGCCTCGCGGGCCACCTGGACCGGCTTCTCATTTTCCGGCGAGGGAAACGCCGGAAAAACGCGCTCGTCGCGGCGTGGGCTCGGTCGTCCCCAATGAACTAAGCCGTGTGGGTTGGTCCGGCCGCGACGGGGGACAAAAATCTCGACCTGCTTGCAATGCCCCCTGGCTCATGGCAAGCTAGACCCAACAATTGCACCCCTCCAAATCAAATCGAGTCAAGGAGTGCCGAGCGATGACGCGCATACGTTGCAACCTGGCCGGCTGGTGTGTGTTGGTCCTGTGGATGGCGTCGTTGCTGGCGCCGGCCCTGCTGGCCGCGGACGACCTGGGCGAAAAGTTGGCGGCCGAAGTCACGATCCATCGCGACGAATGGGGCGTGCCACATATCGAGGGCCCGACCGACGCCAGCGTGTGTTTCGGTTTCGGTTATGCCCAGGCTGAAGACTACTTCTGGCAAATCGAAGACACTTATGTCGCCAGCCTGGGTCGTTATGCCGAGCTGTACGGCGACCGCGGCATTGACTCGGACTTGTTGAACCTGTCTTTCGAGATCCCGCGACAAGCCCAGGCCGACTATCCGAAGATCGAGCCGCAGCTCAAAGCCATCTGCGAGGCGTACACCGCGGGACTGAACTATTACCTGGCCAAGCATCCCCAGTTTAAGCCCCGCTTGATCACGCGGTTCGAGCCTTGGCACGTGCTGGCCTACGAGCGACACGTGCTGTTGGAATTCATGTTCGGCAAGACGCATGCGCCGAAATCGGGCGTTCGCAAAGTGACGGAGGAAATCTCGGCCGCTACCGGCTCGAACGCCTGGGTCATCGGACCCAGCCGCACCAAGAGCCGCAAGGCCATGCTGTTTGCCAATCCGCACCAGCCTTGGTTCGGCTACGGACAGTTCTATGAGGCCCATCTGAAAAGCGGCGAAGGATTGAATTTCGCGGGCTCGAGCTTTTTCGGCGGTCCGCTGTTGACGATGGGACACAACGAAGTTCTCGGTTGGTCGCATACGGTCAACGACCCGGACGTGGGCGATGTTTGGTTGGAGAATTTCGACGATCCCAAGAACCCGTTGAACTATCGCTACGGCGAGGGATATCGGCAGGCGACCGAGTGGAAGGAAACGCTGAAAGTCAAAAAGGACGCCGGCTTCGAGGACAAGAATTACACGCTGCGGAAAACTCACCACGGCCCGATCATCGGCCACCAGTCCGACGGCCGATACATGGCGGTGCGAATTTCGCGCCTGGCCGAGGGCAGCCGCCTGCGGCAAGCGCTCAAAATGACGAAGGCCCGCAACCTGGCCGAATGGCGCTTGGCGATGGCCGAATTGAACCTGCAGATGTTTAACACCTGCTACGCGGATCGCGAAGGCAACATCTTCTACGTCTACAATGGGGCGATTCCCAGGCGCGATCCTAGCTTCGATTGGACGAAGCCCGTCGACGGCTCCGACCCGCGCACCGAATGGCAGGGCGTGCACTCGTTCGACGAGTTGCCGCAAATCTTGAACCCCGCGTCGGGATACCTGCAGAACTGCAATTCGACGCCGTTTACCACGACCGACGAGGGCAATCCGTCGATCGGCGATTTTCCGGCGTACATGATCGAAGACCGCAATGACGACAAGCGGCGCGCGAAAGTTTCGCGGATGCTGCTGCGCAACATGCACGACATCACGTACGACGACTGGAAGGAAGCGGCGTGGGACACCACGCTCTATTGGCCGCTGGTGAACTTGCCTCGGCTGGCGCTCGAACTCAAGGCGCTCGAAAACTCCGATTCCGCCCTGGCGGTCAAAGCGCAGCCGTTACTGGACCATCTGCTCGATTGGAATTGCCGTTCGTCGATCGACTCGACGCAAACCACGCTGTGTGCGTTGTGGTACGAGGAACTGTACGGCCGCGGCTATCCGGTGGAGACTTTGAAGAAGGAGTTTGTCGACAATCCCGCGCTCAAGTTCAAAGCGCTGGTCACCGCCGCCGAAAAACTGCAAGGTTCCTACGGCAATTGGCGCGTCAAGTGGGGCGACGTCAGTCGCATGCAGCGCCACGCGAATTTTGCCGACGCGACGCAGATCCCCTTCTCGGACTCGCTGCCGAGCCTGCCCTGCGCCGGCGCGCCTGGTCCGCTGGGCGTGGTATTCAACACGTACTATGCGCCGCCGACGGCCGATCGCAAGAAGCAGTACGGCGTGGTGGGCGGATCGTTCATCGGCGTGTATGAATTTGGAGACACGGTGCAAGCCTCGACCATTCTGCAGTTCGGCGAAAGCTCCGATCCGAAGTCGCCGCATTTCATGGACCAGGCCGCGCTCTATTCGAAACAGCAGTTCAAGCCCGCCTGGTTCCAGTGGAGCGACGTGCTGGCCCATGCCAAGCAAAGTTATCATCCCGGCTCCGAAGCCCGATAACCGCCGCAAAGGCCGGCGAGCACGTCACAGGAGCGCGAATCTTGGCGCGCTGGCAAGGCGAGGGCGACCCGCTGCTGGCCGTCGGCCAGTTCGGCAAGGGGCGCGTGTTGGCTTATACCTCAGACCCGCGCCGCACTGGGGCTGCAACTTCGTCTATTGGAAAGCTACAATCGCTTCTGGCTCAACGCCTGCAATTGGCTGTTGGCGACGTAATCGTTGTGCTCCGCTAACCATGCGGCGGGACGTTGTCCTGCTTGCTCCCGCCCGGCTCGACCAGTTTGAGCACGGCGAGAATGCCAATCGACAGCAAGCTGCCCAGCACGCCGAGCCATATCCGCCCCATTCCGACGGCGGTTCCCAATCCTGCCGTCAGCCAAATACTCGCGGCGGTTGTCAATCCGTGAACCTCTCGCGAGTCGGTCGACTTCAGAATGGCACCGGCGCCGACAAAGCCAATTCCCGCGGCCAGTCCCTGGACTACGCGCGTGGTGCCGTCAATCGAAGCGCCGGCCTCTAGAGCCGAGATTACAAAGATGGCCGATCCGAGCGACACCAACATGTGCGTGCGCAGCCCTGCGGCCACGCCCTTGAGCTCACGCTGCAAGCCCGGCAGCGCGCCCACCCCGGCCGCCAGGACCAGCCGGAAGATCAGCGTCAACATGTGGCCGCTTGCGGGCCAATCGGCGGATAGCTCTTGCCAGAACTGGTCCATGAAAAAACCTCCCTCGCAACGAACGCTCGCCAGACCGCTATGCTCGCATGCACCATTGTCGTGAGCCCGTGCCGAAATCGAAAGAGGATTCCGCGGTTTTACGCGGCGCGGCGGAGTGTCGGGTAGCTTGATTTTAGCGGGAATTCACCGCCTTTGTTGCCCGCGGCGCGCCTGGGTAACTATACTTTCTTGAGCTAGCCCCGCGCCGCGTTGACGGGCTTTATTTCGGCGCACCACCGCGATGAGCAACGACAAACTGCGGCGGCAGATCGCGTACGAAGCCGCGCGGATGATGTACGTTCGACAGGAGTCGGACTACTACCGCGCGAAAATGAAGGTGGCCCGGCGCATCTGCCGAGGTTGGGTCAAACCCGCCGACTTGCCCACCGATCAGGAAATTCGCGATCAAATTCAGCTGCTGGCACGCGCCGGATCGGCCAACCCGACAACGGCGGCAGCGCTTGCCAACGGCCAACGCGACAGCCAACAGCAGGTGGATCGGTTTCACGTCTACCGCAACCTGCTTACGCCGCTGGAAACCGTCAAGCAGCATCCCCAGAGGCACCCCGAGGGCGATGCGCTGTATCACAGCCTGCAAGTCTTCGACTTGGCGCGCGACGCGCTGCCCTACGACGAAGAATTTCAACTGGCCGCGCTGCTGCACGACGTGGGCAAGGCGATCGACCCGCGCGATCACGTGGCGGCGGGGCTGGCGGCGCTGGGCGGCCACGTCACCGAGCGCACGGCGTGGTTGATCGAGCACCACGCGCAGGCCGCGGCGCTGCGCGACGGCACGTTGGGCGTCCGCGCCCGGCGGAGGCTGGAAGCTGCCGACGACTTCGACGACTTGATGCTCCTGTACGATTGCGATCGGCTGGGCAGGCAGCGGGGAGTGCAAGTGCCCGACGTCGACGAAGCACTCGAGCACTTGCGACAACTGGCTCACGCGAACGGAGCCGCGTAGCGCCCGCTCCTGGTCGCTTGCGGACCTTCGGCCAGCTCACCCGAAAATGCGGTCGCGCTTGGCCTTGTTGTAAGCCAGCTTTTCGGTCGCGGACATGCGGCCAAAGTCGGGCACCGCATCGAGTGAGTCCGTCGGCTTATCCGACACTGATTTGGATTTGTCGTCCGACTTCTTGTCGTGGCAGTGACACGCCGTGGGATCCGGTCCGCCGCAGCCACAGTCATGCTTTGCGGCCGGTTTTAAGCTGGCCGTGGCGGCGCGTGCGGTATTGGCCGGCACGCGATGCCGCACGGCGCTCGCGCTCGATCCGCCGCCATAGCTCATGACGCCCGTTTGCAATTGCATGTCGTCGGCCAACGAGCGCTGCGGTTTGATGTGCAATCGCTCGAGGACGGAATGATAAGCCCGCACGGCCTCTTCGGGCGAAATCTCGTGGTCGACGATTCGCCGCAAAAACTCGACAAAGGCCAACTGGCATTCGGCGCTGTTGATCTTGCGTCCGAACAGGGCGGCGCGAGCGCCGTATTTTTGCGCTTCGGCGATCAGCTTGAAGGCATCGTAGGTGGTGCCGGCGCCGCCGCCCAGAATGCCGACGACCAGATGGGGATCGTAGGCAACGAGCTCTTCCATCGCCCGCGGCCCGTGATATACGATTTTCAAAAACACCGGTCTTCCCGGCCCGGCGATGCCCGCCAGCGTGCGCGCGATCGAGTCGTTGATGAATTGCGGCGTGTTGTCGCTGGTGAGTCCTTGCGGCGCGTTGGGATCGAACACTTCCAAAAAGTGTCGAAAACCCTTGCGTTCGGCTTCTTCGCGGAACTGGCGGTACTGTTCCAGAGAAACGAGGTCGTCCTCCAGGCGATTGTTGAAGGTCACGCTGTACAAGCCCAAGTTCGCTCCACGGGCCCGCTCGTCACTTTCGCAGTCGACGTGGCCGCATTGAATGTGGTCGAGCATGGCCGAGCGAAACGGGCGGGCCGGCTCGCCGACATAACGTCCGTGGCGCACGGCGAAAATGTCGCTGGCGTCGTTGGCTCGCGCGGCCGGCGTGACGTGGCTCGTTTCGAACAAGCGCTGGCCGATCGTCAGTACGTCGTTCGTGCTGGCCGACATGAGCATGATGTCAACCAGGCCCTGCCGTGCGATCTGGCGAATGTTCTCCCGATACTCGGCCAGCGTGCGCATCCGCACTTCGCCGGCATGCATCTCCGGCGAGCGTCCCGGCGCGCCAATGCCAAAGGCCATGTCCGCGTCCTTGGCGTCCGCCAGGATGAATTCCTTCGAACCCGAGGGATCGGCGTGAATCGCGGCCAGTTTGCGGTCAAGAGATTTTTGCATGGTTGTTTTACGCTTCGTTCGTCGATGGCACGGGTGTCATGTTCATGGCCGAAGTCGGCCGACGACGGCGTCGATCGTTTGCCGCAGCACTTGAGCGCTTTTGCGCAGCGCCTGGATTTCCTTGGGCCACAACTCGATTTCGCGCGTTGCCAGCGCGCCCCCGGCTCCGACCACGGTGGGCACGGACAGCGCCACGTCTCGAATCGCGTAACAACCGCGCTGCACCGTCGACACCGGCAAGATCGCCTGGCGATCCAAGGCTACCGCTTCGATCACCTCGCCAATCGCCAGGCCGACGGCAAAACCGGCGCCGCCTTTTTTCTTGATGACCTCGGCCCCCGAACCCTTGGTGCGCGCGAACAACTCGCTGGCAACATGGGCGTTCCAGCCCGGAAACTTCTCCAGCGGCAAACCGGCAACGGTTGCGCTTGACCAGATCGGCACCATGCTGTCGCCATGCTCGCCCAGGATCACTGCCTTGACTTGCGTCGGCGGAGCCGACAACTGTTGGGCGATCAGCGAGCGAAAACGCAGCGTGTCGAGTTGCGTGCCCAGTCCCAGCACGCGCGATGGCGGCAGGTCCAGTCGCTCGGCCGCCAGGTATGTCAACACGTCAACGGGATTGGAAACCACCAGCACCGTGGCGTCCGGCTTGTGTCCGGCGCGCTTGATGTCCTGCAAGATGCCGAGAAACAAGTCGACGTTGCGGTTGATCAGGTCCAATCGGCTCTCGTCGGGTTTCCGCCGCAGTCCGGCCGTGATGCAGACCAGATCGCTCGTGGGAATGTGCTCGTAGCCGCCGGACGTAATCACCTGATCGGCCGTCAGGCTGGCGCCGTGCAACAGGTCGAGAGCCTGGCCGGCGGCCAGCTCGGCGTTGACGTCCAACAGCGCAATCTCGCGCACGATCCGGCCGGTTTGCAAGGCGAAGGCGGCACACGAACCGACCAGTCCTCCGCCGCCGATAATGCTGACTTTCATAGATTTGGTTATTCAGTCCGTCTAAATGAAAACACCAGAGTCTCGGAGCACTTCGCCGGCAAGTGCTTCGCGACTTGCCTCCGTTAAAAACGAGTAGCGCACCATTGGCCGTGTGGACCTATTTAGGTTTATTTTCCGGCAAGCGCCGCCATGACGCGCTCGGTAATCGTTTTGATCAGTGCTTCTTGATCGACGTTGGCCGCGGCGCCGGGCGACGGCGTTGGGCGGGGGGCAGCGCTTGCGCGCATCGGGGGTGGTGGCTCGAACGCGCGTCGCTCGATGCCGTTTTCCGTCCAACTCTCGCGGAACACGTCGTTGGCGCAGATATCGCAGTTTTCCATGCCCGGCGCCAGCCGCGCGTCCGAATAGCCCCACTTCGTTTTCAGCTCCAACAACTCGCGCTCCTTGGATTCGCTGAAGTAATTGACGCGGCCCAAATCGCGGGCAAGCATCAGAATTCGACAGTAGGCGTCCAGGATTTCCGTCCACCAATAGGCCCGTTCCACGCTCTCGCCGAAGCTGACCGTGCCGTGGTTGGCCAGGATGATCACGTTGCTCTTCTTCACGAACGGCAACACCGTCTCGGCGAACGGTTGGCCGCCGGGCGTTTCATATTTCGTGATCGGCACGTCGCCCAAGAAGACTTCCACTTCGGGCAGCACGCACTGGGGAATGGGCTCGCGGGCCACGGCAAACGCGGTCGCATGGGGCGGGTGGCAATGCACGACGCTCTTCACGTCAGGCCGTTCCTTCATGATCGCCAGGTGCAGCATCACTTCGCTGGTCCGCTTGCGTTTGCCGCTGGTCTGCTTGCCCTCCATGTCGCAGGTACATAAGTCCTCGGGCTTCAAAAAGCCCTTGGAAACCAACGTGGGCGTGCACAGCACTTCGTTGGGTCCCAAGCGAAAGCTGATATTGCCGTCGTTGCCGGCCGCAAACCCCTTGTTGTAAATCCGCCGGCCGATATCGCAGATTTCGAGTTTTAGCTGGTGCAGGTTATTCATGCGGTTTCAATCCCTACGCTATCCTTGTGTCCAATTTCGTGCGTGTAATCGTGCATGTTTATGGATGCTCACTCCTCGTGAGCGCGCCGTTCGCCGCGCGTTCGCTTCAATGGCGCGATTTGTATGTTGTCTAGAATCGCGGCGTTGTAGGCATCGATCGGTTTTATCTCGGGCAAGAACGGTTGGGCCGCCTCAGCGCCTTCACTGATCGCAATCCGGCTGCCGATGCCCGCGCCAAGCTCGTCGTACACGACCAGCGCGTCGCCGGTCGCCGCCCTCTGGGCGGCCAGCTCGGCCAGCGACAGGGGGACGGCCAGACGGAACGTCGCCCCACTCAGGCTGGCGTGAGCCCGGTTCAATGTCACGGTTCCGATCACTTCGCCAATTCGCATGTTCGTTTTATTTCTCAGTAATTCGATGCGGCTCGTGATTCAGTCCAACCGCTCTCGCAGCGCCATCGGGCAACTTTTCCACCCGAGCTTTGCAAATTCCCGCGTCATCCGCCTGACTCCGAAAAAGCTAATTCCGCCCGGGTCGATCACCAACAAATTGGCGGCGATCGCTTCGACAGCGTCCGTTACGGCCTGGACGCTCGCGCCGAGGGCCGCGCGGACGCCGCGGTTGCGATTGGCCAGGCACAGCGCCGCCGCCGTCTGCCCCGTAATCAGCAGCCCGAGCTGACCTTGCTTGACCACCCGTTCGCAAAGTTCGTCCACGACTTCCAACAGTCCCGATTGGGGAACTTGTTCGAGGTTAACCCGCTCGGCGGCCAGCGCCGTGACTAATGGCGAGGCCTGGTAGTTCGTTTCCGCTACACCGAAAGCCAGTGGTTGGCTTCTCGTAGTGTTGGCTGCCACGGCCGAGGCGATCGCCACATTGTGTTTGCGCAACAGGTCGCGGGCCGCCGGAGTGAAAACCGCCCCGGGCGCCACAACGACGCGCGACACTCCGCCCAGCCGGCCCTCGACGTCTGCCAGGCTAACCACTTTGCTGATCAGCACCAACTCGCCGGGGGATTCGCCATTCGTCGAGACCGAACGCCGCCCACTGCCCAGCTCGGCAAGCACCTGGCGCACGATGCGTTCGACATCTTTTCGCCGCGGCGGATGGGTTGTCGGGTGCACCATGTCAATCTTGAATCCCTATCACGCTCCACCGCACCGGCGTGGTGTCGCTTCCCAACAAGGCGCGAGTTCCCTTGCCGTCGCTCGACAGCATGACGTTCTGGCCGATGCCGGCGCCCAGCGCATCGACGGCGATCACCGGATCGCCATCGGGCGTGCGCCCGTCGACTCCGTAGAACTGCGCGACGAGCAGCTTCCATCCCTGCAGGGAGGAATGCTTGATCGTCGAAGTCGCCGTGCCCACTACCACGCCCAATTGCATCGGTCGCACCGAAAACTGCTTGTGAACGTTTACTTGCCCAGGATCCGCAAATCGTCGATCAACGAGCAGCGCCGTTCGCGGGTGAACGTCAACGGAGTCGTGACGCCTTCGCCGGTTGGCGTTGCAATCGAATACGACAAGTAACCTTCGCCGCCCAGCCCCAGCGCTGCCATACAGGGGCCGTTCTTGACGAATAACGTCGTATCCAGCGCCCGGCCCATCTTGGTCATGTTGCGCACGCTGTTCGAGTGAATGATGCTGGTGTGGCGAAAGCCATGCTCGTAGTGCTTGGCCTTGGCGACGGCTTCGTCGATGTCGGCGACGCGGACAAACGGCAAAAACGGCATCATCTGTTCGACGCTGACAAACGGACTGAACTCGTCGGTCTCGCCAAAGAGCAATTCGGTTTTTTCGCTCACGCGCTTTCCCGCCGCCCTGGCCAGCACGGCCGCATCCTGGCCGATGAAATCCTTCGCGGCGACCTGGTGCTGGTGGCCCGCGTCGCCGACCGTGGCGATGGCCACTTTGACCAACGCGTCGATCTCGCGGGCCTTCAAGCGCGCGGCCCCGGCCCGCTCCATCGCGACCATCATGGCATCGAAGACCTCGGCCACTACGAAGACCTCTTTTTCGGCGATGCACAACAGGTTGTTGTCGTAGGCCGCGCCTTGAATGATCGCGCGGGCGGCTCGATCCAGATCGGCCGTTTCATCGACAACCACGGGCGGGTTGCCGGGGCCGGCCACAATCGCCCGCTTGCTCGCTTTCATTGCCGCGCGGGCCACGGCCGGGCCGCCGGTGACGCAGATCAATTTGACGCCGCGATGAGCGAAGATCGCGTCGGCCGATTCAATTGTCGGCTCGGCGATGACGCAAATCAGGTTGTCGATTCCCAGGTCGAGATAGATGGCCTGATTGAAGCGCCGCACGCCCTCGGCGGCCACCCGCTTGCCGCCCGGATGCGGATTGACGACCAGCGTGTTGCCGCCCGCGATCATGCTGACCGCGTTGCCGGTAATCGTGGGCAGCGAATGGGTCACGGGGGTGATCGTGCCGATCACGCCGAAGGGGGCATGTTCGATCACGGCCAGCCCATGGTCGCCGCTAAACACTTCGCTGCGCATGAACTCGACGCCCGGCGTGCGCTCGCCGAGGGTTTTGAGCTTTTCGATCTTGTGCGCGAGCCGCCCGATCTTGGTTTCTTCCATTTCCATCGTGCCCAACTCGACCGATTGCTCGATCGAGATCCGACGGATGTGGTCGATGATCCGTTTTCGGTCTTCGAGCGTTCGCTCGCTGAGCTGTTCGAAGGCATCGGTGGCGGCGGCCACGGCCTCGTCGACGCAGGTGAATATGCCGTGCCGTCCGGCAAAGCTGCGGCCGTTGACGTTCGGAGGAACAGTGCCCATTCGAGTCAGCACTTTTTCGACGACGCTGCGAATCAATTCTTCGGTGGCTTGCATGGCTCTGAATAATAAAGGGGTTTCAGGTCCGGTGAATTCGTTACTTGTGAGCTGCTTCGCGGCGGAACACGCAGTTGTGCTCCACGTGCACCGTGTCGATCAGCCCCACGATGACCGTGTCGATCGGCAGGTTCTTGGTTTCCGGAGTCATGCGGGCGCTCGAGCCTTGAGTGATCAACACGTACTCGCCGACGCCGGCCCCCAGAGTGTCGACGGCGACGAACGTGCGGCCGGTAGTCACCAGGCGGCTGCGGTCGACCGGGTCGACACGGTACGGCTCGACGACGAGCAGCTTGTGCCCGACCATGGACTCGACTTTCTGTGTAGCCACGAGCGAACCGGTTACTTTGGCGACGAACATGGCGCTTTTAACCTTTGCCTTCCAAGAGTTGTTTGGTTTGTCGGGCCACGATCAGTTCTTCGTTGGTCGGCACGACCCAGATTTGCAGGCGGCTCTGCGGGGCGCTAAGATTGGTCTCGCCCTTGGCCGTGGCATTGACAGCCGTGTCGAGCACGATTCCCAGTTCGGACAAGCCGGCGGTGACTGCCGCGCGAATATTGACGCCGTTTTCGCCAATTCCGCCGGTGAACACGAGCGCGTCGGCGCCGCACAGCTCGACCAGCATCGCGCCCAGCGCGTGGCGAATGTCGGAGACGAACACGTCCAATGCCAGCCGGGCCCGCGCGTTGCCGCCGGCCGCCGCTTGTTCCAGGTCGCGAACGTCGCCGCTCAAACCGCTCAAGCCCAACAGTCCGCTGCGCTGGGCCAGTTCGTCCAGCACTCCCTCGAACGAAAGGCCCGTGTGTTTCATGATCACGGGGATGGCAAACGGATCGAAGTCGCCGACGCGATTGTTGTGTGCGATTCCCGACTGCGGGCTCATGCCCATCGAGGTGGCAACGCTCTTTCCGTGGTGAATGGCGCACAGCGAATTGGAGCCGCCCAGGTGGCACGAAATAATGCGCAAGTCGTCGCGACCCAGAATCTCAGCCATGCGGGTGGCGATATAGCGATGGCTGGCCCCGTGGAATCCCCAGCGCTTGACATGGTACTTTTCGGCCCAGGCATGCGGCGCCGGATAATACCGGTTGCGATCTGGAATGGTGTGGTGAAAGCCGGTCTCGAACGCCGCCACGAGCGGGATTTCCGGCAGCTTCTCGCTCAGGAGACGCATGGCCGCGACGTATGGCGGGTTGTGAGCCGGAGCCACCGCGTTCATTTCTTCCATGGCGGCCAGGACTTCGGGTGTCACGCGCTCGACGCCGCTCGTGCCGCCGCCATGCACGGCCTTGAACCCGATGGCCGACACCTCGGACGCCGTTTTCAGGCAGCCGCCGGACGGCTCGGTCAACTGGTCCAAACACTGGCGAACCGCCGCGGCATGGTCGGCCACGTGCACCGTCAACTCGCGCCGGTTGGCGCCGATCTCGACGACCGCGCGGCTTTCGGGCGAGCCGATGCGCTCGATGCCGCCGCGCGCAATCTGGCGCTCGTCGGCCATTTCGAACAGCCGGTACTTGAAGCTCGTTGAGCCGAGGTTGGCCACGAGGACCTTCATTCGCGCCGTCGTCCTTTCCCTTGAGAACCGAAGCGGCGGGGTTTTCTTCCGCGCCGCGAGACAACTGGGCCGCTTACGACAAGTAAGCCGCCATCAGGCCCTCGCTGGGACGTGGAATCACGTGGCTGGCAACCAGTTCGCCGATCTGCGTGGCCGCGGCGGCTCCGGCTTCGACGGCGGCCCGCACGCTGCCCACGTCGCCGCGCACCACGGTGGTGACATAAGCCCCGCCGATGGAAATACGCTTCACGATTTCGACGTTGGCGGCCTTGGCCATGGCGTCGGTGGCTTCGACCAGGGCGATCAAGCCTTTGGTTTCAATGAGTCCGATTGCAGAGTTCATGGTACGTGGTTGTCCTTGTTGAATTTGAATAGTGAATGGGATTGTCGGTTGACTATTTCGAGCCGCGGCGCGACTCGGGAATGACGATGCCCAGATCGTCGTGCGGTCGCGGAATGACCTGCACGCCGACGACCTCGCCGATGCGCCCAGCCGCGGCGGCGCCGGCGTCCGTGGCGGCTTTCACGGCGGCAACGTCCCCGGTCACGAAAGCGGTCACCAGACCGCTGCCAACTTTGTCCCAGCCCAGGAACTGCACGTTGGCTGCTTTCAGCATTGCATCGCTGGCTTCGACCAAGGCGATGAATCCCTTGGTCTCGATCATGCCGATGGCTTCGACTGTCTTTGCCATAAAACACTCTCCAGGTGAAAAGGAATGGGTGAATTACTTCTGTGAAAATAGCTCGATCGCGGTCGCACGATCCAAATCGGCCGCGTTGCCTTCGTCGGTGTCCAGGTGAACTTCGAGCTTGCTCGTCGCGTCGGCGCGGACCAGCAAGTTCTCCAGCACGAGCGAGCAAGTGCTCTGGATTCGCAGGCGCATGCGGTCGCCGTTGGCCACGCCGTAGCGGGCGGCGTGCTCGAAATTCATATGGACGTGCCGCTCGGCCCGAATCACGCCTTCGGACAGTTCGACGACGCCTCGCGGACCGACCAGCACGCAAGGAGCGCTGCCCTGGATGTCGCCGCTGGCGCGGACCGGAGCATTGATTCCCAGCGATATGGCGTCGGTGAATGCCAGCTCGACCTGGCTGTATGGCCGCGTGGGACCGAGCACGCGCACCGAAGGCAGCATCCGTCGCTTGGGACCGACGACCATCAGCGTCTCCTCGGCCGCGTAAAACCCGTCCTGATAAAGGGGCTTCATCACCGTCAACTTGTGGCCCAGCCCAAACAGCGTTTCCACGTGCTCGTCGGTCAAATGCAGATGCCGCGCCGAAATGCTCACGACCAGCTCCGGCACGCCGCGCTTGCCGGGCCTTGCTTGCGGCGCAAGCGCCTCGAGCACAACCTCGCGAACGATCCGTTCGACTCGCTTGCGATCCAGTACTGCGGACGTGCTCATCATGTTTTCTTGCAATGGGACTAGCGCGTTGACTTAGCCGTTTTCGCTCGCGGCCACAATTTGCGTTGGAGCCGCAACGTGCAGCCGCACGCCGGCTGCAACGGCCTTGGCGCGCCACTCGTCGGAGATCTCGTGGTCCACGACGAGGTGTTGGATTTCGCTCAGCGCGCACAAGTGGGACAAACTCTGCCGGCCGAATTTGGTGCTGTCCGCCACGACGATCACCTCGTCGGCGGCGCGCATCATGGCTCGCTCCGTCTCGACCAGCAGCAGGTTACTGTTGAAAAAGCCGCGATCATTGACGCCCGAGACGCTCAAGATCGTGCGGCGGACGTTCAGCCGTTCCAGCATTTCGTTGGCATAAGGTCCCAAGGCAACGCCCGTGCGTGGATAGACGTAGCCGCCGACGATGACCAGATCGTTGTTGGCGTTCGAGGCAAACAAGTTCGCCACTCCCAGCGCGTTGGTGACAATCTGCAGCCGGCGACCCACGAGCAGCCGGGCCACCTCATACGTCGTGCTGCCACCATCGAGCAAAATCGTGTCGCCGTCCTCCACCAGCCCGGCGGCCTGCTCGGCGATCAGCTTCTTCTTGTCCCACTGAGCCGGTTGCCGTTCGTCGAACGGCGGCAGTTTTGGCGACGGGCCGGTATAAAACACTCCGCCGTGGGTCCGCTTCGCGCTGCCAACCTCCTCCAAGTAATCCAAATCGCGGCGGACCGTCGACTCCGACACGTTGAGCCGCTCGGCAAGCTCTGGCAGCGACGCAAAACCCCGCGACCGAACCATTTCCAACAACTGATTGCGACGTTCTTCGACGAGCAAGGTGAATCGAGCCTTCCGCGCCGCTGGCGCTAAAACTGACAGATCCTAAGCAAGTATGGCCATTTAGTACCGTGAAAGCAACCATATTGTGACATTTTGTGAGCAATAATCTATCATGCACTGGTAGAATAGCGTCATAGCTCGTAAACCCAGTTGGCGCGGCGGCTTACTGTACAGGCTGGACCCTGCAGCGGGCGAACTTCGCCTGAAACGACGGCAATGCTTGCCGGTGGATCGCGCGGGGTGTACCTGAAACAATGACGTACGATGCCAACAATCCTTCAACTTACACGCAAACTAGTCGAGCGCCCGACGGTCGAACCAGTCGCCGGCGTCGACCTGCGCAACTACGACGGTCCGGCCGACATCGACATCTGGCTCGACCTTCGCCGCCGCGCCTTTGCTCGACAAAAGCTCGGCGTCGGTAATTGGGATGCAGGTGACTTTGAGCGCGAATTCCTGCACAAGAGTTGGTGGCGCGCGCAAGCCATGTGGTTTGCCGAGACGCGTTCGCAGTTGCTCCCAGCGTCGGTCGTCGGCACGGTGACTTTGGCCCGTCGCGGCGACTCGCCCCAGGCCAGGGCGGCGGTGCATTGGTTGGCCGTGGCGCCCGGTTATCGGCGGCGCGGAATCGGCCGTCTGTTGGTGAGCACGTTGGAAGCGGGCGTGTGGGACGCGGGTGGGCGGCAAGTGTGGCTGGAGACTCACGTGCAGTGGACGGAAGCGGCCGGTCTCTATCGATCGCTAGGATACGAAGCGATCAAGAAGCGCGACGAACCGGCCTAGCGGACGATCACGCGCCGGCCTTTGACCGTCACTTTGCCGCCAGTCAACAGCCGCAAGGCTTCGGGATAGGCTTCGCGCTCGGCCTGAAAGACGCGGGCCGCCAACGTGTCTGGCGTGTCGTCGTCGAGCACCGGGACGATTTTTTGCAAGATGATCGGTCCATGATCGTATTGGTTGTCGACGAAATGGATCGTGCAGCCGCTGATCTTCGCGCCGTATTCGAGCACGGCTTCGTGAACGCGATGACCGTAAAACCCCCGGCCGCAGAAGGCCGGAATCAGGGCCGGATGGATATTGAGGACGCGGTTTTCGAAATCGGCGGGAATCGGCACGTACTTGAGAAAGCCTCCCATGACGATCCAGTCGGCGCCCGTCGTGCGGCAGGCGTCAAACACCGCCTCGCTGTAAGCCAGGTCGCTGGCGAACGCCTTGCGATCGAGCGTGTGGGTGCGAATGCCGGCGGCCTCGGCGATTTGCAATCCGCCGGCCGCGGCATTGCTGGAGATGACCAGTAGAATCTGGGCGTCGAGCTGGCCGGCCGCCATTTTTTCGAGCAAGTTTTTGAGCGTAGTGCCGCCGCCGGAGATCAGCACTACGAGACGCAATTTCGAAGCCGCCTGCGATTTGCTCACGCCGGCACCACCTGCACGTAAAGCTTCGCGCGGACCGAGCCGAATTTCAGCTCCGTCGCCGGGGCGCCCGGCAACGGCTCGAGCACGACTTGCGCCGCGAGCGTCTCGCGGGCGATGTAGGAAGAAAAGCTGTTGGCGGCGTCGACCAGCGCCGCATCGTCGCTCTCCAGCCCCACGACAATTCGGTCGGTGTACTGCAGATCCATGTCCTTGCGCCGGGTTTGAATCGCGTGCACCAGTTCTCGGGCCAGGCCCTCGGCCAGGAGCGACTCGCTCAAATCGGTCGACAGCACGACGACCGACGTGGCGCCTTGCGCGGCGGCCCAACCCGGTTTGGCCTGCAGGCGGACCTGCAGATCCTGGGCGTCGAGCGCCACGGGTCCGCTGGGCAACGTGAGCCTTACTTGTTTGTCGCTCTCCAGCCGTGCCAGTAGATCGGCCGCGTCGGCTGCCGCCAATACGGCGCGCAATTCGGCCAACTGTTTACCCAACCGCGGCCCCAGCCGCTTGAGGTCCGGCAGCACGGTATAGGAAATATACTGGTCGGCCTTGTCCGCGAACTCGACTTGCTTGACGTTGAGCTCTTCGGCGATGAGCGAAGAGTGCTCCAGGAGCCAGCCTTGATGCTGGCGATCAACGAGAATGACTTCGACCTTCGCCAGCGGCTGGCGCACTTTGAGTTTCGCGCCCATCCGCGCGGAGCGGCCCAGCGAGACGATCTCGCGCACCAGGTTCATGCGCTCCGACAAGGCCGTGTCGATGGCGCCGGCGTCGGGAAGTGGAAAGTCGGTCAAATGCACGCTTTCGCGGACTTGGAAGTCAAATGCCGCCACGGCCAGGTTTTGCCAGATCGCTTCGGCCAGGAACGGCACGAACGGCGCCACCATTTTTGTGGTCGTCAACAAGCACTCGTACAGCGTCCAATAGGCATCGAGCTTGTCCGGCGCGATCTTGTCTTCGCTCCAAAACCGCTCGCGGCTGCGGCGGACGTACCAGTTGCTCAGGGCGTCGACAAACCCGATGATCTGGCCGCAAGCGGCAAAGTTGTCGTACTGGTCCATGTGCTGGATGACCGCGGACAAGGTGCGATTCAGTTCGCTGAGGATCCAGCGGTCCAGCTCCGAGCGGCTGGAGGCCGGGCGAAACGTCTTGGCCGCATGCAGTTCTTTCGACGCGAGCTGATCGACCTTGTCCGCCAACCCCTGGGCCGGCTCGAAAGCGTCGATGTTGGCGTAGATCACGAAAAAGCTGTAGACGTTCCACAGCCGCAACAGGAACTCGGGAATGCTGTCCTTGATGGCCTGCTCGTTATAGCGGATCGAAGTCCAGGGCGGCTGGTTGGCAAAAAAGTACCAGCGCAGCGCGTCGGCCCCGTAGCGATCGAAGATTTCGTTCGGCTCGCGGTAATTGCGCTTGCTCTTGGACATTTTCTGCCCGTCTTCGCCGAGCATCAGACCCAGCACGATGCAATTGCGGAACGGATGCGGAAAGACGGTCATGGAACGGGGGAGATCGGTCGAACCCTCGTCGCCGAACAACAGCGTGCTGATCGCCAGTTGGCTGTAGAACCAGCCGCGGGTCTGGTCGATCGCTTCGCTGATGAAGTCGGCTGGAAATTGCTGCAGGAATTGCTCGCGCCCTTGATGTGGATAACCCCACTGGGCAAAGGGCATCGCGCCCGAATCGAACCAGCCGTCGATCACTTCGCCGGCGCGGCGCATCGTGCCTTGCGGATCAAACGGCGACCCGTACGTAATCGCGTCGATATACGGCTTGTGGACCTTCAAGTGGTCGGACAGCGACGGATTGGCCCGTTTGGCTTTGTCCCAGACTTCGGTTCCCTTGACGCCGGGCTTGGCCAATAACTCACGGTAGCTGCCGACCGCTTCGGCGCGGCCGGTCGCGTCGCAGACCCAAATCGGCAGCGGCGTGCCCCAGTAGCGTTCCCGCGAGAGGGCCCAATCGACGTTGGTTTCCAGAAAGTTGCCGAACCGGCCATCGCGAATGTGTTCCGGAAGCCAATGGATCTGCCGATTGTTCGCGACCATGCGGTCTTTGTATTCGGTCGTGCGAATGAACCAGCTTTGCCGCGGATACTGGATAAGGGGATCTTCCTCGGCCCGCCAGCAAAACGGGTATTCGTGCAGATATTGTTCCTGGTGGAACAACAGGCCGCGACGCCTGAGCTCGCGCGAGATGTCCTTATCGGCCTCTTTGACCCACCGGCCCTGGTAATCGGGCGCCTCGGCGGTGAACTTGCCGTCGGGGGCCACGGCGCAAATCAACCGTGGCCCTTGCCCCTCGACAAAGCGGCTCTGCTGTTCGATCAGCACGTCGTAATCCACTTCGCCGAACGCCGGGGCCTGGTGAACCACGCCCGTGCCGCTGTCGATGGTCACAAACTCGGCAGAGACGATCCGCCAGGCGACGTGTTCCTTGGCGCCGGATTTCAGCGTACCGGTGGTTTCGCCCAGCGTCTTGTAATAATAGTCAAACGGAGGCCGGTAGCGGCGACCGACCAACGCGCGGCCCGGCAACGTGGAAACCACCGTCAACGGCTGACCCGACTTCGCCGCGACATCGTCGACCAACGCCGAGGCCACGATCAGCTTGCGCCCATCGGCCTCTTGCAACAGCGAATAATCCAGGTTGGGGTGGACGGCCGCGAACTGGTTGCTGGGCAGTGTCCAGGGAGTGGTCGTCCACACCAACAGCGACGTATCGGGTTCGTCGACCAAGGAAAAACGGACGAACACGCTGGGATCGGCTACTTCGCGATAGCCTTGCCCCACTTCACCCGAACTGAGCGCCGTGCCGCCCTGGGCCCACCACCATACGATTTTGTAGCCTTGATAGAGCAGCCCGCGATCGAACAGGTTCTTCAGCGCCCACCACACGCTCTCGATATACGTCTGGTGATACGTGACGTACGCGTCGTGCATATCGATCCAGAAACCGAGTCGTTCGGTAAGTCGCTCCCACTCTTGCGTGTAG
>JBGQHN010000004.1:0-49510 GCA_041497975.1 Planctomycetia bacterium | reverse complement strand
GCATCGTGAAATGAAGGGGATACAGTGGACGAATCGGATCGAATGACCGGAAGGCCATCAGATAGAATGGGAAACACAGTACCCGTCCGCGTCAGCTTCAAGCCTCTGTTCTTTCAGACACTTCGTTAGGGAGTCGGTTATGAATCAGTTGAGGCGATTGGCCGACCGTCTTCTTGTCCACGGCGCAGCGATCCTGTTGGTTGCACTTTCCTGTCTGGTGCCAACGCCTTTGGTTCTCTTGTGCGCCGGCGCTGCAGAGCCAAGCCAAGCCGAAAAACCCAGCGATGAAGAAATCTTTGGCAAGTACGCGATTGGGCCAAAAACTCCGACGCCGTTGGATCAGGCAGTCGAGGCATTGAATCAGAAATTGAAGACGCAGGTTCTTGAGAGCTTGCGGGGGCCTGTAAACACTGACCGAGCGAAGGCTGCACTGGCACCTCTAACGGCAGAGGAAATTGGGGTAAGCGTTCGCAATTGGCATCGCGATGTAAAACCGGTCGCCGACACTGTCTATCGCATCTACGAACAAATCGTTGCCGGGAATCTTTTGCCGCCGCATTCGTTGCTTACTGTCGACGAGCAATGGGTTCGACGCGGTGACCGAGAACATCATGTGTTCCGTATTCTGTTGGATGTAACAACTGGCAAGAATCAGGGCTATACCTACGTGATTCGCGAACGCGACCTCGACGGGAAATCGTGGCCCGCACCTCGTCGTGGATATCGCTGGCTTACTCCTCCACGCCCGAACAAGGCGAATCAGGACTGGCTGGGGTGGATCGACCGCTCAGGTAAAGTTACTTTCGATCAGGCTAATTCGGACACGTTGGTGGTACTAGTCAATCGACCTCATGAGAACGTTAGTTTGCAAGTCGTCGCATTTGACGAGGACCACAAACGCTACGATCTCGATTGTCGATCGCTGGGATGCTATGCGAAGTTCATTAGCGATCAGTTTCATCTCAACCCTGCCGAACTGCCGCGAAACAAAGTAGCGTATCTGGGCATCGAAGGTGTGACTCGGGAAGACCTGAGTCGACTATCCGAAACAGCCAAGGTCTCTCCGGGACAGCAAGTTGACCTTCTGCCATTGCCTGAGGTTGGAGTCGCATACGAGTTTTCTCTTAACTTGGCGGGTAAGCCGATCGACTCAAGGCAGTTGCGTGGCAAAGTAATCCTCGTCGATTTATGGGGGAGTTGGTGCGCTCCCTGCCTCAAAAAAATGCCAGAGCTAAAAGAACTCTACTCCAAGTGGCACGACAAGGGCTTAGAGATAATAGGCATATCCTTTGATGAAGATCCCGAAGAGGCCCAAGCCGTTATCGACCGTTTGAAACTTCCATGGCCTTCGGCAAATCTTCCTCCGCGCGAAACCGAGGTTCGCAAGCTGTGGAGGGGCCGCGACCAGATCACACATTTGCCTACCGTTTTGATTATCGACGCGCAAGGCGTCCTACGATTTGAACTAGTTGGGAACTCCGGGAAGATCGAGGAGAAGATTGAAGGACTATTGTCCGGGACCGCTCGAACGACCGACGAAGCGCAAGGGACGAAATAAAGGGGACGCAAACCTTTTCTGCAGCCGGAGGAAATAAAGGGGACGCAAACCTTTTCTGCAGCCGACCGTTGAAGCCGGTCGCAAAACTATGGGCGCAGGCACGCGTGTCAACGACCAACCAACCGGCTCGGAAAACCCTTTCATAAGATGCCATGCTGCTTCGCAGGCGTGCTCACATCGCAACCGATCCGATGATGACGTCACTCGCGCCTGCCCGGTCCGCGCGAAAAATGATTGACACGACCCAGCGGGTCCGTTAGTTTTCGTCGTTGGTCACGCCGTCGACCAGTTTGATGTCACCCGCCAGCATCGCGCCACGTGAGAAAAGGGTCGCCACATGAGCCCCGCCGACGCCACAATCCGCTATGGCATGTTCATCATGCCATTTCATCCGCCCGAAAAACCCACGGCCCAATGTTACGACGAAGACCTGGAGCTGATCGTCGAGGCCGAAGAGTTGGGCTTCAACGAGTTTTGGATCGGCGAGCATCACACGATGAAATACGAAAACATCGTGATGCCCGAAATCTTTATCGCTCGGGCCTTGGGTGAAACACGCCGCATGCGCTTGGGTCCGGCTCCGGTCTGCTTGCAGCAACATCACCCGGCGCACGTGGCATGCCGGCTGGCGATGTTGGACCATCTGTCGAAGGGGCGGCTGAACTTGTGCTTCGGCGCGGGCAGCGTGACGGCCGATCAGGAGCTCTACGGCTGCGATCCGAAAAACGCGCCGGAGATGATCGACGAGGCCATCGAAACCATTCTGCACCTATGGACGCACGATCCTCCTTACGAGGTGCCGGGAAAATACTGGCCGATCAAGCTCTCGAAATTCGTGGACCTCGAGACCGGCATCGGGTTTATTCCCAAGCCGCTGCAAAAGCCATATCCACCCATCGCCGTGCCGGGAATGAGCCGCAACTCGCCGAGCATGAAAACGGCGGCCCGCCGCGGCCATCAGCCGTTCGCACACTGCTTGATTCCCGGCAACGTGGTGGCCGACATTTGGAACACCTATGAGACGGCCGCCTTGGAAGCCGGCCGGCAGCCCAAGCGGTCGGATTGGAAAATCGCCCGGTCCATCTTTCTGGCCGACACGACCAAGGAAGCCGTGAAGCGTGCCCGTAGCAATTCATTGGGCGCGAACTACGAGTATATCGGCAAGCTGTTTGATCGCGGATTGGGCCGCAAAATCTACAAGCGCGATCTCGACATGAGCGACGCCGATTGCAACTTGGATTATCTGATGGAAGAGCAGATTATCGCGGGCGACGTCGACGAGGTGCTGCGCCGGCTGTTGCGGCTTGTCGACGAGACGGGCCCGTTCGGCACGCTGGTCTTGATGGGTTACGATTGGGACGACAAGCAAAGTTGGCTCCACAGCATGCGTCTTTTTGCCCGAGAGCTGATGCCCGCGCTGAACAAGGCCGTCGGAACCGTGGCGGTGTAGCGGGCCGTTGAAAAATGGGACTGGCTCCGAGCCAAATTATCGCAAGAGCGCGAAAAACGCATGCCTGCGAGGTGCCCGTCCCATTTTTCAATAGGCCGTTAGGTTAGCGCCGCTTCGGCGGCGCGCCGGCGCGAAGAGTCGAAGGTCGTCTGAGCGCCTGCGGACAACAACTGTCTTTGGGGAGAAGGGGACAGGCCCATTTTGCTCCGAAGACTACGCAAAATCGGGACAGGCCCCGACGGTTTCGTCCGTTGGCTCTAAGGCGGGGTTTGGCCATGTCGAGCGTGTCACCCAGCGCGGCCGATTCTCAAAGCGTTCGCGTTCCCGCCGGCCATTTGCCCGCCTGGACCGTGGGCGAGCTGCCGCGTCCGCCCGAGCGCGGTTGGCGCACCTGGCGGAAACTGGTCGGGCCGGGTGTGCTTTTGGCCGGCGCTTCGGTCGGTTCCGGCGAATGGCTGTTTGGCCCGGCCGTCACGGCGCAATACGGCGCGAGTTTGCTGTGGCTGGCCGGCTTGAGCATCGTGGCGCAGGTGTTTTGCAACCTCGAGATGATGCGCTACGCCGTGTACTGCGGCGAATCGATCATCGTGGGATACCTGCGCACCTGGCCGGGACCGCGGTTCTGGGTCGTCTGGTATGCCGTGCTCGATTTGGCGGCGATCTGGCCATTCAACGCCTCGAATGCCGCCGTTCCGCTGGCGGCCGCCATCTTGGGCCATTTGCCCTCCGCGGCAATCGTTTCCATTGGCGGCATCACAATGAGCGAGTCGTTCCTGGTCAAACTGCTTGGATACGTGATTTTTCTGGCCGCGTTCGTTCCGCTCATCTTCGGCGGCACGATCTACAAAATGCTCGAACGCGTCATGACCCTCAAGCTGGTCCTGGTGCTGGGCTATCTCATCTTCTTCGCGGTGCTGATGGTCTCGCCGACCAACGCCTGGCAAGTGATTTCGGGCTTTTTTCGCGTGGGCACGGTGCCCCTGCGGGCCCAGACAATCATCGTCGGACGCAACTTTACGCTCAGCCAGCAGCACGGCGCGACGCGCCTGGCGATCAAAGGCACCATTGAAAACGATGCGCCGCTCATTACCGCCTACCTGGTCGACCGCACGGCCGAAGGCGCGCGGCGCGTAGAAAAATATGACCGCCTGGACTCGTCGCCCGTTGACCTGAGAGAGGCGTTCCAACAACTAACCCGCAGGGCCGTGGCACTGGCGCAGCCGAATCGTTTCACGATCGAGGACACACAAGAGGGCGACGCGATCTCGGTCGTGGGCCAAATCGATCAGGCGCGCGTCTGGCACCCGCGGCAGTTCACGATCACAGCGCCGGGCGCCGAGCCGCGCCGCTATGAGCGGCTCGAACTCGTGCCCGAGCCGTTTCGCGATCGTTTCTCGGAATTGATTGAGAACCAGGGCCTGCAATTGGTGGGCTTGGCCGGCTACGTCGCGAGACACGGCGAGCTGCCGCCGCTCGATTGGGCCATGCTGGCGGCTTTCGCGGCCATTGCCGGAGCGGGCGGACTGACCAATACGCTCTTTTCCAATTTCGCCCGCGATGCCGGTTGGGGAATGGGCGCCCGCGTCGGCACGATCCCCAGCGCCATCGGGGGTCGGCAGATTCAACTGTCGCACGTGGGCGAAGTCTTTCCGCTCGATACAGCCAACCGCTCGCGATGGAAGGGGTGGCTGCGCCACGTGCGGCGCGATCAGATCGCCGTCTGGATGCTGTGTTCCACCATCGGAATGGCGCTGCCCTGCATGCTGTCGCTGGAGTTCATCCGGCACGCCCCGGTGTCTGGCGATCGCGTGGCGGCGATGACGGCCGAAGGAATGGCCGATCGGTACCCCGAATTCGGACAGCTCTTGTGGGCGGGCACGCTGTTCTGCGGGTTTCTCGTGCTCGCGCCGGGTCAAATCCTCTCGGGCGACATGATCGCAAGGCGCTGGACCGACATCATCTGGACGTCGAACAGTCGCGCGCAACGCCTCTCGGGTGGCCAGGTGCGCTGGATCTATTACGGCATTTTGACGCTCTACGGCCTGTGGGGGCTAGTGGCGTTGACGCTTTTCGATCCCCTCGAGATCGCCAAGATCGGCGCCGTGTTGATGAACGTCGCCCTGGGTTGGTCCGCCTTGCACGCCGTGTACGTCAACCGCTCACTGCTGCCGCGAGAGTTGCAATCCAACTGGTTCATGCAACTCGGCACCATCGCCTGCGGGTTCTTCTTCTTGGGACTCAGCCTGGTTGTCTTTCTGATGTTGTGAGGCCGCCGTGCTCCGCATCGATGCGCACCTCCACGTGTGGCGGGCCGCCGCCGGCGAAACTCCCGGCGTCAAGACGATCGTCCCGCCGCAGACCGACGTACCCATCGAACTGGCCGAAGAGACCATGCGCGCGCACCAGATCGACCGGGCCGTGCTCGTGCAGCCGGTCTTTCGCGGAGAAGACAATAGTTACGTCGCCGCTTGTGCCCGCGCCGCGGCCCAGCGGTTCGCGGCCGTATGCGTCGTCGATCCGCGCGTGGCAGGCGCCGAAGAGCGACTGCGGCACTGGGTGGACCAAGGTTGCCGTGGCCTGCGGTTGCGCCCGCGCATCGCCGAGGAAGCAAAAGTGTTTGGCGATCCCGTCACCTTCCCATTATGGGAGGCGGCCCGGCGCTTGGGCGTCGTCGTCAGCCTGTTGTCAGGTCCCGAGCACGCCCCAGCCATCGGCGCGCTGGCGGAGCGTTTTTCGGATGTTTCGATCGTGATCGATCACCTGGGCCATCCCAATGTGGCGGGCGGAGTCGCTGGAACTGGTTTCAAAACCGGTCTCGGAGAGGGGGACAGTCCCATTTTCCTCCCAGGGCACCGGAAAATCGGGACAGTCCCCGACGGTTTTGAAACCAGTTCCAGCCCCCAGTTTCGGCAGTTGCTCGGCCTGGCTCGAAGGCCAAATGTCTTTCTCAAGGTCAGCGGCTTCTATCACTTCTCCAACGAGCCGTTTCCGTATCGAGACTGCCATGAAATTCTGCGGGCAGTGTACGATTGCTTCGGCCCGGGCCGGCTCCTGTGGGGCAGCGACTTTCCGCACGTCGTCCCCAGTTGCGGCTATGGCCGCTCGCTCGAAGTCGTCGAACAACTTCTCGACGATTTATCCGCGGCTGACCGCCAGCGGATTTTCGGGCTGAACGCGCTGAAGCTCTATTGGCCCGAAGCGAGCATCGAGTAACTTGGTGATTCTGCGAGCACGTTTTGATTGTAATTCCGAAGGGGGATCAGCTCTTTCGCCGTCGGCAGCCCCAAACAGTCAGGCCCATCAAACCAATCGCGGCAAGGGCGACCGACGATGGCTCGGGCACGATCGTGATCGAGCCATTGGTGATTAGTGTATCGGCGAAAAGCAACTGCGTGTCGCCTGGGTAATCAGTGAGTGGCTGGCCTTTTAAGTCCAAGGTGTGCTCACCTGGACCGAAGCCGGTCGTATCGACGGTAATTGTGGCCAACAACCCTGTGGCGGGAATAGTCCCGACTGCGGTTATTGTGTTGCTCTCCCATAGTTGCGGGTCCGAGTAGTCGTTGTACACGGTGCCGTGATTGGGCGAAAAGATGTGCCCAAGACTAACCAGGTCCAGGTTCGTAATGCTTGGGCCCAAAATTCCTCCATATGCCGGACCACCACCGTCGATTGCGACGCTGAAGACCACGGCAATAATCTTCTCGCCGCCAGTGACGAAAAAATCAATCTTTTGACCAGGCATGTTGGGCTGCAGATTATGGGCACCTGCGTCGATTACAGCCGCCCACGACGACCCGCGCGGCGACGCGAGAGCGACCGATCCAAGAATAAGCAATGCGATGGTGCGGCTCATTAGCGTACCCCTTATTCAATTGGGCGTAGTCGGATGCCAGAATAGCTACACCGAGTCTACTGCCCCGAATGCTCGCTTTCCATCCTTTCACTCCTCCAGCACCGTATACCGGGCCCGCAGACCTGGCAGCGGTAGGTCAGCTCGTCGCGGACTTGCTTGTATCCGAAGGCCCCGCATCCCGGGCAAATTGGGAGATACTCCCTCAACACCATCGGGTCGCTTTCTTCCTTCGCGACAATCGCGTCGGGATCCTCGGCAGAGCGAATCGCGTACGAGACCGCGCGGACTAACGCAAGCGCGCCCAAGAGGAGAGGACGTAAGGGCGTGCGACGTAGGCCAAATGGTCATCAGTGGCTCCGTCGCCAACGCCATGCGGCAAGAGTGGTAAATGGGTAGCCGTCAAACGTGCGGTCCGGCCGATTTGACACTTGGCCTGTCAATCAGCTACCATTTTTGGCACACGGTCGACCGTCGACTGCAATTGATTCGGCGTTGTATCCAAGGGGACCTCGATGTCCGCCATCCAGTCACTCGAGATCAAGCCGGCCACCCGGCTGACGCTGACCGACAGCGTGGCCGAATCGCTGCGCTCGGCAATTTTCCGCCGCGCCCTGGAGCCCGGGCAGCGAATACCCGAGGCCCAATTCGCCAGCAAGTTGGGGGTCAGCCGCGCTCCGGTGCGCGACGCCTTGGCCGTGCTCTTGCACGAAGGGCTGGTGCACCGCGACGAGCGCGGGGCCGTGGTCACGCAGCTATCGCGCGCCGACGTCGACGAGATCAGCCAGTTACGGCTAGCGCTCGAGCGGCTGGCCATGAAGTTGGCCATTGGCAATGCCAGCGACCAGCAACTTGCCGATTTGGCCGAAAACATCCGCCGCACGGCGCGCGCCAGCGCCGTCGGCGAGGCCGGCGAGCTCGACTTGACGTTTCACGAGCTCTTGGTGCGCACTTCGAACAACCGCCGGCTGGTCGACGGTTGGCTGGCCTTGCGGGGCCAGATTCGATTGTTGTTGTTGCAGATGGACCGTGATGACGCCAAGTACCCGCGCCACACCGCCGCGGCACATCGCCACGTGCTCAAGGCCATGCAGGCGCGCAACGAAAAGTTGGCGATCAAATTGCTCGAGCGGCAGTTGGAAAATACGCATCGCCACGTGGCCGAGTACTACGACACGCGTTAGCGAACCGATCGAGGGCCAGGTATCGCGTTAGAACGGGTTTCAAAACCCAACCAGTGTGCCACTGCTTGCTTGTCAAGCAGTGCAATGTTCAGCGAAACACTGCTAGGCGAGCTAGCAGTGGCACCCAACCGACGTCACGATGTGGTTTTGAAACCGATTCTAGTTCATTGGGACAGGACTGAGCGCGCTAAATTGGCGCCGAACATGCGCACGATCACGACCAAAATCCATTGCGCTCTCGCGCTCATCGCGCTGGTGGTTCAGCCGATTGTCGCGAGCGCGCAACTTCGCGCCCAGCAGCCCAGCGCCATCGTATTCGAAAGCGACGTGCTGCCGATCCTTACCGCCCATTGCTTCAAATGCCACGGTCTGGAGGCGCGCAAGGCGGGCCTCGATCTGCGGTCGGTGGGCCTGATGCTGGTCGGCGGCGAAAGTGGCGCAACGATCGTGAAGGGTTCGGCCAAGGACAGCTTGCTCTTTGGGCGAATTACCGATCAATCGATGCCGCCGGAAAAGGAGTTGCCGCTGACCCAGGCCAAGATCGACTTGATTGGCCGCTGGATCGACGCGGGCGCCCCAACCGCGCAGAGCGACGCTCCCTCGTCAGCGGCCGAGGCTCCGGCCGTCACGACTGAAGATCGTCAATTCTGGTCGTTTCAAAAGCCAACCCGGCCGCGCGTTCCCACGGTGCGCGACGCCGAGAGCGTGCGCACGCCCATCGATGCGTTTGTGTTGGCCGCCTTGGAAGCAAAATCGCTGGGTTATTCGCCCGAGGCCGATCGGCGCACTCTCATCCGCCGCGCGTGTCATGATTTGCTGGGCCTGCCGCCGACGCCAGCTCAAATGGCTGAATTCCTGGCGGATTCGGCCGGCGACGCCTATGAGCGCATGATCGATCGGCTGCTGGCTTCTCCCCACTTCGGCGAGCGCTGGGGCCGCCATTGGCTCGACGCGGCCGGTTACGTCGACACGATCGGCGACGACACCGACGCGGCGATTACCAAAGTCTCCGCGGGCAAATGGCGCTATCGCGACTACGTGATTGGCGCCTTCAACAGCGGCAAGCCGTTTGATCGATTCCTCGTCGAGCAGCTTGCCGGCGACGAATTGGTCGATTGGCAGGCGGCCGATTCCTTTACCGATGAAACTAGGCAATTGCTCGTCGCCACGGGCATGTTGCGAACGGCCGCCGATGAAACCCTGCAAAATGAGCTTAACACGGCCGATATCCGCCAGGCCGTCCTGGAACATACGATGGAAGTCGTGGCCAACAACGTCTTGGGACTGACGGTCAATTGCGCGCGCTGTCACAGTCACAAGTTCGACCCAATTCCGCAGGAAGATTACTACCGCATGCTGGCTGTTTTCGCGCCGGCCTTCAATCCGCAATCGTGGTTGCAGCCGGCCCAACGCGAGCTGCCGGATATTTCCAAGCCCGAAAAGGTCAAAGCCGACGCGCACAACGCGGAAATCGACAAGCAAGTAGCGGAGCAAGCCGGCCACGTCGCCGCGCTGCGCAAGCCGTACGAAGAACGGCTGTGGGCGGAACGATTGGCCACGCTTCCCGAACCGATTCGCGCCGACACGCGCGCGGCGATTCAAACGGCCCCCGAAAAGCGCAACGAAATTCAAAAATATCTGGCGGGCAAATTCGAAGCCACGGTCAAAGTTTCGCCGGATGATATCACGCAGGCGCTGGCGCCCCCGGACAAAGCCGCGGCAGACGCACTAGCCGCGCAAATCGCCAGGCTCAAAGCGGACAAGCTGAGTTGGGGCACGATCCAGGCCGTGTATGACGTGGGACCGCCCTCGCCGACATACCTCTTGCGCCGCGGCAACCTCGACCGGCCCGGCCCGCAAGTTGCCCCCGGATTTTTGCGCGTGCTGTGCGCGACGGAGCTGCCGGACGGTTTGGACGCGAGCAAACCCAACGAACACGCAAGTGGGCGACGACTGGCGCTGGCGCGCTGGCTCACTGCGCCCGATAGTCCTGCGGCGGGGCTGGTCTCGCGAGTCTACGTCAATCGCGTCTGGCAATACTTGTTTGCCCGCGGTGTTGTCGCGACCAGCGATAACCTTGGTCGCTCGGGAGCGCGGCCCACGCATCCCGAATTGCTCGATTGGCTGGCAGTAGAATTTCAAGAGGGCGGCTGGCAACTCAAGCCGCTGGTGAAATCGATCATGACTTCGACCGTTTATCGGCAGGCATCGCACCGCGATTCATCGCCGAGCGACGCGACCGTCCAACGCCAAGCGGACCCTGAGACGATCGACCCCGGCAACGAGCTGCTATGGCACATGCCGATCCGGCAAATCGAATCGGAAAGCGTTCGCGACGCGATTCTCGCGGCCAGCGGTTCGCTCGAAGGCGCGTTCGGCGGTCCGCCGACCTTCATCGAGGGCAAGCCCGACGGAAACATCGTGGTGCAGAAGAAAGACATGCCGCCCAGCTTCATCAATCGCCGCAGCGTGTATCTGGTTGCTCGGCGGCGATACAACCTGTCGCTGTTGGATGCATTTGATCACCCGGAGCTGACGAGCAATTGCACGCGTCGCAGTTCGTCGGCCGTCGTGTCGCAGTCGCTGTCGATGCTCAACGATGATTTTGTCATCGAGCAGGCCGTGGCCTTCGCGACCCGCGTCAAGCACGAAGCGACCGAGACGCGCCAGCAGATCGAACGCGCGTTTGAAATCGCACTGGGCCGCTTGCCCGATCCGGAGGAGGCGAGCTGGGCCGGCGAATTGATCGAGCGACAGAGCCAGCGATATCAACGCTCGCCGATGCCCGCGGCCGAGGCCTCGCAAAAGGCGCTTGCGCATTTATGCCAGATGCTGCTCAATACGAACGAGTTCTTGTACGTTCCCTGAGGTCGACCTATGGCACGCCCACTCCAAAATTCCGAAACCATGTTTTCGCGGCGCGCGATGCTGCAAACGACCGGACTGGGGTTTGGCGCCATGGCGCTTGCCGGTTTGCTCGAAGCGGACGGATTGTTGGCCGCGGAGGCAACCACCCAGCGGTCGTCGTTCGATTTGCGGCCGCGGACGGCGCACTTCGCCGCGCCCGCCAAGTCCGTGATCATGCTGATGCAAAACGGCGGGCCAAGCCAGATGGAGTTATTCGACCCCAAGCCCGAGCTCAACAAGCGCGCCGGCCAGGTGCACCGCGACAAGGTCGAGATGTTCCAGCCCGGCAGCGAATCCAACAAGCTGTTGGCGTGCCCGTTCAAATTCGAGCCGCGCGGACAGTGCGGCATGGAGATTTCGGAAGTTCTGCCGCATCTGAGCCAGGTGGCCGACGAACTGTGCCTGGTGCGCTCGATGCACACGGGCCACAACAATCACACCGAAAGCCTTGTGATGATCACCAGCGGCAAGCTGTTTCCCGGCCGCCCCACGTTAGGCGCGTGGGTCAGCTATGCGCTGGGCACGGACAACCAGAATCTTCCCGGCTTTATCGTGCTGCGCGACCCCGAGGGCTATCCGGGCACGGGTTCGACCCTGTGGCAAAACGGCTGGCTGCCGGCCGTTTATCGCGGCACCGAGTTCAACGCCAAAGGCCCCGCGGTGTTGAACCTGCGGCCGACCGTGGCGCTGCCCGAGGGAGCCCAGCGCGATGATCTGGAGTTCCTGGCGCGCATGAACGAGCGTCACCGCCGGGATTATCCCCGCGAGTCGGCTCTGGAAGCCAGAATTCGCAACTACGAGCTGGCGGCGCGCATGCAACTTGCGGCCGGCGACGCGCTTGATCTATCCAAAGAGAGCCAGTCCACGCGCAAGATGTACGGGCTCGACGAGCCGGTGACCGCCGGCTACGGGGCGCGGTGCTTGATGGCTCGCCGACTGGTCGAAAGCGGCGTGCGCTTCGTGCAGGTGTTCCCCGGGGCCGGAAATCCTTGGGATAGCCATGGCGACGTGAAGGGGGAGATCGAAAAGATCGCCGGCAAAACGGACCTGCCCTCGTCCGCCCTGATTCGCGATTTGAAGGCCCGCGGACTCTTGGAAAGCACGATCGTGCTCTGGACCGGCGAGTTTGGCCGGCTGCCGGTTTCGCAGAATGGCAAGGGACGCGACCACAACCGCAACGGTTTTAGCTTGCTCTTGGCCGGCGGTGGATTCAAGGCCGGATACGTGCACGGCGCGACGGACGACGTCGGATATCGGGCCGTCGAAAAACCGGTGCACGTGACCGATTTATTTGCCACGCTTTTGCATCAGTTGGGCCTCGACCATAACCGGCTCGCCTTCCGACATCACGGGCGGGACGAAACCCTTACCGACGCCTCGGTGACGGGGGCGAAGGTCGTGCACGAACTCATCGAACCGCGGCCGCAAGCATAGCGCACCGCCGGAGCCCGACCCATGCTATCCATCCTCGGCCGACCGTACCACTTGTGCGATGGCGTGTCGCGCCGCGCGTTCTTGAAGCTGGGCGGCCTGGCGATGAGCAGCCTCACGCTGGCAGACATTCTGCGCGCCGAGGCAGCCGCCGGCTCGGGCCGCAGACATAAATCGGTGATCATGGTCTTCATGCCGGGCGGGCCGTCGCATCTCGATTTGTACGATTTGAAGCCTGACGCCCCGGCGGAAGTGCGTGGAGAATTCCGGCCGATTCGCACCGCGGTGCCGGGTATCTGGATTTGCGAGCATCTGCCACGACTCGCCCGCATCATGGACAAGCTGGTGCCGATTCGCACGATCGTGGGCGGACCCGACGATCACGCATGCCACATGTGTTTCACGGGCTGGAACCGGCTCGGCCCGCAGCCGCCCGGCGGTTGGCCGACGTTCGGATCGTTTGCGTCCAAGCTGCAAGGGCCGGTCGATCCGACCGTGCCGCCGTACGTCGCTCTGGCCGCGCCGATGATTCATCCACCGTACAACGATCCCGGTCCCGGGTTCTTAGGCGCCTCACATGCCGCGTTCACGCCCGACGGCCAGAGCCGCCAAAACATGACGCTCAACGGCGTCAACTTGGAGCGGCTGTCCGATCGGCGGACCTTGCTTGCCGCCTTCGACCAGTTGCACAGCCAGGTTGACGGCGGAGCCGAAACGCTGGGGCTGGACATGTTTCACGAGCGAGCGCTGGAAGTCATTACGTCCTCACGTTTGCGCGACGCGCTCGACATTTCGCGCGAGCCGGCCGACGTGCGCGCTCGCTACGGCCAGGGCGACGCGAGCCTGGTCGATGGGTTCAACGCGGCGCCGAAACTGACCGAACAATTCCTTGTGGCCCGAAGGCTCGTCGAAGCGGGCGCTCGTTGTGTTACTCTGGCATTCGGCGCCTGGGACTGGCACATGACCAATTTCAAGGGCATGCGCCAGGAACTGCCGTTGTTCGACCACGGGGTCGCTGCCTTGGTCGAAGACTTGCACGTCCGCGGGCTCGATAAAGACGTCATGGTCGTGGCCTGGGGCGAGATGGGCCGCAGCCCGCGAATCAACGCGCAAGCCGGCCGCGACCATTGGCCGGGGGTTTCCTGTGCGCTGTTGGCCGGTGGCGGGCTGCGCACCGGGAGGGTTGTCGGCGCCACCAATCGTTTGGCCGAGGTCCCGCTCGATCGACCGGTCCACTTCCAAGAAGTGTTGGCCACGGTCTATCATCATTTGGGAATTGATGTTGAGCGAACGACTGTGCTCGACCTGAACGGCCGGCCCCGCTACCTCGTCGACGAACATCGGCCGATTGCCGAACTGCTTTGATTCACCACGACAAGACTCTCGCCACCCACCGACCCCCAGGGCCCAAAGCTGTGGAAAACGGACACTTCTTTCGCGACAAAATTGCCGCCGGCAAGACGCTTTTGGGCACCTGCATCACGTTTGTCGATCCGACGGTTACCGAAGCGCTAACTCGCGTTCTCGACTTCGTGTGGATCGACACCGAGCACAATGCCTTGTCGCTCGAGCGCGTGCAGGGTCACATCATGGCCACGAAGGGAACTGAAACCACGCCCTTGGTGCGCGTGCCCGCCAACGACCCGGTGTTGATCAAGCCGGTGCTCGACATTGGCGCCGCGGGCGTAATCGTGCCGCTGGTCAAAACGGCCGACGACGTGCGCCTGGCGGTGGCGGCATGCCGCTATCCGCCCGAGGGCGTACGCGGCTTCGGGCCGCGGCGGCCGACCGGCTTCGGCGCGCGGGGCGGCCCGGAGTATTGCCGATTGGCCAACCAGACGATCATTACGATCGTGCAAATCGAGCAAGCCGAAGCGCTGGAAAATATCGCGGCGATCTTGGCGGTGCCCGGACTGACCTCCGTCGTCGTCGGGCCCAACGACCTGGCCGCTTCGCTGGGCTATACCGGTCAGCCGCGGCACCCCGAGGTGCTGCGCGCCATCGACACGGTGATCGCCAAATCGCGCGAAGCCAAGATCCCCATGGGTATCGCCGTCGGGGACGATCCGGAGCTGCTCGTCGAGTGGGCCGACAAGGGCGTCAATTGGTTGGCGATCGCGGCCGATTATGCACTGTTGATGCGCGCTGCTTTGCAACTAACGGGCCGAGTGCGCGAGCACCAGCGGGGTAAGGCGTGAGTGATTACGCGCTGCGGCCGAGCAATTCCGTCTCCGGGAAGCCGGCGCCGCTTACCAGTCATTTCCACTCACCGCCTGGGAGCAGTTTGACACCGTCTCGACTACCAAGGATTTACAATGCCTAGTGTGCTGATTACGACCGAGGCCCTGCGTGGCGCGCCGGGCCCTCACGCGACCTTGCTGAACGAAGCCGGCTACGACGTGCGTTTTCCGGCAAAGTCCGTCCTGCTTACCGAGGAAGACACCTTGGAAGCGCTTGGCGGCTTCGCGGCCGTGATCGCCGGCAGCGAGCCGTACACCCAGCGCGTGCTGGCCGGATTGCCGCAGTTGCGCGTGATTTCGCGCAATGGCGTGGGCTACGATCGCATCGACGTAGCCGCCGCCACGCGCCGCGGCATTGCCGTGACGATCACTCCAGACGGCAACCACCAGGCCGTCGCCGAACACGCGATGGCGCTGATGTTGGCCGTCGCCCGCAGCATTGTCTCGAACGCGATCGATACGCGACAAGGAAACTGGCGGCGGCGGTCGACCTTCATTCCGCTGCGGGGCAAAACGTTGGGCATTGTCGGCCTGGGAAGGATCGGTCGCAGCGTCGCGGTGCGCGCCAGCGCCTTCGGGATGCGCGTCGTGGCGCACGAAGAATTTCCGAACCTCGAGTTCGCCAAGACCTACGACATTCGATTGGTCGACCTGGACACGCTCTTGTCGCTGTCCGATTTTGTCACCCTGCACGTGCCCATGGGCCCGCCAACCGCCGGGCTGATCAATCGCAACTCGCTGGCGCGCATGAAACCTGGTAGCGTGCTCGTCAACACGTCTCGCGGAGGATTGGTCAACGAGGCTGATTTGCTCGCGGCGTTAAAATCGGGCCACCTGGCCGGCGCGGGACTCGACGTGTTGGCCGTTGAGCCGCCGCCAGCGGACCATCCGTTTTTCGCGCTGGACAACGTGATCATCAGCCCGCACGTCGCGGCGCTCGATGCGCAAGCGATCGAGGACATGTCCCTTGGCGCCGCGCAAAACATCGTGGATCTGCTGAGCGGCAAATGGCCGGCCGGATCCCTGGTCAATCCCGACGTCAAGGCAGCGTGGACATCGTGAAGATCACGGCGCTGGAGACCATTCTCGATCCCGAGCGGCCGCTGTTGGTATGGGTCCGCGTGCATACCGACTCCGGGCTCGTGGGGCTTGGCGAGACGTTTCAATCGCCCGACGCGGTCGCGCGCGTGATTCACGGCACCCTGGCTAAAGTGCTGTTGGGTCAGGACGCTACGCAGATCGAGTTGCTGTGGCACCACATGTTCAAGGTTGCGCATTATGGCGGCTACGCGGGGGCCGAAATGCGCGCGATCAGCGCCGTCGACATTGCCCTGTGGGACCTGCTCGGCAAGCTGACCGGCCGGCCCATCTACGACCTGCTCGGCGGGGCCTGCCGCGATCGCATTCCTCTGTACAACACGTGCGCCAGCTATGGCCCCTACGCGGATCATGAGCTTTTTCACGACGACCCGGTCCGCCTGGCCCGCGAACTGCTGGCCTCGGGCATCAAGGCCATGAAGATCTGGCCGTTTGATGATCTGGCGCGACGTACTTGGGGCCAGAACATCAGCCCGGCCGAGCTCGAATATGGCGTGTCGCGTTTCCGCGCCATTCGCGAGGCGATGGGCGACGAAATCGAAATCGCGCTGGAAGGCCACTGCCAGTGGAATCTGCCCAGCGCGATCCTTATCGCGCGGGCCGTCGAGCCGTATCGGCCCATGTGGCTGGAAGAACTGATATTGCCCGACGATCCGCAGGCGACGCGGCAATTGCGCGCCGCGACGCGCACGCCGCTGGTCACCAGCGAGCGGCTCATGACGCGCTGGGGCTTGCGGCCGGTCATCGAGGCAGGCGCCGCCGACATCGTGATGTTCGACATCGATTGGGCCGGCGGATTCACCGAGGCGCGCAAGATCGCGGCCTTGGCCGAAAGCCATCAGCTTCCCGTGGCGCCGCACAATCCGGGCGGCCCCGTGAGCAACCTGGTCGCGGCCCATTTCTGCGCCAGCGTGTACAACTTGTTCATCATGGAGAGCGTGCGGGCCTTTTATCTCACGTGGTTCGGCGAGGCCCTGACGAATAATCTTGTCGCCGTTGACGGACACTTTCCGCTTCCCTCCGGTCCCGGCTTGGGTGCGGAGCTTCGCCCAGAGTTTCTCGAGCGTGGCGAACTGGTGCGCGAAATCTCGACCGACCACGAGGGACCGCTGTCCGGCTATGCCGCCGGCAATCCGTACCGCTCGGGCAATCCGTGGCGCCGGGACTCGTAGAGTTGAGTGGCCGGCGGGCCCGTGGCGCATGAAATGTGTGCCACTGCCAGCTTGCCTGGCAGTGTTTTCGGAACGGTTGCACTGCTTGACGAGCAAGCAGTGGCACACTGGCGCATCAACGATTTGGTCAGTACAATGGACAGGTGAGCGACAGCGACCGAGATTGTAGCCCCGAGTGAACCCCATGCGCGTTTTGATGACGATCTTGGCGTGGCTGTTCGCCGTCTCCGGCCTCACTCGTGCCGCCGAAAATTGGCCGCAGTTCCGTGGGCCAGATGGGGATGGCCTCTCCCAGGAGACGGGTCTGCCGGTGACGTGGAGCGAGTCGGAGCACGTGGCCTGGAAAACGGCCATTCACGGACGCGGTTGGTCCTCGCCGGTCATTTGGGACGACCAGATCTGGATGACCACTGCGCCCGAAGACGGCAAACAACTGTACGCCGTGTGCGTCGATCGCGCCACGGGCCGGATCGTGCACGACGTACTGGTCTTCGAGATCGCCGAGCCTCAGTTCTGCTATCCGCTCAACAGCTACGCTTCGCCGACTCCGTTCATCGAAGCCGGTCGCGTCTGGGTGCATTTCGGCGTTCATGGCACGGCGTGCCTCGACACGGACTTCGGCAAGGTGCTCTGGACGCGGCAAGATTTGCTCTGCAATCACCATCGTGGACCGGCTTCGTCGCCCATCGTGTACGACGACTTGCTCGTGGTAGCCTATGACGGATTTGACGTGCAATATGTCGTGGCCTTCGACAAGCATACGGGAAAGACCGTCTGGAAGCGCGACCGGAACATCGACTATGGCTCCGACAATGGCGACGTGAAAAAAGCCTATGGCACGGCCAAGGTGGTCGAAGTGAACGGCCGGCCGCAGTTGATCTATCCCAGCGCGGGCGCCACGATCGCCTATGAGCCGCAAACGGGCGAAGAAATCTGGCGCATCAACCACGGCGGCATGAACGCCTGCATGCCGCCAATCTATCGCGACGGGCGACTGTTTCTCAACACGGCTTCGGGCGGGTTCAAGCTGTTTGCAATGCGCCTCGGCGGCCGCGGCGACGTCACCAACTCGGCCGTCGAATGGAAGACGGACAAGGGCGTGCCGAACCGATCCAGCCCCTCGGTCGTGGGCGAACTGGTGTTCATGGTCAGCGACGCGGGCGTGGCCTCGGTGCTGGATGCCAACACCGGCAGAGCGATCCGCCAGATGCGGCTGAGCGGCGAATTCTCCTCCTCGCCCGTCTGCGCCGATGGCCGCGTGTACTTTTCGAATCAAGACGGCCAGTCGTTTGTTTTTTCGGCCAATCGCAACCTGGACCTCCTGGCGACGAACACTCTGGACGCCGGCACGATGGCCTCGGCCGCCGTGTACGACAAGGCGATCTACCTGCGCACCAAGACGCATCTCTATCGGCTGCAGAAGTAGGGCCAGCCGCGATTTTCATCTCAGTATATTCGTCCTTGTGGGCTGAGGGCTGAGCAGCGCGAAACTTGTGGGCCGAAGGCCCAACCTGCGAGAGTCAGGGGCATCGCCCCTGGAAACGTTCGCGACGCGAGATCTTCTGAGCTTCTGAACCCCAAAGGGGCGACCTGACGCTTCAGCCGGCACGCGAATCTCACGGTTCGCGCTTTCGCGTGCTGAACTCGCGATGCACGACAACCGAAGACGAATGAGGCACCGACGAGCAACCGCGAAAAGGAAAGAGCGCCCCGCTGGGGCTTGTGGCGACATGGTGCGCGATCTTCCCAGGGGCGGTGGCCCCTGGCTCTCGCAGGTTGGACCTTTGGTCCACAGATGAGGCCGGTCAGTAGCAGAAAGTGGAACGATTTCCGCGGCTCACTGAGGCTTGATCCACCGCACGCGGTTGTTGATCGTGTCGCCGATGTAGAACCCGCCGCCGGGCGCGAGGCAGATTCCATGCGGGCGATCGAGCTTGGCGGCCAGCGCCGGAGTTTTTTCTCCAGCATAGCCGCGCGCTTTAGGCCCGCCGCCGGCCACGGTGTAGATCCGGTCGGTATTGGTGTCGATCAAGCGAATCGCCTGGTTCTCGGAATCGACGACGTACACCAGTCCCTCGGCCGTGGCAGCGATCCCCTTGGGTCCGTTGAAGGTCGCCGCTTTGGGCGGCCCGCCGTCGCCGGAGTAGCCCGCCTCGCCGGTTCCCGCGACGTGATAAATCGTGTTGGAATCGAGATCTAATCGCCAGACGCTGTTGCCTTCGCGCAGCGCGATCCACAGCATGCGGCCGGCGACCGACAAGGCCCGCGGCCCGAGAATTGGCCTGCCTTGCGCCTTCGAGCCGTCTTTCGGCAGTTCGAGCTGGGCATTGCCGGCGATGGAAATGATTGTGCCGGATTTGGTATCGATGCGGCGAATGCGATGGTTGCCAATGTCGGCCACGTACAAAATGTCGCGGTCATCGAAGGCGATGCTATGCGGCTGGCGAAACTGCGCCCTGGTGGCTGGCCCATGATCGCCGCCGCCGCCATCCTGTGGATTGCCCGCCACGGTTGAAATCGTTCCGCTCTTGGCGTCGACTCGCCGAATCAGATGGTTCTGCATTTCCACGAAGTACATATTCTGTTGAGTATCAAAGCGCACTTCGTAGGGCTCGTTGAGCAGGGCACGGGTGGCCGGACCGCCATCGCCCGCGTAGCCTTTGATGCCGCTGCCGGCCACGCTGCTTATCCTGCCCGTCGCCGGATCGAGTCGCAGCACGCGATGTCGGCCGACCGAAGTCACGTGCAACGCGCCCTTCGCATCGAGCTCGACGCCGAACGGCAAATCGACCGGGACGTACAGCGCCAGGCCGCCGCTACGCGGCACATCTCTGCTCTGGCCGTTGCCCGCGACGCTTTCGATCGTAAAGGAAACCGCTTGCGCCCACGCGGAGCCGCTCAAGGCTGGGAGCACACACAGGCAAACCGTCGCGATTACTCGTGCATTAAGCCATCCCCACCGCGCGTGGACTGAGCGGAATCGTTGAGCTGCCTTCATGAATCGATTCTCTCGATTGACTGCCGGACGGAGGCGCGTCACCGCGGCCATTGTAGTCGATGCCAGCGCACGGTGCGCCCAGGCGTCGACACGGTCTTCGTGGATGTCAGTTGCACGGGTTGCGTCGACACAGCACAATGGCCTTTGCATTTTGGGTCATGTCAAAGACCGTTTCAACCTTGCCTCGAAGAAGGTGCAACATGCCTTTACGACCAAGCGCGATCTTGATCTGCGGCGCCGCGGCAATCGCTTTTTGGCCGGCAGTCGCCCACGCTCAAGCCGGCCTGGGCCAAGTCGCGCCCGGCCAGGTTTTCGACTTCACGCGCCTCGGCGAGAACCAGAAGGAGCCGCTCAAAATCAACGAGGCCATATTTCAGGGCATCGGTTTCGGCAATACGTTTCTTGTCACCACGCCGGCGGGCAACGTTATCGTCGATACGTCGTCCGCTGCCGTCGCCGAGCGGCACAAGAAGCTGCTTTCCACCGTCAGCACGGCCCCCGTGCGCTACATCATTCTGACGCACGGCCACGGAGACCACACCGGCGGCGTTCACCTGTGGAAGCAGGTGGGCACGCAAATCGTTACGCAGCGCAATTTCCCCAAGTTCTGCGAGTACCAGGATCGACTGGCGTCCTACTTCGCCCGCTCCAACGCCGCTCAATTCAATTTCGACGAGGCGCGGCTGCGCTCGTTGTACCAGTCGCCGAAGTACCACGTCGCTCCCACGATTACCTTTGACGATCGCTACGAATTCGAACTCGGCGGCGTGCGGTTCGAGATCTTTCACACGCCGGGCGAAACACCCGATGCCTTGACCGTCTGGGTGCCGAAGTACAAAGCGGCTTTTGTCGGTGACAATGTGTATGATTCGTTCCCGAACATCTACACGCTGCGAGGCACGCCGCCCCGTTGGGCGTTGGATTACGTTACGTCGATCAACAAGGTGCTCGCGCTCAAACCCGAAGTCGTGCTGCCCAGCCATGGGCTGCCGATCAAGGGCCACGACGAGATCGTCAAACGGCTCACGCGATACCGCGACGCTATCCAATACGTGCACGACGCGACGGTCAAGGGGATGAACGACGGCAAGGACGTGTACGCGCTGATGCGCGAGATCAAGCTGCCGCCCGAGCTTGACATCGGCGAAACGTACGGCAAAGTCGCCTGGAGCGTGCGGGGTATTTACGATGGGTACGTCGGTTGGTTCGATCTCAATCCCGCGACCATGTATCCCTCGTCGCCCAACATCGCCGATGCCGACCTGGTCGAGTTGGCCGGCGGACCCGATCGCGTGGTCGCGCGGGCGCGCGACGCGGTTAACTCGGGCGATGCCGTGCGCGGGCTGCGACTGGCCGACGCTGCGCTCGCGCGTGAGCCGGCGCACCGTGGCGCGCTCGAAGCCAAGCGGCTCGCGCTCGAAGCGCTCCAAAAACAGACTCGCAACGGCCTGGAGCACGCCTGGCTGGGCTACGGAATTCGCGGAGTGCAGAAACTCCTGGATGGCTCGGCGGCAGCGCCGGCGCCCGCCAATTAGACCCCTCATCACAATCGCGTCGTGGTGCAAGGCTCTCGCCCCTGGCGGACTTCGGCGAGCTCAGTCGAGCCGGAGAGGGCAGCGAACGACAGCTCGCGCGCTGTGGGGGGGGCCGCTACACGATTTCGCGGCGCGTCGTAGCAAGCCATCAAGAGTACATCGAACGTCTATTTGACGGCATTACGGTCCATAGCCAGCACGGCAGTCACTGGATAGTGGTCCGACGGAAAGTGACCGTCACGGTTGCTGCGATCGATCGCGGCCTCGATCGGCGTGCACTCGGGCGAAGCGAAGATGAAATCGATTCGCCGGCCGCGGCTGCCGCCCGAGAAATTGTGAAACGTCGCTTCCTCGGGCCCCCGCGATGGATGCAATAGGCGAAAAACGTCGCGCAGCCGCGGTGCGCTGTCGGTCGCGGCCAACGTGCGGTAGCCCTCGTGATCTTCCGTGATGTTGAGATCACCCGTGACTACGACTGGGCTGTTGCCCGCGTTTTCGTTAATCCAGCGGCGGATGATCTTGGCCGATTCGATGCGGGCCTGGTTTCCGCGATGATCCCAGTGCGTGTTGAGATAGCAAATCTCGCGACCCGCGTCAGCACGGTCGCGCAAGCGGACCCAGGTGGCGATTCGCGGCAAGCTGCTGTCCCAGCTTTTGCTGCCGGGTTGCTCGGGCGTTTCGCTCAGCCAGAACGTGCCGGAGGCGGCGGGCTCAAACCGCGACGTTCTGAACATTACCGCCGAAAACTCGCCGCGCCGTTTTCCGTCGTCGCGCCCGATCCCCACGAGAGTGTAGTCCTTCAAATTCTCCGCAAGGTAATCGGCCTGGATCGCCAGCACCTCTTGCGTGCCCAGCAGATCGGGGTTGAAGTTGCGAATCGTCTCTAACAGGATTTCCTTGCGCTTGTCCCAGGCATTGTCCCCGTCGGGCGCCGTGGCATAGCGGAGATTGAAAGTCATCACGCGAAGTAGCGGCTCACCCGCCAATGCCTCGGCCGCCATGACGACAGCGGCCGCCAACCATCCCCAACAAACGAGAGATCGCACGGTTGTCTCCTAATCGGTGAGACGCGGTCGCTCCAGCGACTGGCCCCGTGGCTGGCTTAGCAGACCATTGAAAAATGGGACTCTCTTCCGAGCCTGATCGCCCGAAACCAGTTAGAAACCACATCCGCGAGGTGCCTGTCCCAGTTTTCAACAGGCGGCTAGCCCTCGGCGACGTCGACGAATACTTTGAGCGCCGATTGGTCCTCGACCAGGGCCCGCATCATCTGAGGGTAGTTGTCCAGCCCCCGGATCGGCGTGGTCAAGATGCGCTTGATCACGCCGGGATACATCACCTCGCCGAGCGCCAAGTCCTTGATTCCCATTTCAAAATGCTCGCGGTTGGCGTTGACCGAACCCAGGAGCAGCTTGTTGCCGAGCACCCAATCGAGATTCACCTTGTCCGAGGGGACCTCGACGTGCTGCCGCCCGCCGGTGACGCTGGTCCACACCAGCACGCCGTTGTGCCCCAATAATTGCATGCAGCCGAAGGCCACGGCGCTCGAGCCCGTGGCGTCGACAATCAAATCGGCCTTGCCCACGCGCTCGGCCAATTCCGACGACGGCGTCTGTCGCGTGCTGATGTAATTCGCCCCGAGGGCTTCGACCAGTTCGCTTTTGAGCGACGGCGGCTCGCCGCGAGCCAGCGTATACACCTCCAAGCCGCGCAAACGCAGCACCAGCGTGCTTAGCAACCCGATCTGCCCGGCCCCCATGACATACGCGATTTTCGGCCGCCACACGCGCAGCCGCCGCTGCACTTCGTAGGCCTGCTGCACCGCCTTGGTCGCGCAGCTCATGGGCTCGACCAACACGTGCAAGTGCTTCAATCCGCCGGGCATGCGGACGATGAACTCGGCGTCGTCGACGAAGTGCTCGGTCAAAAATCCGTGCAGCAAATTGATGCCACGCTCATAATACACCTCCTCGCTGGTCATGTCAGAGGTGCCGATCTGGTCGTAGATCGAACCGCCGGGACGGCGCACCGTGGCGGTGACGTAGTCGCCCGGTTTGACGTGCGTCACGCTGGGCCCCACGGCCTCCACGATGCCAAACGACTCGTGACCAAGCACCAGAAAATCGTACCCAGGCGGAGCGGCGCCGTACTTGGCTTCGTTGATTTCCCGGTCCGTAGCGTCGACGCCGATCTTCAAGACGCGAACCAACACGCCACGCCCGCCCGGCACGTCGTGCACGAGCGGCTTGGGGAGATCGGCCAGGTGGACGCTGTCGGGCTTTCCGGGTTTGACGGCGACGGCCTTCATCGGGCACTCAGATCCGGCGAGTTGGCTGAAAAAAGGCATGCAGCGTGCGGAACGCTCAGCCTAACGGCTGGCCCGCTAATGTCAACGTGCCCTGCGCCAGCGGTAATGCTACAATGTCGCGACGGGCACGGCGCCTCAAACATGGATGTTCGCCACCGGTCAGCAAACGGTTGACGGTGTCCTACGGCTTTCAATTACGCATGAATGTTCGAGCGTAAGGAGACAACAACATGCATCACGTGACAACTTTCGTAGGGGTGGTGCTCACCGCCATCGGTCTGTTCGGCTATTTCGGATCGGCTCAAGAGGCTCCCAGCCCCACAGCTTTGATTCCTGCGGCATTTGGAGCGCTGCTGATCGTGGCGGGCATCGTGGCCCATCGCCCAGCCGCGCGGATGCACGCCATGCACGCCGCCGCGGCCATCGGCCTGATCGGCTTTCTGCTGGCCGCCGGTCGGATTGTCATGAAAGGAAACGTGAGCGGACTCTTCTCCGACGATGTGACGGTCCGCCGTCCCGTTGCCATGATCACGTTGATGGCCTTGGTGTGTTTCATCTACGTGCTGTTGTGCGTAGGCTCGTTTGTCGCGGCCCGACGCCGCCGCGCCCGATCGGCGCCACAATAGCGACTTGTCTGCGTCCACCAGGAGGGAGCAATCGATGAATCAGACGCGGCGATGGCGCGGCAGTCATCGCACGGCCATCAGCTTGTTGGCTGCCGCCGTCTTCTGTTCGCTGAACGTCCTTGATGGCCGCGCCCTGCGCGCCAACGAACAGGCCTGGACCAAAGAGACGTTCGCCTACAAGACCGTCGGGCCGACCAGGATTCATGCCGACGTGCACCGCCGCAACGCGGCAGTGACGCGGCCGGCCGTGGTTTGGATTCATGGCGGCGCACTAATCATGGGCAACCGCCAGGGCGTGCCCAAGGATATCGTCGAGCTGGCCAAAGAGAATAATTACGTTCTGATCTCGATCGACTATCGACTGGCGCCCGAAGTCAAGCTGCCCGCGATTATCGAGGATTTGCAAGACGCATTTCGCTGGATCCACGCCGAGGCGGCAGAGAAGCTGCATTTGGATCCCCAAAAAATCGTCGTTGCCGGCGGATCGGCGGGCGGATATCTGACGATGATGACCGGCATTTGCGTCGAACCGCGTCCCAAGGCGCTGGTGGCCTACTGGGGATACGGCGACGTCGACGGTCCTTGGTACGTCGAGCCATCGGCGCATTATCGAAAAAGCCCACTCGTAACCAAGGACGAAGCCGACCGCGCGGTGGGCGGCGAACCAAAAACCGGTTCCGACAGCCGCCCACGCGGCACGTACTATTTGTATCTGCGGCAGAATGGATTATGGACCCGCGAAGTCACCGGCTTCGACCCTAAAACAGAGCGATCGAAGCTGGATCGATTCTGTCCGGTCCGAAATATCACGTCCGGGTACCCGCCGATCCTGATGGTGCACGGCACCGCCGACACGGACGTGCCGTATCAGGAATCGGCCGATATGGCCGTGGAATTGAAGAAACATGGCGTGCCGCACGAGTTGATCACGGTCGAAGGGGGCGGACACGGATTACCGGACAAGTCGAATCCCGCGGCGATCGACGCCTTCGCCCGAGCGCTGGCGTTCATTCGCAAACAACTCGACGAATAAACGTCATCCGGCGCGCGCCAATCGCACGCCGCTTGCGGCATATCGCTACACAAGCTCGCGGATCGGTTCGCCGTGTTCGACAAAGTAGCGCGGGCGACCGCGCGAATCGAGATACGTGCCGTCGATGGGCACGCCCATGTGATGATAGATCGTGGCCGCCAGATCGCCCGGGGTCACGGGGCGCTCCTTGATCTGTCCGCCGTCGCGCTCGGTGGCGCCGATCACCTGGCCATGCCGCATTCCGCCGCCGGCCAGCGTCATCGACATGACGACCGGCCAATGATCGCGGCCGTCGGTGCTGCCCTGCGTGCCGAGCTTGGGCGTGCGGCCGAACTCGCCCATCGCGATCACCAGCACGTCGTCGAGCAGCCCGCGCTGGCCCAAGTCCGACACCAGCGTTGTCAGCAAATGGTCGAACACCGGCAAAAGCGGCCGCAGCCCGTTCCAGATTCCGCCGTAGGGCGGAATGTTATCGCCGTGCGTGTCCCAGGTTCCCGAGGCGCCGTGGTTGCTCAGGTCGACCGTCACAAAACTCACGCCAGCTTCCACCAGGCGCCGCGCGAGCAAGGCCTGCTGGCACCAGTTATGCGTCCCATAACGGTCGCGCACCGCAGCCGGCTCTAGCGTGAGATCAAACGCCTGCTGAGCCCGCTGCCCCGTCACGATCTCGACGGCCTGCTGGCCAAAGCGATCGACGGCGGCCATCGAACCGGAGATATCCAAGTCGCGACGCAATCGATCGAACTGCTGGGCAAGCCCATGGCGCGTGTTCACGCGGTCCTGGTCCAGCCCGCGCGGCAGCTTGAACAGAGAACTGGCCTGGTTGCCCACGAACGGATCAAACTGCTTGCCCAGATATCCGCCCCAGGCAACGTGCGAGCGAGATTGCATGTTGAGCACGACGCTCTGCGGCATTCCCTGGCCGGTGGCCTCTCGATGCTTCGACACGATCGAAGCGATCGCCGGATACCGTTCGGCCTCGCCATTGATGCGCGGCTCGGCGTCGAGATTGCCGGTTTGAAAAACCTGGTTGGGTTCGTGGTTGCTGAACCGCGCGTCGACCGAGCGAATAATGGTGAGACGATCCATCATCGCCGCCTGCTTTGGCAGATATTCACACAACAGCACGCCGGGAAGTTTCGAGCTTATCGTGGAAAACGGACCGCGAATTTCCCGCGGCGCCTCGGGTTTGACGTCCCAGGTGTCGATATGGCTGGGTCCGCCGGTCATCCACAGCAGAATGACGCTCTTGCCCGCGGGCAACGGATTTTGCTGTTGCGCTGCTTGCGCGCGAAGTCGCAGCACGTCGGCCAGCGACAGGCCCGCAATGCCCGCCAGGCCGGCCTTGAGCACGCTGCGGCGACTGACGGCACACAGACCGTCGCGCTGGCGCGCGTTCATGAATTCAAACGCGTGGCTCGAAGCACGCGGACGTGGCGGGCTGTGATCCATGGCCGGATATTCTACTCGAAACGGCTGCCGGCGGAAAACTCGGATCGCGAAGCCGATTCTGCCGCGCCCGTGTCCACAGGGCGTTGCCCTGGGCTAACGTGTTGAACGCCTTCGGCGTTTTAACAGCGACGTATCTCGCTTGCTGTCTGCATCGCATAACGGTGGCGCAGATCCGGCTTCCGCGACGCCGGAGGCGTCGAACAGAATAGCCCAGGGCGTCAGCCCTGGGGACGCTCTCAACCGTTGATCTTTTTCAAGAGCGAGATTTGCCCGGAGTGATACGTGTTGTGCTGGATGATGCCGTTCAGCGCCACGTAGACCTTGGACATTCCCTCAAAAATGGGCTCTTCCAATCGCGCCTCGTCCAGCATCATCACCTCGTCGCGCAAGGCATCATTCGACGCGCGCAGCCGCCGCAGCGCCTGTTGCCAGGCGGCCTCGCTTTTGTCGCTGATCGGGGGCCAGTCATCGCCCGGACCCGGGCGGGCGTGGTTTCCTTGCAGCCAGCGGGTGATCGCCTCTTGCCAAAATGCCATGTGCAGCACGATCTGCCAAATGCTATGTGCGCCCTTGGGCGACCGTTTGGCCGCCGTCTTGGCCGTGACGCCGGCCAGTGCCTCGTCGACCGCCGGGCCGTGAAAGGCGCGGCCTTGGAACGTCCGCTGCAATTGTTTGGCTATTCGGTGAACTTCGCTCATCGCGCCTCCAGAGTCCAGCCAAGGTGTCGACCGCAAGGGCAACCGGCCGCGTCAAGATCGATCATTTTCGTTAATGAACTTCACCAGCGAATCGATGTACAGTTGCGGAATATATTCAGCCATGATGGCGGTCAGATGCGACTTGCCGGGCAGCACCACCGCGGTGAAATTTGCCAGCTCGCGTTTCATGCGATGCGTCTTGGCGTTTGGCCCATCGAACTGGCCGTTGATCGCCAGCACCGGAATCCGGATTTTCGCCAGGTCGATCATGCCGCGCTCGCTCGGCTTCCATGGGTACTGGCGCACGGCGCCAAGCGCCGCATCATCACGGTCGGGACTGGCGCGCAGCTTGGCGCTGGCTTCGGCCTCTTGGGGATCGGGACCCGGCTCGTCCTTGGGCACCTCGTCCTTGTACTTGTCCTCGACCTCGGGCACGCCCGATCCGCCGTAGCTGGCGGTGATAAATCGTTCGGGCTTCATGCTCAGCAATTGCGTGACGATAAATCCGCCCATCGAGTATCCGTGCACGTGCGCTTTGTCGATTTTCAAGTGATCCATCATCTCCAGCACGTCCTTGGCCATTTGCGGACCGTACTTGGCCGGATCGGTGGGCTTTTCGCTCTTGCCGTGGCCGCGGCAGTCGATGGCCACGACGCGATGGTTCTTGGCCAGCGCCTCGGCCACTCCGTTCGAAAACCAATTGCCCTCGGCCGTGCCCGTGTAGCCGTGAATCAACACCACCGGCGAACCCTTGCCGGCTTCGAGGTAATGGATCTTCACTCCATCGGAGGCCGTAAATGTTCCGTGGATCGGCTCAAGCGCAGCGGCAAACGCGCATGGGGCGATCGCGATCGTTGCAGCCAACGCTAGAAACAAGATTTTGATCCGATGAGCAAGTCGCATGGCTCGACCTCCGGTCTAGGTGATGTGCACGACGTGGCCGCCAGCGAGCGATTATGCCGTTCAGCCTGGAAAACGCAAGTTTTTCGTTCGCCCGGTGCCGTGCCTCGCGCTTCGCGAGCCTGCTCGACCACCGCCGCGCATCCCTCTTCACGAGCCACTGGCCACCACTTTCTTCTGCCTCCGGCACCCCGACAAACTTGTCTGACGCAATCGTTGCCGCCCGCCGTCTGGTTCCCCGCCCACCCGAACGCGGCCAGAAAACGGGCCGCGTAGCTGGCTTCAACGGCCTGGGCAGGCGATAATGGGCCCGATCGTTCGGACGGATACGATGTCTTGATTTCAATTTCCTCGCAGTTTGGAGAAACGCTCATGACCACGATTCTATCGACGAATTGCCGCTCGGTTGCGACCGCGACAAAAGGCTCCCTGGTCCCACGCCTTGGCTTGTTGGTGCTGGCGATTGTCTGCGTTTCGACGAATGCCGCGTCGGCGACACAATTCGACTTTCTGAGCGTCTCTGGCAACGGCCTTTCTGGGAATGCGGCGTCCACTACGTTCACGAGCAACAACAGCAATGGGGTCATCACGGTCAGCCACGTCTTTTCGTCGCCTGCCGCCGTGGGATATGCCGACAACGACAACCCGTTGATTTTCCCGTCTGCGTTTCCGACACTGTTCCCCGGCACCGGGCAGGTGCAAGGACATCTGGCGATGACGGTCTATGGCGACCCCAACAGTCCCTTGCCCGGTGGAAACATCAATACGTCGCAAGTGATATTTACGCTGAACGGCTACACCGGGTCTCTGCCGAATTTGGTGTTTGGAATGTGGAACACGACCAGCGAAGTTGCGCAGCCTGCCTATCGCGTTGAGTTGATCGACGTCAACAGCAACCCGCAGCAGCCGAGCATGCTCAACCTCCTTGGCAACGAAGACAACGTCGGTGCCGCGGGAGTGCCCGGTCAATACGACATGGTGATGAATCCCAACGGGGACATCGTATTAGGCTCGCTCATTAACGCCTCGGGCACGCATACCAATGCCGCCTTTTGGGACAACATCCCTGTTGGTACTCAGCAAATCATCGTCTACGCCAATCTGCCCCCGTTGAACAACATTGGCGACGGGGTCGGCTACTACTTTGCAGAGGTAGTACCGGAACCATCTACCTTCGTGCTCGGCGCGCTCGGCTTGATCGGTGTCACTGTCCTTGGCTGGCGACGTCGAGGGCGCTAGCATTGGTAGCTCAGGCCTTGGCCTGACGATTTGGTGCGGCGGCGTCCAATGATCCAAGAGCGTGTCAGGCCAAGGCCCTGACCTACAACTCGGGCACCACTAACCCGACGCGCGAGCGAGGGTGCCATGTCGCGCCCCTCGCTCGCGCGTCGCTTCGTGAGCATGCTGAACCACCGTCGCGAATCATTCTTCAACCAGTCACTAACCACCAGCCACTAGCCACCACGTACTCGCCGGGTGGCAGCGACGGTTTGTCGGTGTTGCGCGGCAATCGGAGGAATTACAGTTCAGCACAGTAAGTTACTGGACTGCGCCGCCAACGAATAACCGCCCACAGGCTCACGGCGCCGAGGGCGAAAAGCGAACCGCAGGATGGCTCGGGAATTGCCACGACGCTGACGTCGTCCAAATCCAAGCCGGCTGGCTGGTCCCTACCGGTGAATCGAAGGGCACTCTGAATTCCCGTGGCTTGCACGCTTAACGTGTACTGGGTGTATGGCGACGTCGGAACATTGAATAACGAAACAAGCGGAATGCCGTCCCAACTGGCGCTAAAATCGTTGTCCTGAGGATCGCCCCAAGAATTCGCCAGCCAGAAGCTGACCTCATAGGTCATGCCCGGCGTCGTGGGCAGCAATTGTTCGAGCGAATCGTGGGTGCCGTGCGTGGCGGAAAACTCGGCCGCATAAGTTCCAGAATGCGGAAAAAACGGATCCAATATCAGCCCGCCTGTGCCCCCGTCAATTACCGTCCAACCGTCGAACATCGGCGGCCCCGTCTCGAAACCACCATTGACAACGAGGTTCGTAGCCACGGCGAGGTTCTCGCATGAGATCGCGGCCAGTATTGCCGCGAAGAACGCGATCGCAACCGAAGTTCTCATGAGCGGTCCTCATCTGCTGAGTACGATCGATGGAATCCCGCTTCGATTATCGCAAAAACCGCCCGGCTGTCAAAAATCTTGGCAGAGACTCCCGGAAAAAACCGAAGCCTCGTAGCTCCGCGGGCCTCGGCCTGACCTACAAAATCAATCTCCGCAAGCGCAAAACTTCCCCTTGAAATCAGGCCAGGCACTCGGCGACAATTCGCGTAGCTGATTCGGACAGAGCATCGTCTGTCGCTGAAGTGATTTAACGGGGCGTGAAGGGCGGCGCGGGGCGGTTCTTGGCCCACGCGTCGTACCCAGGGACCTTTAAACCCAGGCCTGCGCCCCGGCCTTGCTCGCCGTTGACTCGCGCTCAAGATGGCTGCAGCCATCCACGAGCGCGCCGGGACGGTAGCACTGTACACCAACGTACTGCCGAATCGAAGCCGCCGCGGAAGGCGACCCGGGGTCGAGGGCAACGGCGCCGGATCAATCGCCTAGTACGCCTTTGAAACGCGGTGTTGTCCCGCGGCGCCGTTCGCTCGCTACAGCCTCCACCCGAGGCAACCATTTTTTTGAAACCATAACAAGAACAGCCCTCGGACTTCGGAGGGAGCGGGCGGCGCCCAAATTTTTTTCTTCCCAGGCAGCGCTGCGCGCGGAGTGAGCGGCTACAGGCCGGAGGCTGGAGGTAGGAGCGACGAAGTTCAGAAATCCAATGCGCCTTCACCAACCACTATCTCAACAGGCTGGAGGCCCGAGGCTGGAGGCGGGAGGGGTTGGGGATTGGGGGTTGGTAAAAGCAGCCAAGGCCAATGGGGCGCGTCGGATTTTGTGGACCCCGTGGTTCCTACCTCTTACCTCCAGCCTCCGGCCTCTCGCCTCCAGCCTCATCCAAATGCTCGCGCCCACATGGACGCAGCGAACAGCGTTCCTCACGATGACCGCCGAAAAACCCCATGAAACACGGCCTCTGGCAATTAAGTCACTATCGGGCAACTTTTTTTAGACGTTGGGGCAGAATGAGAGCAGGCTCGAGGCCCGAGGCTTGAGACTTGAGGAGCGAGAGGAAACCATAACTCCAAAGCGGACCATCGACCTGGGCGAACATCCTCTCCAATCCCCAATCCAAAATCGCCAATCCAAAATCCAAAATTCCCAACCCCCTCCAGCCTCCGGTCTCAAGCCCAACCCCGCGAACCAAACCCGCGAAACACGATCTATTGATTGCAGAAACACCGACATATTTGTCAGAGACGGCCCGGCGACGTATGTTAATATGTTTGCACGAAATGGGTTCGGACGGCGGCTTTATCAGCCTTCCAGGAGGGCATTGATCGTGGCGACTTCGACCAGCAAACGCACCGGCCGGCAAATGCAATCCGGGGCCGACATCCTCGTGGAATCGCTTGTGAATCACGGGGTCGAGGTCATATTTGCCTATCCGGGCGGCGCCAGCATGCCCCTGCACCAATCGCTGACGATGTACCGCGACCGCATCCGCACGATCCTGCCCCGCCACGAGCAGGGGGGCGGTTTCGCGGCCCAAGGCTACGCCCGCACCACCGGCAAGCCCGGCGTGTGCATGGCCACCAGCGGCCCCGGCGCCACGAACCTGGTCACCTGCATCGCCGACGCCAAGCTGGACAGCATTCCGTTGATCGCCATCACCGGCCAGGTCAAGACGGCCGTCATCGGCACCGACGCCTTCCAGGAAACGCCCATTGTCGAAGTCTGCCGCGGCATCACGAAACATCATTACCTGATCACCGACGTCAACGACATGACGCGCGTCATGCGCGAGGCGTTTCACATCGCCACCACCGGCCGCCCGGGCCCCGTGCTGATCGACGTGCCCAAGGACGTGCAGCAGGCGCAAATCGTGCCCGACTACGACGCGCCCATGAACCTGCCGGGCTATCACGTGCTGGAGCGCAAGGCCCGCAGCGAGCAGATTGCTCAGGTGGCGGCGGCGATCAAGCGGGCCAAGCGCCCGGTGATCTACGCGGGCGGCGGAGTCATCCTGGGCGGAGCGAGCGCGGAATTGCGCGAGCTGGTGCACAAGACCGGAATCCCCGTCACCATGACGCTGATGGGGCTGGGCGCGTTTCCAAGTCCCGACCCGCTGTCGCTCGACATGCTGGGCATGCACGGCAGCGTGTATGCCAACTACGCCGTGGATCAGGCCGACTTGCTGTTGGCCTTTGGCGTCCGCTTCGACGATCGCGTGACGGGCAAGGTCTCGGAATTTGCCAAGCATGGCAAGATCGTGCACATCGACGTCGATCCGTCGGAGCTCAACAAAAACAAGGAAGCGCACATCCCGATCGTCAGCGACATCAAGTACGCGCTGGCCGAGCTGAACAAGGTTGTCGAAGCGCCCGAGGATTTGAGCGCGTGGCACGCGCAGATCGCGGCCTGGAAGAAGAGCGATCCGTTCCGCTTTGGCAAGAACGACAGCGCGCTCTCTGCGCAGTACGCGATTCACCGGCTGTGGGAGCTGACCAAGGACATGCAGACGATCGTCACGGTGGGTGTCGGCCAGCATCAGATGTGGGCAGCCCAGCATTACAAGCTCAAGGAGCCGCGGACCTGGTGCTCCAGCTCGGGCTTGGGCACGATGGGTTTCGGCCTGCCCGCGGCCATCGGGGCGAAGGTCGCGCATCCCGACAAGCTGGTGATCGACATCGACGGCGACGGCAGTTTTCTGATGAACGTGCAGGAACTGGCCACTTGCTTCTGCGAAAAGATTCCGGTCAAGGTGCTTTTGCTCAATAACCAACACCTGGGCATGGTGGTCCAATGGGAAGACCGTTTTCACGAAGGCAATCGGGCCCACACGTATCTGGGACCGATCGACAACCCCGAGGCCATCGGCCAGGGCAAGCCGGACAAATGCTCGGGCCGGTATCCCGACTTTGTCACGATCGCCAAGGGCTTTGGCGCCGGCGCGCGGTTCGTGAGAGAGAAATCGGAAATCGACGCGGCGCTGCGCGAGATGATCGAGTACCCCGGTCCCTACGTGCTCGACGTCGAAGTGCCCTATCAGGAGCACGTGCTGCCGATGATCCCCTCGGGCATGACGGTCAAGGACTTGATCAAGGAGTAGGCCGGCGGTCACGGCGCGGGCGGCGCCTAAGCGGGCCGTTGAAAAATGGGACTGGCTCCGAGCCCGCGAATACCGTGAAAAGCCACCTCTGCGAGGTGCCTGTCCCAATTTTTCAACTGGCCGCTACGCCGTCTTCTGCTCTTCGAGCGCGTACTCGGCGATCATCAGCTCGCGGATCTTGAACTTCTGGATCTTGCCGGTCACGGTCTGGGGAAAACTGTCGACGAATTTTACATAGCGCGGCACTTTGTAGTGGGCCAGGCTGGCGCGGCAGAAGTCGCGGAGGTCGTCCTGCGAGCAGGTGCACCCGGATTTGAGTTTCACCCACACGCACAGCTCCTCGCCGTATTTCTGGTCGGGCACGCCCACCACGGCGGCTTGCTCGACGCTGGGGTGCTCGAACAGAAACTCTTCGATCTCGCGCGGATAGATGTTCTCGCCTCCGCGGATCACCATGTCCTTGATCCGGCCGGTGATGCGGTAATATCCGTTGGGCAGGCGCACCGCCAAATCGCCCGAGTGCAGCCAGCCTTCGGCGTCGATGGCCGTGCGCGTGGCTTCCTCGTTCTTGTAATAGCCGAGCATGATACCGTGCCCCCGCGCGCAGAGCTCGCCCTGTTCGTTATCGCCCAGCGCGCGGCCGGTGGCCGGATCGACAATTTTCGCTTCCACGCCGGGCAGCACGCGACCGACCGTTTCCACGCGGATTTCGATGGGGTCGGTGTTGCGGCTTTGCGTGATGATCGGCGAGGCTTCGGTCAGTCCATAGCCGATCGTGACCTCGCCGGCGCCCAAGCGGTCGATCACCTGTCGCATGACTTCAATCGGGCAGGGGCTGCCGGCCATGACCCCGGTGCGCAGCGAACTCAAATCGCGGCCCGCGAGCGTCGGATCCTGCAACTGAGCGATAAACATCGTGGGCACGCCGTACAGCGACGTGGCCCGCTCTTTCTCGATGGCGTCGAGCGTGGCCCTGGCGTTGAAACTTTCGGCGGGAATAACCATTGCCGCGCCGTGCACGACCGAGGTAATGGTGCCCAGTACGCAGCCAAAGCAATGATAAAACGGCACGGGAATGCAAACGCGGTCGTCGGCGGTCAGGGCCTGGCACATGCCGGTGTAATAACCATTGAGCAGCAGATTGCGATGACTCAGCATGGCCGCCTTGGGAAAGCCGGTGGTCCCCGAAGTGTACTGAATGTTGATCGGTTGGCCCGCTTTCAGGGTGGTGTCGATTTCATCGAGCCTGGCCGCTGGTGTCGACCGGGCCCGCTCGAGCATCGCCTTCCAAGTCATGCCGCCCCGCGGCGCGAGACCTTCCAGCGCCACGACCCAGCGCAGTTTCGGAAAGTCCGGGGAGTGGAGTTGGCCGGGCTCGGAGCTGGCCAACTCGGGACAAACCTCGGCCAGCATGGCAAAGTAGTCGGAGGTCTTGAACTTCGACACCAAAAACAACGCCATCGAATCGCTCTGATTGAGCACGTACTTCAATTCGAACGGGCGATAGGCCGGGTTGATGTTCACCAACACCGCGCCGATCCGCGCGGCCGCGAATTGCAGCACGACCCACTCGGGCACATTGGTGGCCCAAATCGCCACGTGCTCGCCCTGGCGGATGCCCAGCGCCACCAGCCCCCGGGCCGCCAGGTCGACTTGCTCGGAAAACTCGCGGTAATTCACGTGCAGGCCCAATGCCGGGAAGGCCAGAGCGTCGTGGTTTGGATAGCGGCGGGCGGTCTCTTTCAAGACCTGTGGAATGGTCAGCCCCTCGACCCACGGAGTGGCATTTTCGTCGACGGTCGATCGCTCATTGGTCATCGTTCGAAAACCCTGATTCTACTCACGAAGCGGTTGAGACAGCGCCACGGCGCCGGGCACGAAAATCATCAACGGCAGCCAGGCAGCCAGCGCCGGCTCCAGCAAATAACTCGAGCCCAGATATTGGCAGCCAAATACTATCAGCATAAACGCGATCACCAACGCCAGGCACTGTCCGATCGCCAGAAAAACGTTGCGCTGAGACCGCGACAGCACGAGCGGCAGACCGAGGAACAACAACGTCATGTCCAGCAGCGGTTGCACGATGCGGGCGTGGATCGCCAACCGTTCGTCGGCCCCGAAGTCCAGACTCCGATTTCGCAAGCCGCGAATCAAATCGGCCGTGCTCGACAGCCGCCGCCAGGTGTTGGCCGCCTCCAGGTGCTCGAAGCCGACGTCGGTGGCGACAAAACATTCGTCCGGTTTGAGCCAGGGATAGTCTCGCGGCGTCAGCAGCACGACCCGCGGACCCAACGTCAACGACGCCTCTCGATCGAGACCCTTGGGTTGCTCGACGTTGCGAAACAAATAGCCGCTGGGGTGATCCGCGCCGGCCGGCCGGTAGAAGGCGCTTTCCGCGATCAGCCGTGCGCCGTAGCGGTTCAGCCCCGCGGGCATGTAGAAGTCGGGCTTTTCGATCCGCCGTTCGTTGGCAAAGGTTCGCGATCCGGATCCACCGAGCAGCAGGCCGGTTTCATTGTCGTATCGCGGACGCAAAGGCTTGCCGTTGGTGCCGCTCAGGTCTTGCGCATTGCGGCTCAGAGGCCCCCGGACCGCGGGCATGATCAACTCGCGGTTGGCCACGCGAACGATGATGATCGCCAGGACTGCGCCGATCACAGGTTTGATGATTCTGGCTTTCGGGATGCCCGCCGACTCGAGCGCCGTCATTTCATTGTGGCGTTGAATCCACGTCATCGTGAACATGGCGGCAATCAAGGTCAGGATATGGCTCGTACTGTCAAAGAAGGCCAACGATTGATATGAGTAATACTCGGCCATTACCGCCAGCACGCTGCTTCCTTCGCGCGCGTGCGAAATGAACTCGTCGAGGTTCGTGAAGCCGTCGATGACGATGAACAGGCCCGTAAGACTGATAAAACAAATCAAAAACGCTTGCAGAAACTGGCGCAGCAGGTATCGATCGACGATCAATAGGTGCCCGGGTCGCTTGATGCGAGGAGTTGTTTCGGCGCTAACCACGAAACTGCCTGCTGGGGGGAACACTCGCTGGATTAGGGGACCGCACCTGGTTCAGGACGACCGACGAATCGCCCGCGAGAGGGCCTCGATGCCGCGGCGAATACTGTCAACGTCTTGCACGCCGAAACTCAAACGGATTCGGTCGCGGCGGCTTGCGACGCCCTCGGCCGGATAACAATACTCACCCGGCACGTACAACACGCCCTCGTCGATGGCATGCTGCATCAAGACGCCGCCAGGACCGGCGTCCATGCCGTCTGGCAATTCGAGCCAGACATAAAGTCCTCCGCTGGGCGGATGCCAACGCGCGCCGGGAATATCGGAGAGGAACTCCTCCATGGCTCTTAACATGGCCTGCAGTTTCTTACGATAGTTGGCCCGCAATTGCGCAACATGCGGCTCGAACAGCCCTAGCTCAAGCACTTTGGCCATCAAGTGCTGATTCAGATTCGGCGAACCGAAGTCGATGTTCGACTTCAGGCTGCAGACTGGATCGACCAGCGCGGGCGGAAGTATGCCCCAGCCCACGCGCACCCCCGGCGAAAACGACTTTGAAAACGTCTCAGCCACGATGACCGTGTTCCCGTCCTGATCAAAGGCCCGCAAACTGGGCAACTCGTCGCCGGCGTAGCGCAGTTCGCGGTACGCCGCGTCGTCGATCACATAGATTGTCGACTGACGAGACCAGCGCTTGGCGATCTCTACAATCTGAGCGCGACGCGCTAGCGATAGGGTTACCGTGCTGGGATTTTCGAAATAGCTCGTCACGTAGATCGCCTTGACGCGTGAAAGCTGTCCGCGACCGTCGTGGCGCGTGAGTTCCTCTTCGAGCGCCTCGGGAATCATGCCCTGCTCGTCGATGGCCACGCCGACTGCACGCGCACCAAGACTGCCCAAGATGCCCAAATACACGAAATACGTGGGTGCGGCGCACAGCACGATATCGCCCGGATTGAGCAAAACCTCGCCCACCAGGTGCAACATTTGGTTGCTGCCGGCGGTCAAAACCACTTGTTCGACCGTCGCCGGCGGAGCCGACCGCCGACCCTCGGCGGCTTGAAACCGCCCGCGCACGGCCTCGCGCAACGGCAGATATCCTGCATTTGTGCCATATTGCAGTGCCGCCCGCGCGGCAGCTTCGTCGGCTAGTATGGTGTCGATCGCCCGCTGAGTCTGGGCGACGGGCAGGCTCGCCTGGTCGACAAAGCCGGCGGCTAGCGAAATGAGCTCAGGGCGCACAAGCGCCAAGCGCATCAGCTCACTGATCGGCTGCTGGCCGGAGAACTGGGCCCGCTGGCTCAACTGCCGCGCAAGAGTCATTGCCGCACTCGGGGGGGCCTGGTGATCGACGATGGGGACGATATTTAAGTTATTGCCATCGGTCAAGATCGGTCAATCCCCGGAACCATGGGCCAACGTCCCGAACACCCGACTCGGAAGTCGCATTTGCACGATGCGAGATTACTTTTTAAGCAAAATCTTTGAATTAGTGCTTTAACGATCGCTCACGGTTCGCTAGAATCAGTCCGGGCCAAGCGTTCTGCTCGCTTGGCGGTTTCGAAGCAACTCCGGAACATAGTTGCCGCAAAGAGGCCGCTACTGGACTGACCACCGTGGCTTGCGGGACTCGCGTTTGCATCAGGCAAACTCGAGGGGTTGCTTGTCTGACTTCATCGCTTGCTCCTTCCGGAGCAAGCTGTCTCGAATCTGCGTCGGACGGGCGACCCCAGTCGTCAGATGTGCGCACCAATTCTTGCCCCGGCTGCGGCGGATGGTCCAGCTTTCGGTATTCGTCGGCTTGAGAAACGCATGCAATTGCGCAAAATTCGAGATTGGCTGCCAGCCCGCCGGCGTGACGGTCGCGCGCGGGAACGGCGTTTGCCGATGTATTTCTGCCCGTCGATTGATGCGCTCGAGGACCGCCGACTATTGAGCGCTTCGCCGGCGAACACGATTGCCGTGCCGCTGGAAGCGGTATCCGTGGTGGTTAGCCGGAGCGTCTTCTACAATAACTCTCGCTTCGACGGCAACGATCCCGCGGCGAACGCGTCGGACGACGGGGCCATCGCGATTGACAAGACGGCCTTGCTGCCCGGTCAGACGGCGACATTCACCAATTACACCAGTTACCGGGGCGGGATCAATGGCGTGATCGTCGACATTGCGGGAATCGTGGGTTCTCCGACAGCGTCCGACTTTCTGTTTCACGTCGGCAACAACAACGATCCCAAAACGTGGGCTTTCGCGCCGGCGCCGGCGAGCATAACGGCGCGGCCCGGGGCGGGTGTAGCCGGCTCGACTCGCGTCACCATCGTCTGGCCGGACGGCGCGATCGTAAACCAATGGCTGCAAGTTGGCGTGCGCGCCACTCCTAATACGGGTCTCTCGAAGCCGGACGTCTTTTATTTCGGCAACGCGATCGGCGAAAGCGGAAATAGCCCGGAGAGCACGATGGTCAACGTGCTGGACCAATCGGCCGTGCGTTTGAATCCGCGTGGCCTGAACGATCCGGTTTCTCTCGCGTCACCATACGATTACAACCGCGACGGCGTGGTCAGCGCGGCCGACGAAATGATCGCCCGCACGTTCGCCACCAGCTCGACCGGCAGCCTGCGATTGATTACTCCCAGTGTCGAACCCGCCTGGTCCGACGTCATTTTTCGTCGGGTGTTCTACAATAATTCGCAATTTGACGGCAATGACGCCGCCGCCAATGCGAACGACGACGACGCGATTGCCGCCGACAAACTCGCTCTCACGCCGGGCGGCACGGGCAGTTTTGCCAACTACACCAACTACAGCCGTGGGATCGACGGAATCATGGTCGATATCGCGGGGCTGACCGAGGCCTTGACGGCCGAGGACTTCGATTTCCGCGTCGGAAACACTAGCGATCCAGCCGGCTGGACGCCAGCGCCGCCCCCCAGCGACATCGCGGTGCGATTCGGCGCGGGGGGTGGAGGATCGGCGCGCGTCACGATCACCTGGCCGGACAACGCGATCGAAAAACAATGGTTGCAAGTCACCGTGAAACCCACGGTCCGCACCAAATTGCTGTTGAGCGACGTGTTTGCCTTCGGCAACGCGATCGGCGAGATAGGCGATTCCACGACCAACGCAGTCGTCAACGTGTACGATCTGGGTCGCGTTCGCGAGTTCATCGGCGGCGATGCGCAATCCAGCTCGACGCCGTTCGACTTGAATCGCGACCAGGTCATCGACACGGCCGACGAGAACATCGTGAGCCTGAACTTCGCACTAGGGGCGAAGGCATTGAAACTGATCAGGCTCCCTCCGACTGCATCGAGCCAGACAACGCCGGCGAATGTGGAGACCGTTTATGCGGATTTCACCGTCGCGGACGTCGTAGGGCGGCAAGTTTTCTACAACAATTCCTATTTCGACGGTGAAAATCCGGCCGCCACGCCGGCCGACGACGGGGCAATTGCCACCGACAAGTCGGCCTTGTTCCCCGGCAGTACCTCCAGTTTCGCCAACTACACCAGCTATAGCGGCGGCCTCAATGGGATCATGGTCGACATCGCGGGTCTCCCCGCAGAGCCCACGGCCGCCGACTTCGAGTTCCGCGTGGGCAACACCCCCAACACTGAGCAATGGCCGGCGGCGCCAAGCCCCCACAGCATCACGGTGCGTCCGGGCGCCGGGGTCGGCGGATCGGCCCGCGTTACGATCACTTGGGATGACAACGCGATCCAAAGGCAATGGCTCCAAGTGACCGTAAAGGCGACGCCAAATACGGGCCTGGCGAAGAACGACGTGTTCTACTTCGGCAATGCCATCGGCGAGTCGGGAAACAGCACCGTCAACGCCAGCGTGAATGCATACGATCAAGGGGTGGCGCGCATCCCCGTTGAGTTGTTGTTCAATTCGGCGACCATTACCGCGACAAACGACTACAACCGCGATGGCGTGGTGGATGGGGCGGACGAATGGATTGCGGTACGCGCCACGTCATCCTCCGCCTCCTTGCGTTTGCTAGCGGCGCCCGCCGCGGCCGTCACCACGGCCCCGCAGCGTGAGCCGATCGAGTTCTTCAACCGCGGAGATGCCGGCATCAACGTCTTTTTCGCCCCCAATCTGGTGAAGACGAATGACGGAACGCTGTTGGCAATTGCCGAAGGGCGGTGGGCCGAGGACGACAAGCAGAGCTACGCGCTGGTCATGCGGCGCAGCACCGATGGCGGCGCAAGTTGGTCGCCTATCTCGACGATCTACCGCATCGCCGCTTTTACACCCGATTACATCGGCAATCCGTCGGCCGTCGTCGATGCGATCACCGGCGAAATCTTCCTGCTGTTCGTCAAGAACACCAGCGACGTATTTGTCACGAAAAGCAGCGACGACGGTCTGACCTGGTCCAGCCCGGTTGAAATTACTGGCAGCGTCAAGGTTACGGTTGACGGCAATCCTAATTCCGCAGCATTCTCGTCCGCGCCGTGGGGCTGGTATGCGACAGGTCCCGGCCACGGGATTCAGATTCAGCAAGGACCCTATGCCGGCCGTCTCTTGATCGCCTGCGACCACCGCTCGACCGGTGACCGCTCGGGACCCTCCTGGTCACACGTCATCTACTCCGACGATCACGGACAAACCTGGCACTTGGGCGGCGGCTTGGACCAGGAGAATACCCTCAACGACTATTCCAACGAGATTTCGGTCGTGGAGCAAAGCGACGGCGCGTTGTACATGAGCATTCGCATCAACGAAGGGTCTTCAATCCGCGGCTTCAGCCGCAGCGACGATGGCGGAGCCACGTGGACCGTGATGGCTCGCGATCCGCGCCTCACAACCTTCGGCGTCGAGGCAAGCTTGTTGCGGGTCAATGAAAACACCGTACTCTTGTCGGCCCCCGACTCATCCGATGGCACGCGCCGTCAGATGACGATTTGGATCAGCCACGACGATATGCAAACCTGGAGCAAGACGAAGACGGTCTTCTTTGGTTACTCGGGCTATTCCGACATGGTATTGGTCGGACCCGACACCGTGCTCTTGGCCTACAATCGCGGCCATGCCAACGGCAATAGTTGGCAGTCGATCGGATTGGCACGATTCAACTTGCGGTGGCTCGAAGACCCCGATCCGTATCAATTCCAATGGAACTTCAACGAGCAAGCACCGCTCGAACGAGCAAATATCGAGGGCACGTCCATCCAGGACTACGGTCCCTGGGACAGTCGAGCGCAGGCGCAGGCCGCCTCGCTTGCCGAAGCGCCGATCTATGTCTCCGGCGTCGGCGGCAATACGGCGCTCGCGCTGACCAGGGACTCGGACAGCGTGCTCCTCACGCCCAGCGCGACCCAAGCCTTGCAGTTTGGCGCCACGGACGACTTTACGATTGAATTGACGATGCGAACGAGTGATTCGACTGGCGTGATTCTAGGCACTCGCGCCAGTGTGCGGGGCTGGAGTCTGCAGCTGACCAGTGGATTGCTGCAATTTGGCTTGGACGACGGTCAACGAAAGGTCAGCATCACCAGCAGCGCAGCGGTCAACGACGGTTTGTGGCACCACGTCGCCGCGGTGCGCGACACGATGACTCATCGCCTCAGATTGTACGTGGACGGCGCTCCGGCGGCCTCGGTGGTCGACACGACCACGCTGACGTTGCGTTCGAATGAACCGGTGACCCTGGGAGCCTACAACGACGGTAGCAGCCAATTGGCCTTGGACGTCGACACGCTGCGCGTGACCCGCTCGGCCCTGCGGCCGGACCAGTTCCTGGCCGTTGGTTTCGTCGAGCCCCCACGGTTTCCACCGCCAGTTGCTCGCGCTGGCGCGCCATCGTCGCTAGCCAACCTGCAATTCTGGCTGCCCGCCTACGACTACTCGCGCAACTTTGGCGACCTGCGCTATGCCGATCCGGTGCCTATTGCGCCGGTCGACGGCTCGGCAGTGCGATCCGCGATTGAAGCCTCACCCAATCAATACAAGGTCTCGGTCGACAATGAGATTCGCGAAGTGCTCTATGCCAATGATCCGAGCGTTGGCCCGAATTGGCTGCACACGTCGACTTCGCAGGGCGCGGGCCAGCAATGGGTCGTGCTGAATTCGAACGGCACCCAGGCGACAAACTTCGATTTTGTGCAGAACACCGGCGTGTTCACACTCTCGACATTCATCAAAGTGGGCGCCAATCTCGAAGCCAGCATGGCCCTGTTCGACACCGCTCAATCGACTTCCGCCAACAGCGGTTTCAGCCTACTCGTGACGAGCACCGGCGCGTTGACAATGCTGATCGTAGGGCCGGATTCGACAATTCGCTTGAATCAAAACACGTCGAACGGGCTGGTTACGCCCGGATCGTGGTATCATATCGCCGTCGTCGGCAATGGTCCGGGAAATCCGATCATGTTCTACGTGACGCCGGTCTCGCAGTCGGCTGTTCGTTCTTATCAGTCCAGCCGAGTTATTAGCGGAGACAATGGTAATTATGCCACGGACGCCAATCATGATTTGACGATCGGGAGCCTCTCCAACTCGGGCCTCGCGTCGTTCAACGGCCAGATGGTCGACCAGGCCATCTACCATCGTGCGCTTAGTCCGGCTGAGATTCAGCAATTGTTCAATTACACCAAGAGAAGCTAACGGCGTGTCGCGCGATCGCGACCGACGAGTATTGCAACGTAGCTCTCGCCTCGCTCTCCAACCAGATTGCCAGGGGTATTTGCAGTGGCCAGGTCCGCCGATCTAAGCGGCGTTTCGTCGAGGCCGCCGCCGGCGCCCGCCGCGCGGATAGCAAGATGGCTGGGGATGAGCCTCGATCTTGTTTTTCCGCCGAACTGCTCGTTTTGCCACAGCCACCTCGAAACCAGCGCCGCGGGCCTTATTTGCGACGCTTGCCGACTGGAGTTGACGGATCAGCGCGCTGCCTGCGAGCGCTGCGGTTCGACTGCCAAGGCGCAGGACGGCCCTGCGGCTACCTGCCCGCATTGCGCAAGGGAGCGACTTTACTTTGACGCCACGGTGCGACTGGGTTCCTATGAGGGCTCGCGACGCACCGCGGTATTGCGGATCAAGAAGCCGTCGGAGAGAGGCCTGGCGATCACCTTGTGCGATCTGTTGTTTGCCTCGAATCGACAGCGGCTGGTGGCTCTGGGGGCGGAAGCGGTCGTGCCGGTGCCGATGCACTGGTCGCGGAAAATGTGGCGCGGCGCCAACAGCCCCGAAACGATCTCTGAGCGCCTGTCCCGCCACCTCGACTTGCCGATGGCCGCGCAATTGTTAGCGCGCTGCCGGCGAACGGCGCCTCAAGCGAGCCTATCTCCCAACAAGCGGCTCGCCAACGTTCGCGGCGCGTTTCGTGCTCGGAAGCATGTGGATCTGCCCGGTGCTCGCCTGTTGTTGGTCGACGACATCATGACGACCGGCGCGACGCTCAACGAAGCGGCCAAGGTTTTGCGCCGCGCTGGCGCCAGCTTTATCGCGGTGGCCGTTGTGGCACGCGCCGAAGGGCTCGCCTGAAGGGAGGTTTTCGGGGGGTTGCCGAGCGGCAGCCAGGCACCCGTCCCGTGTGCCGCCTTGCCTCGACACCCGGAATGCGAAGAATAAGGCGATCAGGCCCGTAGTAACTCTCAAACTGGCGAATCGCACCATGACGGCGCCGCGACTTCGACTCGGCACTCGGTCTAGCGCGTTGGCCCGCTGGCAAGCCCAATGGGTCGCCGCGCAATTGACGGCCAGCGGGGTGAGCGTCGAGCTGGTGCCGATCACAACCCGGGGCGACGCGGCGCAGCGCGACACGATCGCCGAATTAGGCAGTCCCGGCGTGTTCACGAAGGAATTGCAGCGGGCTTTGTTGGCCGAACAAATCGACCTGGCCGTTCACAGCTTGAAAGATTTGCCCACCGACATGGTAGATGGACTCGAGTTGGCCGCGGTGCCAGCTCGCGAGAGTCCTCTCGACGTGCTCGTCAGCCGCGACAGGCGATTGCTCGACCAACTGCCCGCCGGCAGCGCGATCGGCACCGGCAGCGTGCGGCGCCGCGCGCAGTTACTTCACGTCCGCGCCGACTTGCAGATGCGCGACATTCGCGGCAACGTCGATACGCGCTTGCAAAAGCTGATGGCCGGCGAGTTTGACGGGCTGGTGCTGGCGTTCGCGGGACTAAAGCGATTGGGATTTGACGACCGGATCACGCAAATCCTGGAGCCCGACGTAATGCTGCCCGCCGTCGGGCAAGGAGCGCTTGGGATCGAGATTCGTTCACTCGACCGCGTGACGCGCGCGGCTCTCGAGCCGCTCGATCACCTGCCGTCGCATCGCGCCGTGTTGGCGGAGCGAACGCTCTTGGCCGAGCTTCGCGGCGGATGTCTGGCACCGGTCGGCGCCTGGGCCCGAGCGCAGGCCGACGGACGTCTTCGGCTGGACGCCGTAGTGCTTAGCGTCGATGGCCGGCGGCGGATCGCGGCTTCGGGTATTGCCGCTGCCGAAGATGCACTGCGATTAGGCTCGGACGTCGCGGACCAATTGCTCTCTCAAGGCGCAAGTGCACTGATCGAGCAATCGCGCGCGACACATTAATGTCTCTGGAAACACTGCGTTTGGGGGTAGCCAACCACGGCCCCGACACGCCATACCCGGTACCTAGCCCATGTTCGTGCGCCCGAGGTTCGCGAGGTCGGGACACGGGCAAGATGCCCGTGCCACCCGACAAATTAGCGAAGTCGACTCATTACGGCGCTAGAAGCAACCGGCCGGGCACCTTGAGATAGTTGATCACTTCGTTCAAAAACCGCGCGGCGGCGGCGCCGTCGACAACGCGGTGGTCGTACGAAAGGCTCAAGGGCATCATCAACCGGATCTCGGTTTTGTCGTCGTCGACCACCACCGGCAGCTTGCGCGAGCGGCCGACCAGCAGCACGGCCACCTCCGGCGGATTGATGATCGGCGTCGAATACGTTCCGCCCACCGCGCCCAGATTGCTGACGGTAAACGTGCCGCCCTTCAAGTCGTTGAGCGTGAACTGGGCCTTGCGGGCTAGTTCGGTCACCGTGGTCAGCGCTTGGGCGATGCGCGGAATGCTCATGCGCTCGACATCGCGAATCACCGGCACGACCAATCCGCGCTCAGTATCGACCGCCACGCCGATATTGACGTATTGCTTGTAGATGATCTGTTCGCTTTCCATGTCGACCGAGGCGTTGACGACCGGATGGAGCTTGAGTGCCTGGGCGCAAGCCTTCATCACGAAGGCCATCATCGTCAGCTTGATTTCGGTGCCCACGTAGTCGGCCAGCCCGCCCTTGCGAATGCGCTCCAACTCCGTGATGTCGGCGTCGTCAAAATTCGTGACGTGCGGAATCGTGGCGGCCGAGCGGGACATGTTGACGGCGATCGCCTTGCGGATGCCCGACATCTTCTGGCGGCGAACGAGTCCCCAGGCATCCTTTTCGTCGACGCCGTCGGGCAGCGCCGCGACGGGCGGCGCCGGCGCGCGAGGCGCGGCGGCGGTTTCGCGGACGGCCGCTTTGACGTCCTCCTCGGTGATCCGGCCGTGCGGCCCGGTGCCGCTGACCAGCGCCAGATCGACGCCCAATTCGCGCGCCAGGCGGCGCGTGGCAGGTCCGGCGGGCGGAGTTTTTCCCGCGGGTGGTTTTTCGATGGGCGCTTCGTGCTCGGCGGCGGGCGCCGGCTTTGCCTTGGCCGCCGGCTTTGGTTTGGCTTGTGGCGCTTCGACCTTGGCCGCGACCTGGGCTTGCGCGTCCTCGGCCGGCTCCAACGGCTGTTCGGCCTGCGGTTTGACGGCCTTGTCCGCCGGCGGTTTTTCGGGCGCGCGCTTGGCTTCGGGCGTTTTGACGGTGGCCTGCGGAGCCGGTTTTGCTTTCGCCGCGGGAGCCGACGTCGCGCCCTCGAGGGTCAACAGCGCGTCGCCGACCTTGACTTTCGAGCCTTTTTGAACGTGGATCTTGGTGATGCGGCCCGGATAGGGACAAGGCAACTCGACCACCGCCTTGCCGGTTTCAATTTCCATCACGCTCTGGTCGGCCTGAATTTCATCCCCTTCCTTCACCATCACGTTGACGATGTCGCCCGAGTCGACGTTCTCACCCAAGTCGGGGACCTTGAAATCAGTCGCCATGGAAGTAGGGGCCAGGGGTTGGTGGTTCGGTTGAACCAGGGTGTGCGTCAATGCCTGGTCGACGTTTTCATTTTCTTGCCAGCCACTGACGACTTGCTGCCTGTTGAAAAATTGGGACAGGCACCTCGCGGACGTCGTTGTTCACGCTGTTTCGCGCGATCTGGCTCGGAGCCAGTCCCATTTTTTAACGGCCTGCCAGCACTTCGCTCACGCGTGCAGCGGGTTGATCTTCTCCGCATCGAGCCCCAGTTCCTTGATCGCGGCCGCGACGCACTTCTGCTCGAAGCGTTTGTGCCGGGCCAACTCAGACAAGGCGGCCACCGTGATGGTTTCGGCGTCGACCTCGAAATGTCGCCGCAGGTTCGGGCGAGTTTCGCTGCGGCCGAAACCGTCGGTGCCCAGCGTGAACAGCCCGCCCGGAACGAACGGCGCGATCTGATCGGCCAGGGCCTGAACGTAGTCCGAGGCGCTGACAAACGGTCCTTCCTCGCCGGCCAACGCCACTTCGAGGTACGATTTGCGCGGCTTTTCGGTCGGGTGCAGCATATTCCAGCGCTTGACCGATTGCGCGTCGCGAGCCAACTCGCTATAGCTGGTCACGCTCCACACGTTGCTGGAAACCTGGTAGCGATCGGCCAGCATCTCTTGCGCCCGCAGGGCTTCGCGCAAGATGGCTCCGCTGCCGAACAGTTGCACCTTGGGTCGCTTGGCGCCCGCGTCCTTGGTGGCGAACTTGTAAATGCCGCGAAGGATGCCTTTCTCGACGCCCGACGGGATCGGCGGATGACGGTAGTTTTCGTTGTAAACCGTGATGTAGTAGATCGCGTCTTCCAATTCTTCGTACATCCGCCGCATGCCGTCGATGATGATCGTGACCGTCTCATAGGCAAACGCGGGATCGTAGGCCCGCACGGTGGGAAAGGCGGCGGCATTGAGCAGGCTTTGGCCGTCCTGGTGCTGCAGTCCCTCGCCGGCCAGGGTCGTGCGTCCGGCGGTTCCGCCGATCAAGAAACCCTTGGTGCGCGAGTCGCAGCCGGCCCAAATCAAATCGCCGATCCGCTGAAACCCGAACATCGAGTAGTAAATGAAAAAAGGAATCATGTTGATGCCGTGCGTCGCATACGCGGTGCCCGCCGCGATGAATGACGACATTGAGCCGGCCTCGGTAATGCCTTCCTCCAGCAGTTGACCGTCCTTGGCTTCGCGATAGTAGGTCAACATGCCCGAGTCGACCGGCTCGTAAATCTGGCCGACGTGCGAATAGATGCCGCACTGTCGGAACAGGCCCTCCATGCCGAAGGTGCGCGATTCGTCGGGCACGATCGGCACGATGTTCTTGCCGATCTGCTTGTCTTTGAGCAGCTTGCTCAAAAAGCCGACGAAGGCCATCGTGGTCGATACTTCGCGGTCGCCGCTGCCTTCCAGAAATTCCTTGTATTCGGCGATCCGCGGCATTTCGCTGCGCACCGGCTCGACGGATCGCTGGGGCACGAAACCGCCCAGGGCCTGGCGGCGCGCCTTGAGATAGCGCGCTTCCTCGCTGTCTTCGGCCGGCCGATAAAACGGTGCCTTGCTGACTTCTTCGTCCGAGATCGGAATGCCGAATCGGCTGCGGAATTCCTTGAGCTCCTTTTCGCCCAGCTTTTTCTGCTGGTGCGTGACGTTGCGGCCTTCGCCCCCTTCGCCGGTGCCGTAACCCTTGATCGTTTTGGCCAGGATCACCGTCGGCTTGCCCTTGCACTCGACGGCCGCCTTGTACGCGGCATACACCTTTTCGGGATCGTGGCCGCCGCGGCGCAGTTTCTTCAACTCTTCGTCCGACAACGCGCGGACCATCTGGGCCAGCTCCGGATATTTGCCGAAGAAATGTTCGCGAATGTACTCGCCGGGCATGACCGTGTATTTCTGATATTCGCCGTCGACGACTTCGCCCATGCGCTTGACCAGCAGCCCGTGCTTGTCCTTGGCCAACAGCGGATCCCAGCTATCGCCCCAGATCACTTTAATCACGTTCCAGCCGGCGCCGCGAAAAATGCCTTCCAGCTCCTGGATGATCTTGCCGTTGCCGCGAACCGGCCCGTCGAGGCGCTGCAGATTGCAGTTAATGACGAAGATCAGGTTGTCCAACTCTTCGCGGGCCGCCAGCGTGATCGCGCCTAGCGATTCCGGCTCGTCGGTTTCGCCGTCACCCAGGAAGGCCCACACGTGCTGGCCATTGGTTTGGCGGATGCCGCGGTCTTGCAGGTATTTGTTGAAGCGGGCCTGGTAAATCGCCATGATCGGCGCCAAGCCCATCGATACGGTCGGAAACTCCCAGAAGTTGGGCATCAGCCAGGGGTGGGGATACGACGATAACCCGCCGCCCTTGGCCATTTCCTGCCGAAAGTTGACGAGATGCTGCTCGTCGATCCGGCCCTCGAGGAACGCGCGGGCGTAAATGCCCGGCGAGGCGTGGCCCTGGATGTAGATCTGGTCGCCGGAATAGTTGCCGCCCCGGCCTCTGAAGAAGTGGTTGAAGGCGACTTCGTACAGCGTCGCGGCCGAAGCATAGGTCGAAATATGGCCGCCAATGCCGTCGTGGGCCTTGTTGGCCCGCGTAACCATGGCCATCGCATTCCAGCGGATGATGCTCTTGATGCGGCGTTCGATCTCGCGGTTGCCGGGATACGGAGGCTGCCGTTTACCGCCACGACGCCCTACATCAATACCATCTCGGCCGACAAGCAGCCTCCG
>JBGQHN010000003.1:0-53209 GCA_041497975.1 Planctomycetia bacterium | reverse complement strand
GGTCGCGCTCTCCGAGGCGCAGGCTGGCCTGGGCCGCGCGATCGGCTATACCACCGTGCAAACGCGGCTCAATCGCCTGGTCGACAAGGGCGTGGTCACGCGGACTGCAGACCGGCCAGCCCGCTACGCCGCCGCGGTCGCACCCGAGGAAGTCAGCGCACATCACCTCGACCTGTTGCTGGAACGCGTGAGCGGCGGCAGCGTCGTGCCGTTGATTGCTCACCTGGTGCGAGATCGGCAGTTATCGAGCGATGAACTGGCCGAATTGAAACAATTGATTGCCCAGGCCGAGCGCCAGTCGCAACCATCGACGAAATCCAAAAAATAAGTGGTCTTGCCGCGAGCGAAAAGCGCAGAAAGCGAAGGTTGAGATGAGCGAGAGCGCATACGAACTGTTGGTGGCTCTTGGCCGCACGAGCGTTTACCTGGGCGTGGCGGCGTTGGCGTTGGAGATTGGCGTGCGCATCACGCGGCCCGTCTGGCCCACGGCGCACCGCGCGACCTGGCTGTTGGTGCTTTTGATGGGTTGGACGTTCGTGCGCGTCCCGCTGGCAGTGCCCTGGTACGAGGCACCCCGGACCGCGCCTGCGATACGCCTGGTCAAGGTCCCGCTGCGGCCTGCCGCTACCGATCCGGCGATGCCGCCGGAACCCCTTTTGCTCGACCTGGGCGATCCCACCGTTGTCGAGCCAGGCGCCAGCAATCCGCAACGTGCGGCCCAGGAGCCGGTCAGTTGGCACGTCGATTGGACCGTGCTTGCGGCAGCGTGGGTATCAGGCATCGTCGTCTTGCTGGCGGTGTGGCTGGCAGGCTACTTGCGCTTCTGGCGGTCGCTGCGAAGGTGCGCAGCGGCCGATGCGGCCAGCCAGGCCGAATGGTACGCGATGCAGGCGGAAGCGGGCCTGCGGCGGCCGATTCCGCTGCGCATGGCCAGCGGATTGGGACCGCTGTTGTGCCGCCTGCCGCGCGGCTATCAATTGATTGTCGATGAAACGCTGTGGCGCGAGCTGAGCATCGAGGAGCGTCGAGCGGTTTTGCGCCATGAGTTCGCACATTATCTGCGCGGCGACGCGTGGAAGTCGCTCGTCGCGCGGCTGCTGGCTTTGCCGCATTGGTTCAATCCGGCAAGCTGGTGGGCAGTGCGACGGTTCGAAGAAGCCGCCGAATGGGCTTGCGACCGCGCGGCCGTCGGCGAAGCGTCGCCCACGGAGTATGCGAGGCTGCTAGTCCGCTTGGGACAAACACCCCTCCAGCAGCAAGCCTATGGCTCGGCAGTTCGCGGCCGCGGCCTGGCGGTGCGCGTGCGGCGAGTTCTCGCCGGGTCAACAAGCGAGGGCTCCTCGGTGAAAAAAATGTCGCTAGTGGCCGTTAGCCTGTGCGTGGCGTCGGCAAGTCTTGTGCAGTTGCAACTTGTCGCCCGAGAGCCGCACGAGTTGGAAGGGCGGGCAGACGAATTGATGCGCCAGCAGCCAAACGGGCCTACTGTCTCGCCGTACCTCAACGTCTTGCAGCAGCAGGCCACAGACGATTCGTCGGGCGCGGGCAATACGTCGACAGAGGATGAAGACAACTGGACCGAACTGACGACCGGGAAAAAAATGGTCGAAGAGGCCCGCGGCGCCTACGAGGAGAACCTGGCTGCCTTCGAAGCCCAAACGGCTCCGATGCAGACGGTCTACGACTGGTCGCTGCGCTGGTTGAAAGCGGCGGAAATTACCGCGATCGACGAGGAGCAGGCGGTCGCCGCCTTGCGAGGCCACCTGGATCGCATGCGCTCTCTGCAGAAAAAGATTGCCCAGCTATACAAGGCCGGCACCCTTGGCGCTGACGCGAAAGAGATGCGGGCCACGAATTTCTATGTTGCCGAGGCCGAACGTTGGCTGGCCGAAGCCGAGGGCAAGCCGTCACGGCGCAATGCCGGAATGGCAATCACAAGAGAACAAGTCGCGGATGAGATGCAGGCGTTGGACTTGAGCATAAAAACATCGGAGGTTTTCGGGCAGATCGCGCAAGCCGAGATTGAACTTCACGCCGCCAATAAAGCCCACGCTAACGCGGTGCAAGCCGTGAAAACTTCTCCAGGAACCATCAGTTCGGGCGAGATCGCTCGAATGAGTGGCGACGAGGCGAAATTAGAACTCCGGCTGCGCATTCTTCGAAATCAATTGAAACTTTACCAGCGCAAACTCGACCTTCTCAACACGCTTCAGGCACACGACGCGCAGAAATTCGACTCCCAAACGTCACCACGGCGCTACGCTCTCGCTCCGGCGCCCGCCGTCGGCCGCACGCCCACGGACAAGGCGCAGGCGCGCTACGAGGGGAAAGATTTTGCCAGTTGGGCGGAAGAGCTGCGCAACGACTTGAGCCCCCAGCGGCGGGCCGAAGCAATTCGCGCCCTGGCAGCCTTTGGAGCGCATGGCAATGGCCCACAAGCGGCGAAACTGATTTTGCGCTCGGCGCGAGATTATCCCATGCGATTTGGAGATGCGGATGCTGAAGTGGCCGTGGACGCCTTGCGGAAGATGCCGGCCAATGATGCGTTGCCGGCGGTTTTCCAGTCGCTGGAAAGCAACATTGCCAACGAACGACGGTTCGCGCTGGCGATCCTGTCCAACATTGTCGAACGCAAACAGGTACTTCCGATCGGTATCAAGATGCTTAAGGACCCGTTCGTCGAAGTGCGCCAAACGGCGGCGATCATGCTTTCGGATTTGGAGCCGGTTCCGCCGGAGTTGATAGCCGCCCTGCGCGAGTGGCTCGCGTCGGACGATCCGAACGAAGTGATGTTCGCGGTGCGGGCCGTCCTTGACGAGAATCAAGGCCTCGGACGAGTCGCTGTAAATCCACGCAAACAACTCCTCGCGGCGATGATGCCAGATGTGCTCGGCCTTTTGGACCGCGGAGATCCCATCAATACGATGGCTGAGCAGGCCCTGCAAAACATGGACAAGACGGTCGTCCCGGCACTCGAAGAAGCGGCGAAGTCCGACAACGCCACCACGCGACGGCACGCCGAAACGATCCTGGAGCAGGTCCGCGCCAAGCCTGTCGTCGACCGCGGTCGACAATAACGTAGAAAACTTTCGGTCGCCCTCTTGCACGCTCGTTAGTGTATTACTACACTAATGCGCATGGCCGCCGATTTTCTATTTCGCGTCTTTCCCACCTCGGGCCTGCCGATCTATCGCCAGATCGTCGACCAGGTCCTGCGCCACGTCGCCAGCGGACGCTTTGGGGCGGACGATTTTCTGCCCTCGGTGCGACAAGTCGCCACCGAACTTGAAATTAATCCCATGACTGTCTCCAAGGCATATTCCTTGCTGGAGCGCGAGCGGGTCGTCGAGCTGGTGCGCGGACAAGGAATGCGCATCGTGCCGCGCGGCGACGCGCCCCGCAACGGCACGCTGCGCGAGCGGCAAGACCAATTGCTGCCGCTGCTGCGCCAGGTGGCGGCCGAGGCCTATCAGTTGTCGCTCAGCGGGAAACAAGTGCAAGCGCTATTGGACCGCGTGCTCAAGGAGCTCGACCTCAAATGAACCAAAACATCGTGCTGGAAATGCGGGCCGTGTCGAAAATCTACTCGGGCCGGGCAGTGCTCGACCGGCTCACGCTCGAGATTCCCGCCGGCTCCGTGGTGGGCCTGTTGGGAAAGAACGGGGCGGGCAAGACCACGCTGTTGCGCTGCGCCTTGGGGCTGGCCCGGCCGCAACACGGCACCGTGACCCTGCTCGACGAACCGGCCTGGAACTTAAGCGCCAGCGCCAAGCAGCACATCGGCTACGTGGCGCAGAATCCGCAGCTCTACCCCTGGATGCAGGTGCGGCACATTATCGCCTACACCGGCTCGTTCTATGCTCGTTGGAATCCGCAGCTCGTCGATCGGCTGGTGCGGGCATGGGAGATTCCGCTCAGCCGCCGGGCCGGCACGTTATCGGTCGGAGAGCTGCAAAAACTGGCCATCGTGCTGGCGCTGGGGCACGAGCCGCAACTGCTGGTGCTGGATGAGCCGGTCGCCAGCCTCGACCCTTCGGCGCGGCGCGAGTTCTTGAAGTTCGTGCTCGAAATTGCCGCCGGCGGCCAGCGCAGTGTGATCTTTTCCACGCACATCACGAGCGACGTCGAGCGCGTCGCCGACCGCGTGGCAATTTTGCAAAACGGTCAAATCAGTTTCTTCGGCGAACTGGGTGAGCTCAAGGACCAGATCAAGCGGCTTAGTCTCAGTTCGCGCAACACGTTTCCCGAGCGGTTCGAGCTGCCGGGCATTTTGCGGCAGCGAATCGAGGGCAACCGCGCGCTGGTGACGGTTCGCTCTCACTCGCCGGAGCTCGTCGACAAGATGGAAGCCGAGTGGCACGCCACCGTGGAGGTGCAAGACTTGAATCTCGAGGAGATTTTCTTGGAGCTGCACGATGAATAAGTATGCCCACGTCGTGCACTCGTATGTGCGCCGTCCCAGGTTCTGGATTTTCGGTGGCTGCTATTTGGCGTTTGCCGGCCTGCGCACCCCGGATATGCCGCACATTCCGCTCCCCAGCTCGGTGTTATTCGCGTGCATCGTTACCGGGCTGGGCGCGCTGCACCTGCGGCGGCAATTCGCCACGCCACAGGCGCACCTCATGCCCGATTTCTTCGTCCCGCACTTCGTAGTGGCCGTGGCCGCAAGTGCGCTGGTGTGGATTGCCGTGCCCTGGTGGGAGGCGGCGCAAATACACGTCAGCCCATTGCCCGTGATTAGCGTACACGCGCTGGCGGCCGTGTTGATGGCCGCGGTGGTGCTGTGGCCCAAGACCATCGTGCTCATACCGGCAGCTCCCTTGCTCGTAGTATGGATGGTCATACCTCGCCACCGGGGCGATACGTTCGCCTTGCGATTCATGGCCGGCGACGAGTGGGGCGCTTATTGGGGGCTGATTGGTTTGGCGGTCGTGGGATACGCCCTGGCGGCGTGGCGGCTCGCGCGCCTGTCGGACAGGGCCGTGGCCGTGAGCGATGACTTTTCGCTCGAACAATCCAGTGTGGAGCTTTCCGGCAACCCCTGGATGAATCGGCTGCGCGATTGGCGCGACGCCGCGCTCGATCGGCGGCTGAATGCTGGCGCCGGCCGTGGAGCGTCAATCGCCTGGCGGCGGATTCCGAGCACGATTTCGTGGCCCGAACTGGCGCTGTTCTCGATCGCGATCATTGCGCTTGTGCCCGTGGGTTGGTATGTCCTCGGCGAGCCGTCAGGCGGTTGGGTGGTGATGACGGTCGGCACGGGGCTGATGCTCTTTGCGCCCTTCAGCTCGTGGCGCTTCCGCTGCAATGCGCTCACCCAGGAATTCATGTACCCCGCGGCGCGCGGTCCGTTCTTGCGACAGATACTTGTCGCGATGGCGCTCGATTTCTGTTTGTGGACGAGCGTGGCCACGATCGTCGCCGCATGCGGCTATCTGATTCTTATCGAACAAGCGGGCTTCGAGTTTACAAAAGGCCTGGCCGCTCACGCGACGGCCATGTGGAGCGTGTCCATGCTGCTGTTTGGCACTGGGCTGGCCACGTTGCGATTTCGAGCCTGGATGCCGCTATTTGTCGGCGTCCTTGTCGTGTCGCTTGGGTTGGCGTTTTTCTCCCCGCTTCTTGTCGCTACGGTGTTGCAGCGCATCTCCGGCCGGTACGGCTGGATGTCTGGATATCTCTTCTTCACCACCTTTGCCACCGTCTGCGTGGCGATCGGGCTGATTTTGACCCGTGCCGCCTATCGCCACTGGCTGTCCATGGATTTAAGCTAACGGGCCGCTCTCGCTCGGCCTCCAGCCGCAAGCTAGAATTGCGCACCGGCTTGCGATAGCTCGACCTCGCCAGGGGGCCGCCTCATGACCAATTCCGATTCGCGAATCGCCGTCTATACCGGGTCGTTCGATCCCATCACGCTGGGACACCTGAACGTCATCGAGCGCAGCAGCCGGCTGGTCGACAAGCTGATCGTGGGCATCGGCGTCAACATCGAGAAGCAGTCGCTATTCTCGCCCGAAGAACGCGTGGAATTGGTCCGTCGCAGCGTCCTGCATTTGAAAAACGTCGAGGTGCAATCGTTCTCCGGGCTGGCCGTCAGTTTTGTGCGGCAGTGCGGCGCCCGGGTGCTGGTGCGCGGCGTGCGTTCGTTGGGCGACACGGAGGCCGAGTTCACCATGACGCTGGCCAACCGCAAGCTCGACCCGGGGGTCGAAACGGTTTTTCTGATGGCCGACGAGCAGTATTCGCACGTCTCGAGCTCGCTGATCAAGCAGATCGCGGCCCTGGCGGGCGATGAAGAGCTGGCGCGATTTGTGCCGAGCGAGATTGTGCCGGCAATCCGCCGCAAGATGACGGCCGGCTAGTTCTTTCCCGCGTTGTCGCCGTCTTCCTTGTTCAGGTGGCGGCGCAGATACCGGGCCCGCTCGATATTGCGATCGGCCGTGTCCAGCTCCACGCCGCGCAGCTTTTGCAGGTGGGCGGGCTGGGTGTGGATGAACAGCTCGTTGAGCATGGGGATTTGCAGGTCGTCGATCAGCCCGAGATTGACTCCCATCCGCACGCTGGAGAGCAAGTGCATCGTTTCCTCGGAACTGATCGTTTGCGCCGTTCGCAGGATGCCGTAGGCGCGGCTCACTTTGTCGTGCAGGTTCTCGTGGCTTTCGCGGACCAAAAAGTCGCGTGCCTGGCGTTCGTAGTCGATCAGCACCGGCACGATGTCACCCACTTGTTTCACCAGGTCGGTCTCGCTTTTGCCCAGGGTGATCTGGTTGCTGATCTGGTAGAAGTCGCCCATGGCTTGCGAGCCCTCTCCGTACAGGCCGCGAACCGCCAGGCTGATCTTTTGCAGGCTGCGGAAGACCTTGTCGATCTGCCGCGTGATGACGAGTGCCGGCAGGTGCAGCATCACGCTCACGCGCACGCCGGTACCCACGTTGGTGGGGCAGGCCGTCAGGTATCCCAGCTTCGGGTGAAAGGCGAAGATCACGCGCTCGGCGATCAGCGAATCGATGCGATCGATCTGTCGCCAGGCGGCGTCCAGGTCCAACCCGCTGTGCATGACCTGAATCCGCAAGTGATCCTCTTCGTTGATCATCAAGCTGACTTGTTCGCGGCGATCAATCGCCACGCCGCGGGCACCTTCGCTCTCGGCGTGCTCGCGGCTGATTAATTGGCGTTCGACGAGAAACTGGCGGTCGATGCCCTTGAGTTCGTTGACGTTGACGTACTCCAGCTCGCCCGACTCTTGAATGTGCAAGATGCGATCGCGGAGGATGGCCTCGATCTCGCCGCGGTCGGCCTGGGTGGCCCGGCTGATGAACGGGAAATCGGCCAGATTGCGCGCCAGTCGAATGCGGCTGCTGATGACGATGTCGGATTCAGGTCCGGAGCCCCGAAGCCATTCGCCGCTGGTGCGTACTAGTTGGTTGAGATCTACCACATGAGTTCCAATCCGGCTTCGGAAGGTCAAGCCGCGCTCGGTTGGCCGGGCGGTCGAGCGCGCGAGCGGCTACTTGTCTCCGGGCGCGGCCTCCTCGATGGCACGAATTTCGTCGCGCAATCGCGATGCACGCTCGTACTCTTCTTCGCCGATGGCTTCCTTCATTTCGCGCCGCAGGCGAATCAGTTGCGTGCGTTTTTCGGTTCCCTGGGGATACTTAGCGGGTTTCTTGCCGACGTGCTCCGTTTCGCCGTGGATGTTGACGATAAGCGGCTCCAATTCCGCTTGGAAACAAACATAGTCGTACGGACAGCCCAGCCGCCCCTGGTTGCGGAATTCGTAAAACGTGATGCCACACACCGGGCAGGAGCGCTGGTCGAGCCGAGCGAGTTCTTCGGCGGTCTGGCCAACCGCCAGTTGATGAGCCAGAACGCCGGCAAGGCTGGGAGCGACCGCCGGTTCTTCTTCACTCTGGGTCAGATACTGCCGCGCGTGCTCTTCACACAAGTGCAGTTCTTGCGGTTTGCCCTTGGTCAGTTCCGTGATATGAAAGGTCGCCGTCTTATTGCACTGTTGACACTTCATGGAAGTCCCCAAGAACTGTCTGAAGCGGCCGCCCGCGGCTTGACGATCGCGATAATGTGAGCGGGCTCCGTCTATCAGATCAATTATATCGTGGGGCCGGGCAAAGCCAGTGGGATTCTAACAACAGCCTCAAGGGTGTCAAGGCGGATGGCGCGACGCGTCAATCCCCCCGAGAATTTCACGAGAAATACGACGAGCGGCGAAGCGTGCTAGCCGCGTTGTCGCGCCGTCGGGCGCCTGCTAAGCTGAACGGACCGAACCCATGCCTGCCCAAGATGTGTCTGTCACGCATGGACGGATTCAGGCACAACCGCCACTGCCACTCTCATTCGCCGCGGCCGCGATGAAGTATTCCCCGGATTTCGCCACGTTTTCGAAACTGGCCGTCGGCGTCGAGCTGGTGCCGGTGTTTCGACGCTTGCTGGGCGACACGCTGACGCCCGTTTCGGCCTTCCATAAGATCGACTTTGGGCCCAGCGCCTGCCTGTTCGAAAGCGTGATTGGCGGCGAAAAAGTCGGCCGCTACAGTTTTCTGGCCGCCAATCCTTTCTTGCAGATCGAGGCTCGCGGGAATCGCGTCACCGTTGACTCGGCCGCGGGCCGCGAGGAATTCACCGCGGCCGATCCCTTGGACGAGTTGAAAAACCGCGTCGAGGCGATTCGTTCCGCCTGCGTGCCCGGACTCCCGCCGTTTACCAGCGGCGCGGTCGGCTATGCCGGCTACGATGTCATTCGCTATACCGAAGACTTGCCCAACGCGCCGGCCAACGACCGGCAATTGCCCGACCTGTCGTTCGCGTTCTACGACCACATGGTCGTGTTTGACCACGTGAATAAGACCAACGTCGTGGTGGCGATGGCGCGACTGGACCGTTTCGACTCCGACAAGGCGGCCGCCTATGCCGACGCGAAGCGGCGAATCGATGAGATCGTCGACCAGCTTGAAAGGCCCGACCGCAACCTGCCGCCGGCCGACATCGAAACCGGCGGACAGCCGACGATCGCTTATGAATCCAATTTCTCTCAAGCCGATTTCCAGCGCGCCGTCGAGCGGTGCGTCGAATACATCCGCTCGGGCGACGTTTTTCAGGTGGTCATCAGCCAGCGATTGCAGCTCGACATTCACTGCGACCCGTTCGAGATCTACCGCACACTGCGAGTCGTCAATCCGAGCCCGTTCATGTTCTATCTGCGCACCCCCAGCGTGACCCTGGTCGGCAGTTCGCCCGAAATCATGGTTCGCGTGGTGGGCGGGCGAGTGACCGTGCGACCCTTGGCCGGCACCCGTCGGCGGGGGGCCGACGAGGAGGAAGATCTGCGGCTGGCCGAGGAACTGCTGGCCGATCCCAAGGAACGGGCCGAACACGTGATGCTTGTCGACCTGGGACGCAATGACGTCGGACGGGTCGCCCGCTACCGCTCCGTCGAATTGACCGACGTGATGACCATCGAGCGCTACAGCCACGTCATGCACATTACGTCCAACGTGAGCGGGCAATTGGCCGAGGGCAAAGACGCCTTTGACGCCCTGCGGGCCTGCGTGCCGGCCGGCACCGTCTCGGGCGCCCCCAAGGTGCGGGCCATGGAAATCATCGATGAGCTCGAGCCGCACCGTCGCGGACCCTATGCCGGCGCCGTGGGCTACGTCGACTTCAACGGCAACATGGATACCTGCATCGCGCTGAGGACTTTAGTCGTGCAGGGTAAGCGGGCCTATATCCAGGCCGGCGCCGGAATCGTTGCCGATAGCCAGCCGAGCGGAGAGTATCAAGAAACGCTCAACAAGGCCCGCGGCCTGCTCAAAGCCGTGGAAATCACTGAAAGTCGCATGAACTCATCGCGCGCCTAATCGCACGATTGCCGCCGACCGAACCCGCATGCACATTGATTCGATACAACTGTTCCGTGTCCGGCTAACGGGTTTCACGTCGAGCTTTGGCGCCGAGCTCGAATCCGTGTTGGTCGCCATGTCGAGCGGCGATCGGATCGGGTTTGGAGAAGCGAGCCTGACGGTTGGGCCGTTTGAGGCTCCGGAGTGGGCCAGCGGCGCGTTTGATTGCATACGCGATTGGATGGCGCCGGCCATCGTGGGCCGCGAAGTGAACTCCGGGCACGACTTGCAGAAGGCGATCGAACCGTTTCAGGGCAACTCCAGGGCAAAGTCCGCGCTGGACATGGCCTGGTGGAACTTGAGGGCGGAGGAACTAGGCAAACCGCTGTTTGAGGTGCTGGGAGGTTCGCGAATTGCCATTCCTGTGGGCATTAGCCTTTTTCCCAAGGAATCGATCGACGACCTGCTGGCCGACGTCGGCGCGGCCGTCGACGCCGGCTACGCGGTCGTGACGCTCAAATTTCGGCCGGGCTGGGACATTCAGGTGGTCAGGGCCGTACGGGAAACGTTTGCGGTTGCGCCGGTCGCCATCGATTGCGACGGCATGTGCAGCCTCGGCCAGCAGGAAATGTTCTATCGCTTGGAAGATTTTTTTCTGCAATTCATTGAGCAACCGTTCGCGGCTGACGATTTGGTCGGTCACGCGATGCTGCAACAAGCGATCCGCACGCCGATCTGCCTCGACCAGAGCGTGACTTCGCTGGCGCGAGTCGAACAAGCGATCGACTTGGGTAGTTGCCGGCAATTGCGGATTGACGTGGCTGCCGTGGGCGGACTGACGCCCGCCTTAGCGATTCGCGAAGTGTGCGAAGAGGCCCGCGTGCCCTGCGCGCTCGGCGGCGGAGCCAGCGGCGCGCTTGCCTATTACTCGGCGGCCGCGTTGGGCACCTTGCCCAACCTTACCGCGCCGGCCGAGGCGGTCGCATTTCATACCGCTGTTTGGAACAAGCCGGGCGAAGCGGCGTCGATCAAGCCGACCAAGGCCGGAACGCTGGGCCTTCTGCTACCAAAGACTCCCGGTCCGGGCATCGCGATCGACCTGCAGATCCTTGCCGAATCGGCAGTCGATCAGGCCACGATCTGCTAAGGCCGCTTGGCGCTGCTCCCCATTGCGTTTGCGGGTCTTGTATTTCACAATGCCTCACTTCGCCCAAGCAAAACGGCCGGTACGTTCCGTGTAATTCAGAGAGCCAAACGATCATGATTTACGTCGTGGCCACGATTGAACTTGTCGAAGGAATGCGGGAGTTGTTTTTGGCCGAACAGCAAGCGCTGCTGCCGCTGGTGCGGGCAGAACGGGGTTGCATCGAATACGTGCCGACCATGGATCTACCGTTGACCGATCCGCCCCAGACGGCGGTTCGCGGCAACACCGTCGTCATGCAGGAAAAATGGGAGACGCTGGCGAATTTGCAGGCCCATGCCGTGGCGCCGCACATGAAGCAGTTCCGCGCCAAAACCAAACAGATGGTGGTCAGCACGAAGGTCGAAGTCTTTCAGCCGGTGTGACGCTCATTGGGGCGATCCGCGACAAACCAAAACGGCGGCAGGCAAAGATTTCCGGGAGGAACGCGATGAGTTCGATTGTTGATATCGAAGGCCGGCAGATTCTCGATAGTCGTGGCAATCCCACGATCGAGGTTGAGGTCACGTTGGCCGACGGTTCGATCGGCCGGGCCAGCGTGCCCAGTGGCGCGAGCACGGGAGTGCACGAGGCCTGGGAACTGCGCGATACCGACCAGACCAAGGTGTATCTCGGCCGGGGTGTCATGCAGGCGGTCGACAACGTCAACGAAGCCCTGGCCGACGCGCTCAGCGGCATGGACGCGCTGGACCAGGCCGCCGTCGATCTGCGAATGATTGAACTGGATGGTTCGACGAACAAGAAGAATCTCGGCGCCAACGCGATATTGGGCGTTTCGCTGGCCGTGGCCCACGCGGCGGCCGACCATTGCGATCTGCCGTTGTTTCGCTATTTGGGTGGGCCAGGCGCGCGGATGTTGCCCGCGCCGATGATGAACATCATCAACGGCGGCCAGCACGCCGACAATTCGGTCGACGTGCAAGAGTTCATGGTCATGCCGCTGGCGTTCGAGACCTTTTCCGACGCGCTGCGCTCTGGGGTCGAGATTTTTCACCATTTGAAAGGCGTCCTCAAGTCCAGGAAGCTCAGCACGGCGGTGGGGGACGAAGGCGGGTTCGCGCCCGATCTGCCGAACAATTCCGCCGCTTTGGACTTGATCCTGGAAGCGATCGAAAAGGCCGGCTACCGCGCCGGCGAACAGGTGTGGATCGCGCTGGACCCGGCCGCCACGGAGTTCTACGACGCCAAGAAAAAAATCTACACGATCGACGGCAAACAGCTCGACGCGGCCGGCATGGTCGACCTTCTGGCCGCTTGGGTCGAGAAGTATCCAATTTGTTCGATCGAGGACGGCTGCAGCGAAGACGATTGGGAAGGCTGGAAGCTGCTGACCAAGCGCTTAGGCGACAAGGTTCAACTGGTGGGCGACGACTTGTTCGTCACGAATACGCGCCGCCTCAGGCGCGGGATCGAGGAACACATCGCCAATAGCATTCTGATCAAGGTCAACCAGATCGGCACGCTCACCGAGACGATCGAAGCCATTCAACTGGCCCAGCGAAATGCTTACACGACCGTCGCCAGTCATCGCAGCGGTGAAACGGAAGACGTAACCATTGCCGATCTGGCGGTAGCTTTCTCGACCGGCCAGATCAAGACCGGCTCGGCCTCGCGCACCGACCGCGTGGCCAAGTACAATCAACTCTTGCGCATCGAAGAGCAATTAGGGAACACGGCCCAGTACGGCGGCCCGCTGGTGCGTCGCGTACGCTCGTAGCGCCTCGTGAAAAAATGGGACTGGCTCCGAGCCAGATCGCCCGCGATCCCTGAAGGATCAATGTTCGCGAGGTGCCTGTCCCACTTTTTCAACGAGCAGCGACGTCGCTCGACCGAGACGTGACGGCATATGCCATAATGGTCTTGGGAGGACGCACCGTATGGCACGCCCTGGGATTGCCGATTCGCCTTGGTTCTGGGCGATGTTGTTTTCCGCCGCGGGCGTCGTGTGCCTGCTGGTCATTCTGCCGCAATACGCGAAGCGGCAGCGACGGCTGGAGATGCAGTATTACGCGCGCCAGGAAATCGAGCGGCGGCAAGTGGAAGGCTCAAACGCTGCGCGCCCCCAAGGACAGGAGGGCGCCGCTCCGCCCCCGGCCGCCGGCGAATTGATTATTCCTCTGTGGCCCCTCTTGGTTCTTTTCTCGGGCATGTTGATCGTCTCCTCGGCCATGCTCTGGCGAAGCAAACACGCACCGCGCGCGGGCGCGACTGGGCCCGATTGATCGAGGCAGCGCATGGCCTTGTTTGTCGAAAGTCCCTGGCCGAGCCTGATGCTCGGCATGGTCTTAGAGGCCCTATTGGCGATTGCCCTAGTGCGCACGGGGCGGGGGGCAATCGTCGTGGCCATGTTCGTCGTGCTCGCTCTGACGACGGGAATGGTGATTCTCGAGCGAACGATCGTTACCGAAACGGAAGCGATCGAGGACGCACTGGGTGCGGTGGCCGGCGACCTGGAGGCCAACGACGTGCCGGCGGTGCTGGCCGCTTTTTCGCCCGATTGCCCGCGATTGGGCGAAGTGCGCTCGGCGCTTTCGCGATTCACCGTCGCGCGGGCACACGTCGGGGGCGATTTGGAAATACGGCCCAACCGCCTTACGATTCCGCCGTCGGCCACCGCCTATTTTACGGGCCGGGTGGAGGGCCAAGACAAGCGCGGCGTCGTTCCCTACGAACACATGTTCCGCAAGTTCAAAGTCAGGCTCGAGCGCCGTGGCGAGAAGTGGCTGATCGCCGATTACAGCGACGCGGACTTTCGCGAGCGCAAGGAACGGTGAATAGCGCCGCGGGCTTGGTCGCCGCCCGTTAAGTCTGCGCGGACGGCGAATTGCCCTGCTACGGCGACCGCCTAAGGTTGCTCGGGCTTCGGATGCCGGACCATCAATTGCTCGGTCTTGGGGTCATACCAATACTCGTCGCCGGCCGGGAGTTCAGGCAGCCTGACGCCTCCGTCCTTGATGATTACCTGCATGAACTCTTCGTGCGTCTTGGGACCCTTGTTGTCGTGTTCGGCCTTGTAGATTTTCATGTTGTTGGGAATATGGGTTTCAAAGACGATCAGGTCGTCGGCTCGGAACAGGGCCTCGATCGGAGTCGTGACAAATCCCGGTCCGCCATAATCGCGTCCCTTGGCGCCGGCGCCGACTGTTGCTCTTTCAGAATTACCTGCATCGGCTTCCGGCTCGGCGGTGGCGCCTTGGCCCGCCGGCGCTTTTTCGGTTGATGCCGGCGAGTCGGCCGTCGCCTCGGGATTGTCCGCAGCTACGGCTGGCGCAGCCGGCTGTGGGGGCGGCGGCGCCGTCGATTGCGCCGTTTGCATTGCCGCAGTACTAGGCGCGCTGGCTTCGCAGCCCATCAGCGCGGCCATTCCAGCGATAAGACTAATGGTCAGTACGATTCTCATGCTCTTCTCCGTTCGGATAATGCCCCACAAAGTTCAACGCGCGTTCGAAAGATCGAACTGCCACTGCTCCATTTCCGCCAAAAGCGTCCGCTTGGTCAAGTCAAAATCCAGCGGCGTGAGCGTCACATACCCCTTTCGCAGGGCCGAAACGTCGGTTTCATGTCCGCCGAAGTGCTCCACCGGGTCCGAAACCGCCCAAAAGTAGCTCCGGCCGCGCGGATCGATCCGTTTTTCGTATTGTTCTCCGCTGCGCGTCAGCCCCATCGGCACCACGCGGACCTGACATCTGGGGGCCTCGAGCGCCGCGGTGGGGATGTTCAAGTTATAAAGTTGCGGCCCGGCCGATTTCTTCCGCAGGATTTCTTCGAGGGCGTTTCGCGCCAGCCCGGCGGCCCGGTCAAACCGGGCGTGCTCGTCGAATTCCAGCGAGACCGCCACGCTCGTGATCCCGAAAAAGGCCCCCTCGATGGCCGCAGCCACCGTGCCCGAATAGAGTACGTTGATGCCCGCGTTCAACCCACCGTTGATGCCGCTGATCACCAGGTCGGGCAGCCGGGGGCAGAATTCGAAAATGCCGATCTTGACGCAATCGGCCGGGCTTCCCTCGACCGCCCAACCGCGGCGCTGTCGGCCTTCGAATAATTCCTTGACAACCAGCGGATTCAAATACGTGATCGAATGGCCCACACCGCTTTGCTCGGTGGCCGGCGCGACGACGTACACGTCGCCCAGGCGCTCCAGCTCGCGCTCCATCGCCGCCAGGCCGGGCGCATAGATGCCGTCGTCGTTCGTCAACAAGATAAGCACGGGTTTTCCAACTCTGTTCGCCAGCCCGCCTGACCAGGCCGGCCGCGTGAGCCTAGACTATAGTGGCACACTTGGCGACAAGCAAATGGCCGCGCCACGCGGCCCTAGCCCGCGCGGGCCGAGGGCCCTATAATCAGCTCTTTGTTGCCCGTCTCGTTGGACGGGTCTTTTCGTTTACTTGGGCCAACGACCGCCCCCGCTCGACGGTGGCGCGCTTGGCAACGCATAGGCCGAACGAAGCGTGACGCTTACGAACGCTGTAGCGGGTGAGCATCGAGGGGCACTGGTGGCCGATGAGAAGGTCCTGGTGTTGGACTTTGGTGCGCAATATGCCCAACTGATCGCCCGGCGGGTGCGGGAGCAGCACGTCTATTGCGAAATCTTACGCCACGACATCACCGCCGAGCGAGTGCGCGAACTCGCTCCGCGCGGCATCATTCTCTCCGGCGGGCCAGCCAGCGTTTATGACGCCGGCGCGCCGAAATGCGATCCCGAAATATTTCGCCTGGGCATCCCCATCTTGGGCATCTGCTATGGGTTGCATCTGGCGTGCGAAGCGCTGGGTGGCAAGGTCGACGGGGCAAAAAAGCGCGAATTCGGCCGGGCCAACGTGCACATTACTTCGCACGCCGACTTGTTCGACGGCGTGCCCGACGACATCGAAGTCTGGATGAGCCATGGCGACCAGGTGTCCGGAATGTCGGCGAATTTCGTGCCCTTGGCCGAAACCAGCACCTGCCCGGTCGCCGCGGTCAAACATGCGTCCTTGCCGGTATTCGGCTTGCAGTTTCACCCGGAGGTGACCCATACGCCGCTGGGCTCGCAGGTGCTGGCCAATTTCTTGACCAGAATTTGCGGTTGTAAGGGGACCTGGCAGTTGGGCGACTTTGCCGACCAGGCAATCGAGGAAATTCGCAATCGCGTTGGATCCGATCGCGTGATTTGCGGCCTGTCCGGTGGCGTCGACTCCTCGGTCGTGGCGGCGCTCATCTATCGCGCCATCGGGCCGCAACTTTCCTGCATCCTGATTGACAACGGATTGCTGCGCAAGAACGAAGAATTCTCGGTCATCGAGCAGTTCTCGAATCATTTCAAGACCGATCTGCACGTCGTCAAGGCCGAGGACAAGTTCCTGCGGGCGCTGGCCGGGGTAACGGATCCCCAGGAAAAACGTCGTCGCATCGGCCACGCCTTCATCGACTGTTTCAGCGACGAGGCGGCCAAGATCGAAGGCGCCCGCTTTTTGGCCCAGGGCACGCTGTATCCCGACGTCATCGAAAGCGGCGCCGCCGTCGATGGCCCGGCAGCAACGATCAAGCTGCACCACAACGTGGGTGGATTGCCGGCCGACCTGAGCTTCGAGTTGATCGAACCTCTGCGCGACCTGTTCAAGGACGAAGTCCGCCGCCTGGGCTTGCGGCTCGGGTTGCCCGAGGAAATCGTGTGGCGCCATCCGTTTCCCGGCCCGGGCCTGGCAGTTCGCTGCTTGGGCGAAGTGACCAAGGTGCGGCTCGACACGCTGCGCGAGGCCGACGCGATCGTGGTGCATGAGGTCAAAGCGGCCGGACTTTACCGCGCGACGTCCCAGGTCTTCGCCGTGCTGCTGCCGATCCAAAGCGTCGGCGTCATGGGCGATGCCCGCACCTATCAAGATACGGTCGCCGTGCGTGCCGTCACGACCGAGGATTTCATGACGGCCGACTGGAGCCATTTGCCGTACGATCTGTTGGCCAAGATTTCTACGCGGATTATCAATGAAGTGCCCGGCGTCAACCGCGTCGTGTATGACATCAGCTCGAAGCCGCCCGCGACGATCGAATGGGAGTGAGTTTGGGGGCCGGGGATTAGGGTTTGGGGGTTGGGCGACCCCGACCGCGCCTTGACGCACCGCGAGAGTCGCTATCATTTCTTTTGAGACTATCAATCACTTGATGTTTCGTGTCCGGTCGCTTGCCTCGCTCGTCGTTGCATAGCACGCACGCCCTTGAGTTACCGCATTGTCCCGGGTCCACGACCCGGGTCCACGACCCGAATCCCCAACCCCCTGAACCCCAGTCCCTACCCCATGGGCAAGCAATACGTTTTTCAAATCGCCGACTTGACGAAGAAGTACGGTCAGCGGGAGGTTCTTAAGAACATCTGGCTGGCCTTCTATCCGTCGGCCAAGATCGGCGTCTTGGGCCGCAACGGGTCCGGCAAGAGCACGCTCCTGCGGATCATGGCCGGTACCGACCGCGAGTTCGACGGAGAGGCCACGCTGACCGCCGGTTTCACGGCGGGCTACCTATCCCAAGAACCGCAACTGAACCCCAACAAGGACGTGTGGGGCAATGTCGAGGAGGCCGTCGAGCCCACGCGCAAAGTGCTGCGGCGTTTCGATGAAATCAACCAACGACTTGGGGAGGACATCAGCCCCGAGGAAATGGAGAAACTGCTTGCCGAACAGGCCAAGGTGCAGGACCAAATCGAGGCCCAAAACGCTTGGGAACTCGATCGCCAGGTTGAAATTGCGATGGACGCCATGAATCTGCCGCCGGGCGACGCCGACGTGGCGACGCTCTCCGGCGGCGAGCGGCGGCGCGTCGCCTTGTGCAAAATCCTGCTCCAGCGACCCGACCTGCTGTTGCTGGACGAGCCGACCAATCATCTCGACGCTGAAAGCGTGGCCTGGCTCGAACGGCACCTGGCCGAATACCCCGGCACCGTCGTCGCCGTCACCCACGACCGCTACTTTCTCGACAACGTGGCCGGTTGGATCCTGGAACTCGACCGCGGGCAGGGCATTCCCTGGGAAGGCAACTACTCGTCTTGGCTGGAGCAAAAGAAAAACCGCCTTGTCCAGGAAGAGAAGGCGGCCTCGGCGCGCCAAAAGTCGCTCGATCGCGAGCTGGAGTGGATCCGCATGGCCCCGCGGGCACGGCAAGCCAAGAGCAAGGCCCGCATCAAAGCCTACGAGGAAATGTCGCGGCAGGAATTCCAGGATCGCGAGACCGAATTGGAAATCCAGATCCCGCCCGGAAAACACCTGGGCGACCTGGTGGTCGAGGCCAAGAACCTTTCCAAGGGCTATGGGGACAAGCTGCTCATCGAAAACTTGAGTTTTCGGTTGCCCCCCGGTGGAATCGTGGGAGTGATCGGCGCCAATGGCGTCGGCAAGACCACGCTGTTCCGCATGATCATCGGCCAGGAAAAGCCCGACGCGGGCGAAATCCGCATTGGCGAATCGGTCGAGCTGGGCTACGTCGATCAGAACCGCGACGCCTTGAACGCCAACAGCACGGTGTATGAAGAAATCTCCGGCGGCAACGACACGCTCGAGATGGGCAGCCGCAAGATGAACGCCCGCGCGTACGTTGCCCGCTTCAATTTCCAGGGCCCGGATCAGCAGAAGAAAGTGGGTGACCTGTCCGGCGGCGAGCGCAATCGAGTGCACCTGGCGAAGCTATTGCGCCGCGGCTCGAACGTCCTGCTGCTCGACGAACCCACCAACGACCTGGATGTCGACACGTTGCGAGCATTGGAAGAAGCGATCCTCAATTTTGCCGGCTGCGTGGTGGTGATCAGCCACGATCGTTGGTTTTTGGACCGCGTGGCGACCCACATCCTGGCGTTCGAGGGCAACAGCTACGTGCACTGGTGCGAAGGGAACTTTGATACCTACGAAACACAGCGCAAGGAGCGGCTTGGCTTGGAAGCGGATCAGCCGCATAGGATCCGCTATAAGAAGCTCAAGCATTGAGCTGGGGTAGTCTTCATACATTCTTACGTATAGCGGTACGTGGGATACATCCTCTTCAGCGTCTGGCCGTGGGCCTTCATTTCTTCTCGGGTCGCGCGGTGAATGCCGTTTTCCTTCACGGTGCCGTCGGGGAACAGGTCGTATCCCCAAGTGACGGCCACCAGGTGATGCACGGTCTTGTCGGTCACCTCGGTCAAGGCGGTGACGAAGTTGGTCCACGTGCGGCCGGAGGCTGGGCGGGCTTCGCCCGGCGTATCGTTGAGCGTCGCCCCGCTGCCCGCTGTAATCTCGGCGTCCGTGTAGTAGAACGGCAGTAGATCGTCGGCCTTACACTCGCCCGGAAAGCCGGGCAAGTTGGTTGTGTTCACGGCCCCGCCCTTGCCATAGGGGTCGACGTGCGGGTTCAACCGGCAATCCTTGAAGAACGATCCGTTGTCCGAGACGGTCTGTACCCATTGGAGCACCTTGCCGGCCTCGGACGGCACGTTGTGGGCGATCTCGATGTGGACGCCGTTGGCGTGCTTGGTGTACTTGGCGACTTGAATTTGCCGGCCGTAGTGGCGCGTACCGAGGACCTTAAAGACGCGCATGGCGATTTCTCCTCTCTCGAAAAAGTTGTGAGAGTCCCTATCCCCGGGGCCGGCGGCGGCCCGCGTCGATTTATCCTATTGTCGGCCGGAAGCCGAAAAAGTTGCCCAGAAGATTTTGGATTTTCGCTTTTGGGCGCTGGGTGCTGGCGCAGGAGCAATGTGTCGATCGTTTCTTGCCGGCGGGCCGGCTGGTCGGTGGGTGTGGAATTTCCGCGTTCGACACGCTAGAACAATGGCCTTGGGGCACTCGAAGCAAGCGTCATGCACACTTCCCGGTCGACCGCGGCGGGGCGGCAATGGCCCGGATCATTAACCAGGAATTCACGTCATGGACACCCAACAAGCTCTCAAATCGGCAATCAACGGCGGGCAACATCTGGTCGAGTCGTACCTCGCGGACTTAAGCGACGCCGACCTGTTGGTTCGACCCATCCCGGGCACCAATCACATCGCCTGGCAACTCGGCCACCTGATCGCCGCTGAAAACATGATGCTGGAAGCGGTTCGACCAGGCTCAATGCCGAAGTTGCCCGCGGGCTTCAAGGAGAAGCACGACAAGAAGACGGCCGGCAGCGACGATCCAAAGGCCTTTTTGACCAAGGCCGAGTATCTGGATTTATTCAAGCAGCAGCGGGCCGGTACGTTGGCGGTGCTGGAGACGATGAGCGACGAAGAACTAAGCAAGGAATCGCCGCCAAGCTTGCGGAGTTTCTTGAAAAGGATTGGCGACGTCTTCGCGATGCAGGGCACGCATTGGGTAATGCACGCGGGGCAATGGGCCATCATTCGCCGCAAGTTGGGCCGCCCACCGCTGTTTTAGCATCCCTGTGTCGCCGACTCTTGACCGCGCGTCGCGTTTGCTTCTATATCTAAAGAATCGAGATTCGTGTTCGCGGCCGCTCGGGCCGCGGTGACTTCAAGGCCAGAAAAGATTCGAGGTGAACTACCGTGACTATTGTTCGTGTTGGCGCAACGAAGAAGTACTCGGACGGTTGGGAAACGGCATTCGGCAGAGGGAAGAAATCGGCGCCTGCCAAAACCAAAGCTAGCAAGAAGATGACCTCCAAGAAGCGTAAGAACAAGAAATAGCCGCGAATCGGTCCACGCAAATGGGGCGTCCCCAGCCGTCTGTGCCGTGAGCGGCGTCTACCGGTGCGGCCTATGCAGCTAGCCGGCAAAGTGGCGATTGTCACCGGAGCGGGTGGCCCCGGTTCGGGCCGCGCGATCGCGCGGCGCATGGCTCGCGACGGCGCGGCGGTCGTCGTGTGCGACATCGACGAGCCGGGCGGTCGAGAGACGGTCCGGCTGATCGGCGAGGTCGCCGGTCGCGCCGTGTTTATGCGCGCGGATGTGGCGGTGGAGGGCGATGTCCGCGCGCTCGTCGCGTTTGCCGAAGAAACCTACGGCGGCGTCGACGTGCTGGTGAACAACGCGTCGGCGCCCTATCCGGGCCAAGGGCTGCTGGCGCGCTGGTTCGATGCCGTGCAGGTCGACCTGCTGGGAACGATGTACGCCACCTGGCACGCGATCGACGCCATGCGGCGGCGCGGGGGCGGGGTGATCGTCAACATCGGCTCGACCTCGGCCGTGGGACACGGCCACAAGCCCTCGAACTCACCAGGCTACGACGTGGCCAAGGCCGGCGTGCTGCGACTTGCGACCATGCTTGCCCCGCTGGCCGACCGCGAGAAGATCAGAGTGAACTGCCTGGTTCCCGACTGGGTGGCGACACCGGAGGTCAAGGAGTATTTCGATGCCCTGACGCCCCAACAGCGCCGCGAGCAAGGTGTGCCAGAGGTGCTGACGTCGCTGGACGAAATTGCCGACGCCGTGGTCGAGCTGGCTACCGACGAGCGGCTGGTCGGGCGCGTCATGGTGTGGTGGAGTGGTCAGCCGCGGCGGTTGATCCCCGCGGGCGACGCCGGCTACGCCCAGCTCGAACGGCCCGACGCACGGTCTTGACTGCTGAGCAGGAGCGCTTCACGCTGGGTGGCCCCGACATTTTTGTCGGGGTGCCGCAGGCACAAGAGGTTATTCGAGCCAGCCGACCTTAACGCCCACGGACTTGTTCAATTCATAATGACGCGCCGAACTAAAGCGCCATTCGCAAGCATTGCGTACGAGTCCCGCCCGAACCGGATTTTGGTGCATGTAGGCCAGCTTTTCCTCCATCTTGCGCCGGCTGTAGATGTTGAACACGTAGTACTTGGCTTGCCAAACAGGCGCGTGCGCGACATGGTCCGCGTACGCGGTCAAGGTGTTGGTGAAAAGTTGTCGAATCCGCAGGCTGCTGGTTCTCTTCCATTGTTTCATGAACTCGCTCGACTGGCCTTCCTCAGAAAACCAGACGATGGCATGCACATGGTTGGGCATGACAACGAACCCTACACACCTTCCAGCCAAGCGGCGCAATTGCGCGTTCAGGGTGCCTAGCACCATCCGTTTTGCACGGTCGTCGTCGAGTAACCGCCGCCGTCGATAGCACGAATACGTGACAAAATACGCGCGTCGCTGCTGGTCGTAGATTCTCCGTTTCGCCATGTGATCACGGTACGCGTCCGCTGGGATCGCGGCAACTTATGCCATTGCGAGCCCACTTGAAATCCCTCCCATTGCTTCGCAACACCGACAACAAGTTGTCGGTGCCACCCCGAATGCTGAGCAGGAGCGCTTCACGCTCGCGACAGAAACTCGCCGCTGCGCGTGTCGACTTTGACGATCTCACCCTGGGCCAGGTACTCGGGCACGTGCACGATGAGTCCCGTCTGCAACGTGGCCGGCTTGGTTCGTCCCGTGGCCGAATTGCCCTTTACGCCCGGATCGCATTGCGTGACTTTCAGTTCCACGACGACCGGGAGCTGCAGTCCGACGCACTCATCGTTGTAGATGAGCGCTTGCACGCCTTCCAGGTTTTCGGTCAAGAATTTGGACTCGTATTCGATGTCCGCCAGTGGCAGGGAATACTGGTTGTAGTCCTGGGAATCGAGAAAGTGCATGTGCGAGGCGTCGGCGTACATGAATTTGATGGGCCGGCGCTCGAAATTGGCTTCGTCCAGCGATTCACCGCCGCGCAGCACGATGTCGATTTTCGCCTTGGTGACCAGGTTGCGGGCCCGATACTTGTAGATGGTCGCCGCTCCCCGCGCCGAAGGGCTTTGCACGCTGATCGTTTCGATGATGCACGGCGCGTCGTTGTAGTTGACGACCGTGCCGTTCTTGATGTCTTTGGCGAGCATGAGTCAATCGAAAAAGGGGGCTTGTCGCGCCGGTGGCGCGTTTGCATTTGTGCGACCGCCGCCCCCCGGACGCACGCAAGAACGCTGGACGGCGCCGATTAATGGCGCGCACGATCGATCATAGCAGCGTACCCGATTGCGGATCAACGCCCACGCCGCCGGTCAGCTCGACCAGGGCATCCAGCACGATTAACAGCGCGCTGGGGTCGAGCATTTCGTCGCCTTCGTCCTCCGGCTCGTCGCCGCTCGTTTGCTCGAAGTGCAGTAAATCAAATCGCGCGTCGCACTTGGAAAGCCGGGCCAATTTGGCGCGTTCCTCGTCGTCGCTGGCCGAGCTCTTCATTTCCTGCTGCAGCAATGCGCCTTGCTCCAGCACCTCCTCGCCCGATTCGTAGCTGATGTCGAGCGCCGCATAGTCGTCGGGCGACATGACGGTGATCGATTCGAAGCGGCCGTCCTCGTCGGCGCGGATGTTGGACAGCTCGAATCGCTCGCTCAAGTCGCGCAGCATACGCTCCACCTTCTTCAACGTGGGACGTTTGGCGGAATCGAACAGCACGAAATAGGTTTCGCGCCACTTGAATTCCTCGCGCTCGAAGGTGGACATCATGCGTGCCTGCCCGGCGGAAAGCCGCTTCAGGATTCCCATTCTTCTTCCGGCGGACCCAGGCCGCCTTGCCAGGTTTCGAGCGACTGTAACATCTGGTCGCGCTCCTGCTGCTTGGCCCACACCGACTCGCCTTGCTCGAGCCGGATTTCATACTGTCCTTCGCGCTCGCAATCGTCGGCGCCGCAAAAGTGCGGCGTCGAGGCAACCCACATCACTCGATACAAGGGGATATGTTTGTCATCAACCACGCAGAAAATGGACATCTCAGTTGTTCCCCATCCACGCCCTCGTATGCGCCGTCGAGAACCGCGGGCCGCCAGACACGGCGCCCCGCGACCATTCGCCGTCGCCTCATTATACTTGACCCAGTTCAATCGATCTGCGAGTAGCTGCTTCGACCGCGGCCATCAGCGTACCGCGCAGCCCGCCGGATTCCAGGGCCTGCAGCCCGGCAATCGTCGTTCCACCGGGACTCGCTACGCGATCTTTGAGCACTCCGGGATGTTCACCGGTTTCCAAAACCATTTGCGCGGCGCCGCGGACCGTTTGTGCGGCCAGCGCCAAAGCCACGTCGCGCGGCAAGCCCATGCGCACTCCGCCATCGCTCAAGGCTTCGATCATGACATAGACGAATGCCGGTCCGGAGCCCGAAAGCCCGGTCACGGCGTCGAGCAATTTTTCATCCACTGCGTAAGCACGCCCCACGGCGCTGAGAAGTTGGGCGACCAACTGGCCGTCGGCCGGCGTGGCGCCTGGACCCAGGCAATAGCCGCTGGCGCTTTGTCCGATCAGGCAGGGCGTATTCGGCATGACGCGGACCAACCGCGCGCCCGCCAGCGAGGCGGCCAGAGTGTCCAACTTCACCCCGGCGGCAATCGATACGACAAGCTTGCCGCCCGTGGTGGCTTGCAATTGTGCCAGAGCGTCGGCAAGCTGCTGTGGTTTGGTTGCCAAAAACAGCACGTCGGCCCCTTGCGACACGCTAGCATTGTCAGCGAAAGTCCGCGCGCCGGGCAACGTCTTTTGGAATGCTTTCAGCGCCGGCTGCGAGGGGTCGGCGGCCAGAACTCGCTCGGCTGCCACGAGCCCCGACTTAACGAAACCGACGGCCAGCGCCCGCGCCATTTGCCCCGCGCCGATAAAACCGATGGTCTGCTGGAGCATGGCTCAAAATCGAGAAAAGTGAGATGAGACGACGAGTTGCAGCGATCCGGGCAGGCCGCTTGCGGTCCGATCCGCCTTCATAATCTAAGACCACCTGGCGAGTCCTGCAAGGAACGTTGCTTGCCCTAAGAGGCTTTGCAGCGGTTTTTCCGGTCGTGAGCCCACGAGCGGCCCGGGCCAGGCTGCGGATTGGGCGTTTTCGAGCACCCGGGCAGTCAAAAACCCATCTGGACGCGCTCGCGCGATTTTGCGATTCTTCCGCCGCCCGCTACGACGGTCCAAAGCCGCTGTCCTCGTCGGGCGGTGTCACTTCCGAGGAGTTCTTCCGATGCGGACCGCACGAACCGGTTTCTTGGTGCTGGCGCTTGTGTTGTTCAGTCCCCTCGTTGCTCATGCGGCTTCAGAGTCCACGCTGGGCCGCTGGTTCGGTTTCGGTAGCGACTCATCGAAAAGCGCGGCAAAGACATCGAATGTTCCCGGCAAAGCCGGCATATTGAAGACGCCGCAGGTCGTCACGAAGATGGGCAGCGGCACGAAGCGATTGGTGAGCAATACGACCAGCATGCTGACGCCGAAAAAGACCACGACTCGCAAGAGCGGCACCACCGGCATGGAAAGGGCCAAGAAACCGCAGGAGGAAAAGCCGGGCTTTTTCCAATCGCTGTTCCATCCCGAGCCGCCGCCGCCTCCCAAGACCATTAAGGAATGGATGTCTTTGAAGCAAATCCATCCATAGGCCAAGCCCACTCGACTGCGTCGGTTGCGAGCGGTTGTGGCACGCTTGTTCTCAATCACCTGCACTCCAGAACTCCGATCTCGCATGCACGACACTTGCCGCGCGGCGCTTCAGCTCGATCGCCGGCTTTGGACCGCGCTAGTGGGCCTGGCATGCCTGGCGGCGCCTGGTTGTGCACCAACGCTCGCGCGAGGCTGGGCCGATTTCAAGGCGGACAAGGCCATGGAAACGGCCGTGGCCGACGACTCGTTCCCTTCCGCGGCCGAAGTCGGACTGGCCTCGACCGACCGGCGCGAACACAGCGACCGCTAAGCTGGTCCATCCCCGCTGAGAGCGAGACGCCAATGGCCGCTCGTCAGGAAGGCCGACCCGGAGCCTTACGTGCGTCGCCGACGTGCTCGCGACTCGAGCTAAAACAGGAGTTCTGATGACCACGGCATATCGCGCGGCGTGCTGGTTGGCGGTCTTGGGCTTTCTCATTTCTTGCGTTGGTTGCGACCAGGCTACCAAGCACTTCGCCATGTCGCGGCTGAAGGGCCAAGCGCCCCGTAGCTTCTGCGGCGACCTGGTGCGGCTGGAGTATGCCGAAAACCCGGGCGCGTTTCTGGGACTTGGCGGGCAACTTCCACGCACCTGGCGGTGGGGCGTGCTGATTGTCCTGAACGGCGTCATTGCCGTCGGAATCGCAGGCGCGCTGCTATTTCGTCGGCGCGTTTCGCTGCTTTCCTTCGCCGCGTGCCTGCTCTTGCTGTCCGGCGCCGTGGGAAACCTGATCGATCGCGTGCGTTTCGATTGCCTGGTCGTCGATTTTCTCAACTTGGGCGTCGGACCCTTGCGCACGGGCATCTTCAACGTCGCCGACGTGGCAATCAGTGCCGGTGCGCTGCTCTTGGCGCTGGGCGTGCATACGGCCGCCGGCACAACGTCCGCCGGTTGCAGCTCGTGCGGCGGTTGATTAAGCCGAGAAATTCGACTTTTCAGGCCAGAATTGCCAGTTCGCGGCTCACGGGACGTGCAATGTCCCGCCCGCGCGGCTATCATGTTTTCTGCCGATTCTGGTGGTGGGCCCGACGAAGCCCACCGTGGCCAAGGGCGCTTATGGCGTGGGGTTTACTCCGTTGCACCCTCGAACACGATTCGCCGGCTGCCTGCTGTGGGCTTGGGTCAGCATCAACGTGAGCTCCGTCGGTTTCTGCGCCGACGACTTGGGCGTTCTCAAACAGGCTCATGCGTGGGGTCGGTTTGGCAAGGGCTCGTGGCGGCAAGTGCGCATTGTTACCGAGAACTTCGATCCCGACGGAAAGCTGATCGACTCCAGCACCACCGACAATACCACCACGGTCGAAGAAATCACCCCGGAAAAGGTCACGTTAAAAGTTGAAGTCACCGTGGAAGTGGCCGGCCAGCGTTTCCCGTCTCAGCCGCAAATCATTCGCCAGGGTTACGCCGGCGAGAGCGTCGGCCAAACGGTATCCATCAAACCGCTCAAAGCAGAGACCGTCACGGTTAGCGGCCGGGAGATTGCCTGCGAAACCGAGCAAATCGAGATTCTCGGTGGCTCGAACAAGGAGGTGAGCCTGATCCACTACTCGTCCCGGTCCACGCCGCGCATTTTGCGGCGCCGCAGCACGACTTTCGACGTAGCCAAGGGCAAACCGACGCAAGAATCGTTGAGCGAAGTCGTCAAACTCAACGAAAGCTACCCGGTGCTGGGCCAACCGAAGAGGGCCTATCGCGTTCAGCTTGTGCAAAAGAACGACCGCGGCACGACGACCACCCGGTCGGTCCACGTCCCGGACGTTCCCGGCGAAGTCGTGCATCAAACTTCCGAGAAGCTGGACAGTGAAGGGCGCATGGAGCGCCGCAGCAAGCTGGAGCTGGTGGCCTACGGCGTCGAGTTAGACGACTCGTTTCGCGACGTGGGGGGTCGGCGGGCACGTCGGTCCAAACGGGCCCGCTGAGACGGGCCACGCTACCGCCGAACGCCCCAACGCCCTTCGTTTCCTGCCCGGTGGCCGTGCGAAGCCCACGCGCAAGCGCAGGCAAGTGTTTGCTGAGCAGTGTATGCTGAGCTTCGGCGCGAGTGATCTTTGCACCGAGACAAGCTCAAGCCACGCAATGGGCTTCGCGCAAGCTTGAACGCCGCGCACGATGCCTTATAATAATGTTCCCTATTTTTGGGGGCCTCACTGTCTCCCTGTCCGCGAGTCGCGCCCTCATGGCCGATACGTTCAATGGCTATCATGTCTGGCTGGGCATCCCGGCCAGCGAGCAGCCGCCGAATCACTACCGGTTTTTGGGAATTGCGCTCTTTGAGACCGACGTGGACGTCATCGATCACGCGGCGGATCGGCAGATGGCCCACGTGCGCACATTTCAATCGGGCCGGCACCAGGCCCTCTCGCAGCAAATTTTGAACGAACTGGCCGCCGCCCGGTTGTGCCTGCTCACCGCCGAGAAAAAGGCGGCGTACGATGAAGCGTTGCGCGCGAAAATGGGCGCAGTGCCAAAAGCATCGCCGCTTGTGGTGGGCAAACACCTGCCCTTGGCACAGCCGGCCACCAGCGCGATTCAAATGGCCACGCCCGTGGCCCCTCCGGTGGCCAAGCACGCCGCCAAACCCGCGGTAGCGGCCCGCACGTTGTCTCCCTCGAAGGCCAAGACCGCTAGCGCCGTCGACGACGTGCTGCCTCTGGACATTGACCCGACCGACGGATTTGCTTCGGCCACGACCGCGACGTTTCAAGTTCGTTCGAAACGACGCGCCAGCCGCGACTCGGGGTGGCAGCGGCCAGCGATGATGGGCATCGTGGCGGCTGTCGTCGTCACCGGTTTCATGATGTTGTATTTTCTGGTCCACTGGATGTCACAGCGCGACTTGACCGAATTCTTCAACGCGTCATTTCTCGAGCCGCCTTCGCGGGCGACTTCGCCTTCGGACGCGCCCACCGCAACGACCGATCCGCCGCCTCCGCTGCCAGCCGCGTCGACAGCCGAGCCACCCAACCCGCAGCCCTAGCGCACGTTTTGAACAACTCCGTGCTACAGTCCCCGACTTCGCCACACGACGGGGGCTGCCAAGCGCAGCAGACGCGCGGCATCGTGACGGGGCAAGTTGCTAATTTCGCCGCAGATCTCCATAATCGCGGATTCTTTTCTATTAGGGAGAGCTGATCCATGCAAAATAAGCTGGCTTCGTTGGGCATCACTTTCGACGACGTACTCTTGGAACCGCGCTATAGCACGGTCGTTCCTTCTGAAGTCGACGTCAGCACGCTGCTGACGCGCAGGATCGGACTGAACATCCCCTTGCTCAGCTCACCGATGGATACCGTGACCGAAAATGAGATGGCCATCGCCTTGGCCCAGGAAGGGGGCCTAGGCGTCATCCACAAGAACATGTCCATCGATCGGCAAACCGAAGAGGTCGACAAGGTCAAACGCAGTGCAAACGGCATCATCACCGACCCCGTGACGCTACCGCCCGATGCCAGCGTCGGCCGGGCTCGAGAGGTTATGGATCAGCACAACGTTTCGGGCGTGCCCATCACCACCACGGCCCGCCAGCTGGTAGGCATCATTACTCGCCGCGACCTGCGGTTTCTCGAAGACACGCGGCTCAAGATTGCCGACGTTATGACCCATGAAAACCTTGTAACGGCTACGGGAACCGTAACGCTTGAGGAAGCTGAGAAGATTTTGATGACAAAAAAGGTCGAGAAACTCTTGCTGGTGGACGAAAAATACAATCTGACCGGCCTGATTACCATCAAAGACATCGACATGATGAAGCGCTTCCCGAACGCATGTAAAGATGCGCAAGGGAGGCTACGTGTGGGCGCTGCTATCGGCGTACACGACTACGAACGAGCCGAAAGTCTGTTGGCAAAGGACGTCGACGTGCTGCTGGTCGACAGCGCACACGGCCATTCGGCCAACGTGATCGAAACGGTCAAGAACCTGAAGAAACGCTGGGAGATCGAAGTGGTCGCAGGCAATATCGCCACAGCCGACGCGGCGCGCGACTTGATTGCGGCCGGCGCCGACGCGGTCAAGGTCGGCATCGGTCCCGGCTCGATTTGCACAACCAGAATCATATCCGGAGTTGGGGTTCCACAAATTACCGCCATTTACGAAGTCGCCCAAGTTGCCTCAAAATCCGGCGTGCCGGTGATCGCTGATGGCGGAATTCGATATTCGGGTGATGTGACCAAGGCGCTGGCGGCCGGCGCGCACGTAGTGATGATCGGCGGGTTATTCGCCGGACTGGCCGAAAGCCCCGGCGAACAGATTTTGTACCAGGGCCGAAGCTTCAAGGTTTACCGCGGGATGGGGTCGCTGGGCGCAATGATGCAAGGCTCGAGCGAACGCTATCGACAGCGGGGCACCGAACGCAAGCCCGATAAGCTCGTGCCGGAGGGAGTTGAGGGCCGGGTTCCATTCAAAGGACCGCTCAGTAGCTTCGTCTACCAGCTCGTCGGCGGACTGAGGGCCGGAATGGGTTATTGCGGCACCGAGAGCATCGAGCAGCTACGCAAAAACACACGTTTCATTCAGATCTCCGCGGCCGGAGTACGGGAGAGTCATCCACATGACATTGCCATTACGCAGGAAGCGTCCAATTACAGTACTCAGTACACGTCCGGCGACAACTATTGAGGCCGCCGGGAGAATATCCGGGGGCCTCGCGCGAACGTTTTGCCGTGGCGGCCTCCAAGCCGCGATGGCCCTGTGCCTGGTCGGCGGCCTGGGACTTGGCCGGCCGGCACAAGCCGGCGAAGTTGCCAAGCCATCGCCCGCGAACAGCAAACTGAAGTGGCACACTCGCGGAGTCCCGATCAAGGCTGCGGTGGAAACGCCAGCAGCGACAGAAACGCCAGCAGCGACAGAAAAGCCAGCAGCGACAGAAACGCCAGCAGCGACGGAAACGCCTGACAGTCCGCCGCCGGCGCGATTGTCTGCGAATTCCGCGGTGGTACAGGCCATCAGGCGTCAGCCCGCGACGCGTTCACCGCGGTCCAAGCTGCGCGATTTGGTCATGCAAGTCAGCTCCAGCGAGCCGGACCCGTTTGGCGATTCGGTGAGCGACGAGCGAGCAAAGAGCGACGACAGGGTGAAGTCGGAAACGGTCGGCGAGACGGCGCCACCGGGCGACCGAGTACAGGGCGACAAGGAGCCGGCCGACAGGGAACCGCCCGACAGTCGACCAGAGCCGCTGCGCTCCAGCACGGACCCGTTTGCCGATGAGCCCATTCCCAGGCCACCTTCCGACGACCAGCCTCCACCGGGCGACCTGGGGGAAGGCATCAGCACGGAGCCCGGCGACATGGGCTGCAAAAACTACAAGTCGGTATGCTTACGCGCGATCAGGGATTTACAAGGTCGCGATATGACAAAAATCGTGGTGGGACTCGTGATCGAAGGTGTCGAGGGCGAGGATTATCCTTGCGATTGCAAGCTGGGCGAGAACATCGACGCGCCGACGTTTGTCAGACGGAATTTTGCACCGACCACGTTTGCCTGGAAGGCCACCGGCACGTGCCACAAACCGCTGTACTTCGAAGACGTGCAGTTGGAGCGTTATGGCCACTCGTGGAATCCAGTCTTGCAGCCGTTCATGTCGGCCGGCCACTTCTTCGTGTCCGTGCCGCTGTTGCCGTACAAGATGGGCCTCAACCCGCCCAACGAATGCATGTATACCTTGGGGTACTACCGGCCGGGCAATTGTGCTCCGTATCTGCTTGAGCCGATTCCACTCAGTCTGCGGGCAGCGCTCTACGAAGGAGCGGCCGCGACGGCCTTCGCCTTCTGGTTTTGGCCGGGTTAACTCGCTGCGAGACGATCGGAAAAAAAACAAAACCGCCAGATCCTGCGAGGATCTGGCGGTTTTTTTCGTGTTACTGTTCGACGGCCGCTACGGGCTGAATGCTTCGCCCGGCGTTGCGACGGACCGTGTTGCCGTAGAAATGGCCCGGCCGCGAAGGACGTTCCATGATCGGCATTTGACGGATTTCTCGCCGCGTCAAGTTAGTCCGCGCCGACACGATGGAGGGCGCCAAAAGCTGCGCGGCCGCCACAACCGCTAACAACGTGCAACGAATTATCATGGTGAAAACCTCCGCTCTGTTACCGACAATTGACCGATGACTGACCGCGACCTGGCCAGCGACATGTATGTCGTGGCCGGCCGCCTGCACACAGTGATCGGCGGCAGCGGCGGCCGGTGTCTGGAAAAACTGGCTGTTTTCGGTCTATCGGGCCGGTTTCCGCGCCGAACGTGCCAAAAGTGATTTAACTGCCGAAGGGTCGGCAAACGCCTGTCGTGACGGCATTGCGGCGATCAAACCGTGCGGCTTGTGACGGGTGCGAAGACTTGGCCGCGCACGTTGTTTTTGCGGCTTCACAAAAGCCAATAGCACGTAGGCCAAGCCGCCGTTTATCGGGATAATGGAATCGGGCCCGTCAAACCCGTCTCGGTCGTGGCCGACGACCGCGGCCAAGACATGCCAGGCGCTATGATGAGCACCATCACGATTTCCCGCGCTCAAGCCCGCGAGCTCGACCGTCGTGCGATCGAGGAGTATGGCATGGCGGCAGCGACGCTGATGGAGAACGCCGGTCGCGGCGTCGCTGATACGCTATGCGAATTGGGCATTGCCGGAACGGTCGTCATCTGTTGTGGCTCGGGCAACAACGGCGGGGATGGCTTTGTCATCGCGCGGCACCTGGATCTGCGCGGCTACGACGTTCGTGTCCTAGTGTTTGCCGATCCCGCGGCGCTGCGGGGCGAAGCGGCCGTCAATTTTCGCATCCTGGACTTGAGCGGCGTGCCAATTCGGCGTGCCACGGCCGCCGATATCGACCGGGAGGCCGCCGGTGCTGCCTGGGTCGTCGACGCGCTGCTGGGCACCGGCGCTGCCGGCGAGCCACGCCCGCAGCTGGCGGCGGCCATTGAGCGGATCAATGCAATCGAGGTGCCGGTTCTGGCCGTCGACTTGCCCAGCGGTTTGGATTGCGACACGGGTCAACCGGCGCGATCCACGATCGAAGCGGCACACACCTGCACGTTCGTGGCCTGGAAGCCGGGTTTTTTGCTGCCCGGCTCCAGGCGCTATATCGGCACGGTTCACGTGCTGGACATTGGAGCGCCGCGAAAGCTCGTGGAAGAGATCTTGGGGACTCCACACATCCCGCGCGATAAGGAAGCTTAGCGGCGCGCTCCGCGCAAACCCGCTCGCGGCGTCCGTCATTCGGCCGGGGGTGGTTCGTACTCGAAGTCTTTCCACTTCATTGGCCGGCGGAACGGCTCGATGCGCAGCGTGACTTCGCCGTTCTGAAAGATTCTCACCGAGCCGTTCGACTCGCTGACGGCCACGGCCACGGCATTGGTCTTGCGGCTGATGGCCGCCGCCGCCCAATGCCGGGCGCCCAGACCCTTGGGCAACGTGATGTTGTCGGCCGGAGCATCGATGTAGCGGGCCGAGGCTTCGACGATGCCTTCGGCCGAGACCACGATCGCCCCGTCCAACTGCGCGATTTCCTTGATGCCCTCGCGGACGCGCGGATCGTCGAGATTGCGCTCCTTGCGGCTGTACCCGCGGACTGGATCGAAGCCGGCCGGATGGCTGCTGGCGAGCACCTTGCGCGAGTCACCCACGACAAACAAGGTTCCGACCGGTTTGCCTTCGCGGCCCTCGCGGCCAACTTCCACCGCCATGTCGACCACCGTCTTGAGCGTGTCCAGTGGCACGCGCGTTTCGAGCTGGCGCAGATCGCGGGCCGTCAACTGGCCCAGGTGTTCGCCCAGGTGAATCAGGCTGATCGAGTCAATCGTGCCGGCTTCGAAACCGCTGTAGAGCGCCACGACCTGGGCTCCGGCCGTGAGGATGTCGTCGGCCACGCTTTCCAGCAATGCCTGCGTCAATTTCTCATATACCGGGGCCTCGGGCATTTTGAGCACGACCGTGGCCAGGCCGGCCTCCGAGGCGCCTTCAAGCTGAGGAGCGAAGTCGGCCGCGACAAGGATCTTTTCTTCGCCCGCATGTGTCTTTAGCCGGTCCCAGTCGGTGGGCCCCTCCAGCAGAAGCAACAGCGCGTCAGCATCCACGGCCCGCGCCAACTTGGATGCCACGTCAATTACAGTCTCAAATTGTTCAGTGAACCTGTATGTTCTCACGGCACAGGGCATTTCATGGTTGAAGCCCGGAAAAGTCCAGCTCCCAGCGTCGACCCGTGGTCAAAAGCGACCGCCGACCGCCTCGCCCCCATCGGTGGTCATGCGCGAAATCATCAAGACCAGCGCGGTCCAAGCACGGCATCGCAATGGTAAAGATTTTGCCGCGCGGCGGCAACGGCAAGAATCGATGGCGGCGCGCGCGGACGATCGACCGTGGGCGTCTATGCAAAGCCGTTCGATGGCGAGGCGTTTTTCACGCCTGCCCGCCGGCCGCGCCGCCTGGCGCCTCGCGACCTATTTGGCGGATTCGGTGGGGCGACGAGCTTCCAAAACCGCGTCGTTCATCGTGCTTTCGACCAGACTTTGCGGCCACGCGGGACCCACGCTGCCCAGCACGCGACTGTGATAAATAGCCAGGGCGTGAAGAGCGTGGCCCAAGGGTCCGATCTCCCACGTGTGCTGTCCGTTCTTCAACAACAGCGTGGACAGATAGTCGACGGCCTTGACCATTCGCGGGTCGCGCAGCTCGTCATCGGATAACGAGAAGGCGATCCACTCCAGGATGTGCCCGCTCGTTTTCAAGCGGCGGTCGATATCGGGGTTGTCGCCGCGGCGGGTAAACCACTCGGTGCTGAAGCTGCCGTCGGCATTTTGCAGGCTGAAGGTGTATCGGTGAAAGTCCTGGATAAAGACTTGGGCCCGGCGAAACTCGCCAACAACCGGCTTTCCCCGTTGAATTCGCTTGTTGACCGCGTAGCTGAATCCCATCAAGCGGTGCGTGCCGCCGCAGGCAGCGCCGCGAATCGGTTGCTTAAGCTCTTCTCGCACCAGTCGCTGGATCGACCATTCCTGCCCGTCCCGCGTCGTCCAGGTGTCGTCGGAATCGAGGTAGTGCATCAGCGAGATCAGCTTGAACGTAAGCTCTTCGCCCGCCATGCAAGTTTCCTTTTCGTGCTCGACCAGGTCGGACAGCGTGAATTCCTTGTTGCTGACCAACAGCGGATAATCGGCTTTGACGTGCGATTGGGCCAGGATGGCCAGGAACTGTCCCGCGTGGCCTTGCACGCCCACGCCGCGCCGCGCATCCACTTTGTCGCGATTCACGAACAGCATCCGCTCGCCGGCGCATGGATAGTTGAAGCACATCCATCCGACGGCGTTGACCTTCGGGCCGGCCGGGCCGCCCTTGAACAACTGGGTGTCGACTCCATAGGCGATGATCGCGTGCATCACTTCCCAGGGCGTGTTGTCGCGGGTGTTCTGATGCCTGGGGTAGTACATCGTCAGCGCTTGGGCCACCTGCTGGCCAAGCGCCGTTAGCTGGGGAGACAGTTCGGCCGAGGACGGATCGCTCGGCAGCGCGCCTTGCTCGTCGAGCGCCTGGATGGCCGTCGGGCGGAGAACCTTGCCGGAATCTGAGGCGACCGAGGCGATCGAACTGGGTTCTGCCCCGATCAGGCGGCCCGTCCAACAGGCACTCGCAAAGGACAGCACGACAGCCGACGCTGACAATAAACTTCGCCGAATCCAACCGTTCATCAAAGGCTCCAAAATCGACCCAAACCACGCCGTCCTTGGGTGGGGAGGATGCATTCTAAGGAAGTTATGATGCGTTTTTCCCTGGCCTTCCCTCGGTACAAGCACGAGAGTGCAAGCGGCCTGACGGAGTATTGATATCGGACGGACCGGCCGATTTCGATGATGGGTTTGGCGTGATTTCGCCTGCCCCGCGGAGGGCCGATTCCCAAACGTGCGGAAAGAGCCAGATGTGCCGCGCCGACTGAGAAAAAGCTGCGGCCTGTGCCGGTTGCCGAAACCGCTTGTTTAGAACAAGGTGCGACGAAGTCGCTCGGCGATGCTGACTTCGGGAGCCGCCGTCTTGCCCGTCTTGGCATATTCGCGCCAAGCCTGCGCGTCGTTGCCATAGTCGCGGCCACTGACGGCGGAGAGCGACTCGCGAGCCCGCGCCTGCATGGCGGGGTCAGGGTCGACGATCGCTTCGGCCAGGGGAGCCAGTGCAGAGGTATCGCGCGTTTGACCCAAGGCGCGCACGGCGGCGATTCGCACGTCGGGGTTCGTATCGCTGGAGAGCACGCGAGTCAGTTCGGCCACGGCCGGCTTGTCGCCCCGAATTCCCAAGCACGTGCACGCCGTACGGCGAGTCTCCGTGTCGCTGTCCGAAAGCGCGCCGACGATCACGCTTCCGGCCGCCGGCTGCGGATACACGGCCAGCGTGCGCAGGATGCGCCGCCGTACGATCGGCTCGCTCTCCTGAGAAAATTCCTTGGCCAACGCGTCGACCACTTGCTGTTGTTCGTCGGGCTTCTTTTTCTTGGCTTCCTTGGCCAGTTGTTTAAGCTCTTTCATCCGGTCGGCGGGCGTTTTGATGTGCAACGCCTGCTCCGGCGTTTTCCTCAGCATCAGTCGCGAGCCCAAAGCGTTTACGTTACCGGCGATCTCGGCGCAACCGCAGCACAACGCCAGCCAACAACAGATCGCCAGCACCGCCAAGTTTTGGACCGGGCCCTGCATGCGCGCTCAGAATGGGAGATGGAAACGAGAGAAGAGCCGAAATGACGGCCCGCTTGTAACAAATCGCCCCTGGGCGTTCCAGATGAATCGTCTCCAAATCAGCCGTCGTCGAAACTGGGAAGGATGGGCAGTTGACCATGGGTCGCGGGGCAGGGTGGGGCGATCGATGTGTCCTGACGTCCTCTCGCGCGTACACTAGCTACATGAACCCTTTGTCGGCGCAATCAAGCAAGTTCCTCTGTCTTGCCATCTTGGCGGTCGTCGCGCTGAGCTTGCCGATTTTAGCCGCCGATGAGCGAGCCGCCGAGTTGGGCGGCAACACGATTCTGATTTCTGGCGCCGTCGCCGCTGCTAGCGTCCTTCTGGGTGCGCCGTTGGCTTTTCTGCTATCCCGGTCAAACGTCGTGGCACGCAAGCCGGCAAGCCTGTTGCTGCTGGCGCTCGTCTTCACCCCCTTGTACCTGCAGGCGACGGCCTGGCAGGCCGGTTTCGGGTTGCACGGATGGTGTACGTCGTTGGTCGGCGGGTTGCCGCCATTGGAGGGCTGGCGCGGAGCCATTGCCGTCCACACTTTGGCCGCAATTCCTTGGGTCGTCGCGATCGTGGGGCTGGGCTTGCGCCTGGCCGAGCCGGAGTTGGAGGAAGAGGCGCTGCTCGATGCCACGCCTGGCCGGGTATTCCGCCGCGTGACGCTCAAGCGCTCCTCCCAAGCGATAGTCGCCGCGTTTCTCTGGGTCGCCATCACGACGGCGGGTGAAATGACCGTTACCGATTTGTTTCAAGTCCGCACCTTTGCCGAGCAACTCTATACCGAATTCGCCCTGGGAGACACGCTCGGCGCCGCTCCGTGGAACCTTTTGCCGAGTGGGATTGTCGCGGCTTGGGTCATCGTGGCGGGGCTTGTGCTGACCAGTCGACTCGTGCCGCCGGACCGTCACGCCTCGCAGCGCGAAAGCCGCGTTTTTCGACTCGGACCGTGGCGCGCGCCGGCGAGCATCGTGGCACTCTCGGCGGTCGGGTTGCTTTTCGGCGTTCCGCTTGTGAATCTCGTGGCCAAGGCCGGCATGGTCGTCTCGCGGCACGGCCCGCAACTGGTGCGCCATTGGTCGCCGCGACAATTTGTGGTGGTAGTGCTCGACAGCCCATTGCGGTTCTCGCGTGAGTTTGGCTGGTCGATTGCCATCGGAAGCCTGGCGGCCACCGCGGCCGTTGTCATCGGCCTGGCATTGGCCTGGAACGCGCGCGAAGGCGGATGGCGCGCGGCTGGAGCGTGGTTGACGATTGCTCTGGGCCTGGCGGTCCCGGGCCCGCTGGTGGGGCTGGGGCTGATCGCGTGCTTCAACACGCCCGAATGGCCATGGCTCGTTTACTTGTACGATCATTCGATTGCCGTTATTTGCATCGCGCAGACACTGCGCGCCTTGCCGCTTTGCACGTTAGTGCTGTGGTACGCGCTGCGAACGATTCCGGCCGACACTCTGCACAGCGCTACGTTAGAAGGCGCCACGGCGCTGACCAGGTTTTTCCGCGTCGCGCTTCCCGAGCGGTGGCCGGCCGTGGCAGTGGCCTGGCTCGTGGCGCTGGCCGTCGCCTGGGGAGAACTATCGGCCAGCATCCTGGTCGCGCCTCCCGGCGTGATCACGTTGCCGATCCAGATTTTCGGCTTGATTCACTACGGCGTCGACGACCGGGTAGCAGGGGTTTCGCTGAGCGTGCTGGCGACGTTCTTCCTGTTGGCGATGGTCGTCGCGGTGCTTGCGCGCAGAGCGCCGCGAGACGGCTAAGGATTCTTGGGGCAGCGAATTCCTGACGGGCCGCGACTCTTGACATGGCTTGTCGGGAACGCGGCATGCTATGATTGGGTACGTAGCAGTGTTCGAGGCCCTTTTGCTGCTCTTCTCCACGGACCGTCGTGAAGCGACTCGCTGCTTGCGCGCTTTTGATCGTATTGTTCACAAATAGCTCGCTGTGCGCGCTGGAATATGTGACCCTGCGCAGCGACGGGCGCGAGCGGACGCTTTCAGGACAGCTGGTCGTCACGGCCGAGGACGGTGGCTTGTTGCTAATGACGCGCGACGGCACGCTGTGGACGATCGAACCCAAGCAATTGGTAAGTCGCAAACAGGACGCCGAGGCGTTTCGTCCGCTGTCGCGCGATGAACTGGCCGAGCAACTGTTGAGCGAACTTCCCTCCGGTTTCGAGATATACTCGACGCATCATTATCTGATTTGCCACAATACCTCGCGCGAATACGCGGCCTGGTGCGGGGCCCTGTTCGAACGGCTGTATAAGGGCTTTGCCAATTTCTGGACGCGTAAAGGTTTCAAGCTGCACGATCCGGAATTTCCACTGGTCGCGATCGTGTTCAACACGCCCGCTTCGTATACCAAACACGCGCGCAGCGAACTGGGCAATTCCACCGAGTCGATCGTTGGATATTACAGCCTGCGCAGCAACCGCGTGACGATGTACGATCTGACCGGCCTCGAATCGCTGCGCAGCGCCGACGATCGGCGCGGTTCGGCGGCTCAGATCAACAAGATGCTGGACCGGCCGGAGGTCGAACAGCTCGTGGCCACGATCATCCATGAGGCCACGCACCAGATTGCTTTCAACAGCGGCCTGCAGACCCGCTTTGCCGACATCCCGCTGTGGGTCAGCGAGGGAATCGCGGTCTTTTTCGAGACTCCCGATTTACGAAGCCCCAAGGGGTGGCGCACCATCGGCGCCGTCAACGGCAACCGGCTCGCGCGCTTTCGCGAATACCTGGCCGTTCGCCCCGCCGCGTCACTGAAGTCGCTGGTTTGCGATGACAAGCGGATCCGCGACACTCGCTCGGCGCTGGATGCGTACGCCGAAGCGTGGGCCTTGAATTACTATTTGATTCATCATCACCCCAAAGAGTACGTGGCCTATTTGCAGATGCTGTCCCAGAAGGAGCCTCTCTTGTGGGACGATCCCGAAGCGCGATTGCAAGAGTTTCAGGCCGCATTCGGCGATAATCTGGGGCAGTTGGACGCCGATTTTCTGCGCCAGATGCAAAAGCTTCGCTAGGACCGCGTTGACGAAATCTTCCGCGGGCTGGATCCATTGCCGGCGGATTTTGGCCTTGGCGACTCTTTTTCGGACAGCCGGACGTCAGCTATAATCGGGACCGTCTCTGCTCAATCGCTACATCGCCCGAAACATCCCGCCTCGCTCGCCTGAAGGTGCAAACACATGTTTGACGCTCAGACTCAAGATCGGCTTTCCTCGCGCCGAGAGTTTCTCAAAAGCTCGGCCACGACGGTCGCGGGCGTGGCGGCGGCCAATCTGTTGATCGAACGCGCGGCACATGCCGCGGGCAGCGACTTGCTGAAAATCGGCTTGATCGGGTGCGGCGGGCGCGGCACGGGCGCCGTGGGCAACGCCTTCGCCGCGGACCCGAATACTCGCTTGACGGCCCTGGCCGACGCATTCCCCGATCACGTGCAATCCAGCCTATCGCAGTTGAAGAAGACGGCTCCCGAGCGAGTTGCCGTCGAGCCCGATCATTGCTTTGTGGGCTTTGACGCCTATCGGCAATTGCTGGCCACCGACGTCGACGTGGTGATCTTGGCCACGCCGCCGCATTTCCGACCGGCGCATTTGAAGGCCGCGATTGACTCGGGGAAGCACGTGTTTTGCGAAAAGCCCGTTGCCGTCGACGCCCCCGGAGTGCGCAGCGTGCTCGAAACGACCGAACAGGCTCGTCAACAGAAGCTTTCGATCGTCTCCGGGTTGTGCTACCGATACGACCCGCCAAAACAGGAATTGATCAAGCGGGTCCACGACGGCGCCATCGGCGACATTCTGACCATGCAGGTCAGCTATAACACCGGCACGCTGTGGCATCGTGGCCGTCAGCCCTCGTGGAGTGCAATGGAGTATCAATTGCGCAACTGGCTGTACTTCACCTGGCTGTCCGGCGATTTCAACGTGGAACAGCACGTTCATAGCCTCGACAAAGCCGCCTGGGCCATGCACGACGAGCCGCCCGTGCGCGCCACCGGACTGGGCGGCCGCCAGGTGCGCGTCGATGAGCAATGGGGAAATATCTACGACCACTTTGCCGTGGTCTATGAGTACGCTGGCGGCGTGAAGCTTTTTGCCCAGTGCCGGCAGATGGGCGGCTGCTCCGTCGACGTGTCCGATCATCTGGTGGGCAACAAAGGCTCGGCGGAAATGATGCACGCCGTCATCGAAGGGCCCCAAGCCTGGCGCTATCGCGGCGCCAAGCCGAATATGTACGAAGAAGAACATCGAGCGCTGTTTGCGGGCATCCGCTCCGCCAACCCGCTCAACAATGGTGTGTACATGGCGCGAAGCACGATGCTGGCAATCATGGGCCGCATGGCCAGCTACACCGGCCAAACGCTGACGTGGGAGCAGTGTCTCAACTCGACCGAGGATCTGACACCCTCGAAGTACGAGTGGGCCGAAGTGCCGCTCCCGCAAGTGGCCAAGCCGGGACTGACGCGTTTTGTCTAGGCCGAGCGGTCGACCAGTTGGCTGCCTGTTCCAAAATCGGGACAGGCACCTCGCGGACTTGATTTTTCACGCTTTTTCGGGCGATCTGGCTCGGAGGCAGTCCCATTTTTTAACGGCCTGCTATCCGACCCGCAGCGTCTGCTCCACGCGGCGAATTGTTTCTTCCAGGCTCAGCGAACCGTTGGCGATCTTGAGCGACGACGCCTGGGCCATCCACGCTTCGATCTTCTTTTGAGCGGAGATGACCGTGCTGTGGCTGCGGCGGCCGAAGTAGGTGCTGATCTCGCTCAGGCCGGCCCGCGTATGCTTGCGGGCCAGCCACATGGCCAGCATTCGCGGATAACAAACCGATCTGGCCTTGCGACCAGATTGCAAACTCTCGGAGTTGATGCCGAACACGTCGCAGACCGCCTTCTCGATGTCGGCCAACTTGACCACGCGTCCGTGGTGATCGATCAATTCCAACAGCGCCTCTTCGGCCAACGCCAACGAAATCGGGCGATCGTGCGCCAGGCTTGTCGCTTTTAACTTCTTGAGCGCTCCGGCCAGTTCATGCGACTGGGTGGTGAAGTGCGAAGCGATGTAGGCTTCGACCTCGGCCGGCACGCGCAGTCCCAATCGCATCGCTTGCTGGCTCACGATACCCAAGCGAGTCGCGTAATCGGCCGGCTCTATCCGGCAGGCCATGCCGCCGGAGAGCCTGGCCATCAGTTCGGGTCCTAACGATTTCAGCGCCGCGGGCGAACGATCGGCCACAAACACCAACTGTCGGCCATCGCGCGATAGCGTGTCGATGGTGTGCAGCAGTTCCACGAGCGTGGCGCGCTTGTTCGTGAAAAACTGCACGTCGTCGATGGCCAGCAATGCCAGGCCGCGGTACTTGCGGCGGAAGCTCGGCATGCCGCTCCCATGCAGAGCTTCGAGAAAATGACTAGTGAATTGCTCCGCCGAAAGCAGCACGGTGCTCGCGCCGGGATGCAATTTTCGAAACGCACTACAAGTGCCTTCGAGCAGATGCGTCTTGCCGGTGCCCGTCGGGCCATGCACGAGCATGGGCGAATACGTGCCCGGCTGTTCGGCGGCCATTTGCGCGGATTTGTAAGCCAGGCAATTGGAGTTTCCGGCCACGAATGTGTCGAAAGTTGCCAACCGCCTGGGTTTGGTGGCTGGCGAGGCGTGGCCGTTGTGGTTTGCGGGGACGGGGCTTACCTGGTCGGCCGTGGGTGTATGAGTCGGCTTCGAAATCGGCGCGCTCGGCGCGTTTTGAGCGATCGGCGCCGCCTCGGCGCCAGCGGCAATTCGAAACTCACTTAGCAGCGGTTTCCCGCAAGCCGCAAGTGCGGCGGCCTCGAGGTCCTTGCGGAAATTGGAACGCAGCCAGTCCTGAAAGAACTGGTTGGGCACGGTAACTACGAGATACTCGCCGCGCACGGCAAGTTGCGTGGTCGCGCCAAACCAGACTTCACAACGGTCTTTCCCGATGCGGTCCGCCAGGCGCGCGCGAATCGTCGCTACGATCTCCCTATCGTCCGTGTTCACTTCCTGTGGACCCCCAGCGCGCACCTGCCTCGCCGCAAATTGCCTTGTGACGAGTCGAGCCTGAGCCGCTAACACCATGCAAACTCATGCCCAAGAAGCGGGCGCGCTTGCCTTCGACAGCCGCGCTGTCTGGGACTGTTCTTTGTCACCCGAGACGCCGATTGTACGTTCGCTAGCGGTGCTGTCAAACGCGTCTCGGAAGGTCCCGCGATAGATTTCAACCCGCCGCGCAAGAATCGTCGGGAAATGCCCGACGACACAAGCTTCCATGGTGTGGAGAATTTTTTTTTGGTCGTTTCGTAACCGTGGAAAATTTGTTGGCTGTGGATTCTTCCGCGCGCGTCAGTTGCGGCCATGCTGCACAAGTTGCAGACGAGTCAACGACTTGCGCGCCTGGCTGAAAATCTCGGCTGCGACCAGGCAACGATTCGCTCGAAGGAACAGACCCTCTGGTATGCATGAGCGGCCGTGCCGAGTCGTTCAGTACATGCGCAAGAACACGCTGCGGTGGTCCCAGGTTACGAAGCCCGCCGACGCGTAGACGGCGATCGCGGGCGAATTGGCGGCGTCGACCGCCAACACCACCCGCTGGCGGCCGGCTTCTCTAGCGAGCCATTGAGCATGACGAATGATCGACACGCCGAATCCCCGTCCGCGGGCCTCGGGCACCACGCCCATATAGACCAATTCCCATTGATTGCTCGGCGGGTAGTCGGCCAACAGCAGGCAACCAACGTCGCGTCCCTGGTGGACAACGATCATCCACCGCGCGGGATCGAAAACACCCGTGGCACGGTATCCGGCCAAAACGTCCTCGATGTCGCGCGCACGGTCGAGTTGCGGACAATCGAGCGAGCCCGTGTAGGTTTGCTCGACGACGTTCGCCAGCCGAAGGTGGTCGCGCGGCGAATATGCGATAAACTCCAGAGGCTCTGGGCTACGCGACGTGGGAAACGAACCGCGCAAGCTCACCAGATACAACAGGTTAGAGGCGTGCTGAAAACCGGCATTGCGCAATACTTCGGCATCGGCGCCCGAATCGGTTTCCAGCAGAGCCTGGGCCAATTTCACGCCCTGGCTTGGCAGTTCGGCGACGACGCGCTTTAGTAGCTTGCCGATCACTTCGGGCGGCTGATCGGAAGTTGTCCGCGGCGTCGAGACCACTGCCGTCTTGCCCGGCTGAATTTGCACGTAGACGGCCGCGACTAAATGTTCGCCCCGATACGCGCCCCACAAACCCGCTAGCGGCGCTGCCCGCGATTCGGCCACGACGCCCGCGATCGCTCGCTCCCGCTCTGCCGGCGGAAGATGCACGAAGACCAACTCCAGCGCGCGCTCTTGATCGCTCGGCGGTACGGCGTGGACATGCACATCCGAGTCGCCGCGATTTTTTGCCACCATGAAACTATCTCGATCCGCTTGCGTTATCCCGTGACCGACAGACCGACTATAATGCGCAAAACCGGTGACCGATACGGGCCGTAATTGCCATGCGCGCCTGGAAAGGGTGCGGCGGCCTGGCCGCGCGTGCCTGACGATAATAGCCTCAATGCTCAAAAACACGATTTACTTTATCAGGTGGCACCATGAAGTCGCTTTCCATAGTGTTGGGCGCCGTCATTTGCGAACTCGTCTCGAGTGGCGTCCTTTGTGCGCAACCGATCTTGAATCGCGTCGAACGTTTGTTGCGCGACCAGGTCGGCGCGGCGCAAAACCCTGATGCCCGCGGCGCGGCCGAACCGGGTTACCTGGGCCTGGTTGTCAATAAACGGCAAGGCGCGGGTCGCGGCGTGCAGGTAGTGGACGTGGTCGCAGGCGGACCTGCGGCCCAAAGCGGGGTGCAAAAGGGCGACGTGATTACGTCGATCGACGGCCGGCCGATCCTGGCGATGGACGACATGGCGCAGGCAATTGAGGGAAAGCCAGTCGGTGCGCGATTGACGATTAGCGTGCAACGCAACGGAGTCGAGCGCGACGAGGTTGTTGTGTTGGGCCGACGCGTACGCCCGTTGCCGGCCGGCAAGGCTCCCGAGGAGCTGCCTGGGCCGAGCGCCCGGCCGGCCGGACCAACCGATCCGCCGCCTGGACCGCGCTTGGGAGTTCGCACGTCAGCGGTCACTGAGGACGCGCGGCGTCAAAACAATCTGTCGGACACGAAAGGCGCGGTGGTGATTTTGCTGGCGGCCGGCTCGCCTGCCGAGCGGGCGGGTATTCCCTTGGGCGCCGTGATCACGGCCGTCGACAATCAAGCGATTGATGCGCCGCAGGACCTGGTCGCCGCCGTCCGCGGCGCGCGCAAAGACCAAATCGAGCTGACGTACGTGCAGGCCGGTGCGGAGGTTCGAAAGACGGTTTTTCTAAGCGAACCAGCGTCCACCGCTGCTGGGGGCGCGCAAGTGCGCGGCCGGCCGGTCGCGCCGCGACCACGCCCCAGCGAGGCTCCCGCGCTCAATGCCCCAGCGCAGGCCCGCATCGAGGCCCTTGAGGCACGGATTCGCGAATTGGAAGAGCGGATCGAAAAGCTTGAAGCCCGACGGGCGACCGAAGGCGCGAAGGAATCTGCCGATACGAAGTAGTGTCGCCGCGGCGGTGATGAAAGCGAGTGGATCAGGGCCGCTTCATGGCCAGGTCGACTTCGAAGCGAGCGTAAGGTTGATCCGCGCGCACGACGCGGGCCGGGCGGATTCGCAGCTCGCTGTGCGGCTTGCCGTTCCACTTCGCCTGGAACAACGCCAGGCTGGGGTCGTCGGTCTTTTGCGGCTCGAAGTTGTAGCGCGACGTGACCAGCGCGATCAGTTTGCGCGGATCGCCGGTCGCGCCGTGAAAAATGATCCGCGACATGCGCTGATTCTTATCGAAGTAGTACGTCAATGATCCGGCCAGATCGTCCTGTGACGTGCCGCTGACCAGCGGCACCCGGTAGCCCTGCAGATCCAGATCGGCCAGCCCGGCGGTGACGCGAGGCCAGCGGGCCATGACCCATGCCGGCGAGCCATCGAACTGTATCACTTCGGCCAGGTTTTGGGCGGCGGGGCCTTCGATGGTCCGCGAATTTGCCACGGTGTCGAAACCTTTGGCGCCGTTCCGGTCGCCCTTGGCCGTTGACGAGCTGCCAGGCTGCTTGGCGCCAGCGCTGGCCGCAGCGGCTTTGCCATCGGCGCTGCCCCCGGAGAACTGCGAGGTCAGAGAATTCCACCACTGCGATGACGAGGACATCAGGTACGGCATCCCGACCATGCCTATCATGACCGATAAAAAAAACAGGCGTTTTAGCATCGACACGAATACCCCGAAAACCGTCCGCCGCCAATCTTTTCACTTTATCGGCTGAGCGATCCGTGTGGCTTGCTTGGGGGCTCGGCCAGGCAAGTCAATTTGCCCGCAGCGACAATCCGTTTCGCGACCTTTAATCGGCACAATCCCCATCGAGCGCGATTTCAATGCAGCAGTGCTCGCACGAACGTTACAACCGAGGCCACAAAGGCCACGAGCATCCATGGCCCCCATACAATCAGAAAGTTGAGCAGCCGCCGGGCGGTCCACGGTGCCCGAGCCTGCTTGGCGCTTGCCGCGGCAGCGTCGGCCGGGCCCGCCGAGCCGACGGTGTCGGCCTGTTCGCTGCGATTGTTTGCCAGGATGCCGGCGATTGAGTCTGGCCGCGTATCGAGCAAGGCGGCCGCATACTCCAAGTCGTTAAAGTAGGCCTCACGCTCGCGGCCCAACTCGATTCCCAACGAGTGCAGCATGTGCTCGATCTTTTCTGGCGAGTAGCGGCGTTTGAGTTGTTTGAAATACGATTGGAACTTTTCGTCCTCCATGGCCGCCGTCAGCGTGGGCCACCAACGCAGCAGGTGTCGGGTGTTGTGCGCCAAAATCTTGTGCCGGCAAAGGGCCGAAATCTGCTCGAGTCCCATGTGTTGGGCCTGCACGCCCGCCAAGACCAACAGCTTGTCGCGGACCATGGGCTGCCGGCGCATGTGGCTGGCTCGTGCCAAATGCAAATACAATCCCAGCATTCGGTCCGCTTCGGCCATGGATGTCGATTCGCGCTGGTTCTTCGTCGCCGCCGGCTTGTGACACGCCGATCGATATGGTAATCATCGAGCGGGCGGCGGCAAGTTCAAGGCCAATTGCGCCGAAGTCTCCGCGGCGCAAGCTGATGTGTATCCATGCCAAGATCAAACGCTGTTGAACTGACGCAGGCTCGGTTGGACGACTTTCGTTGGTTGACCAGTTCGGCGGCTGAACCCTGGCTGTATTCGGCCGCCGCCGTACAGCCCTCGCTGACGGCAAAGGTGGCCCAAATGCGCAAGGAGCTTTCGCCCGCGCGGACTCACCTGGTGTTGGAGCAAGTTGAGCTGCGCAAACGAGCCAGTCAAAAGTTTTCGGCCGCCGGGCGGATGTTCTTCACGCCTCGCGCCTTGGAGCAATCGACCGACCAGTGGGTGGCCGCGCATAAGGCCGAGCGATTTTCGCCCGGACAGCCAATCTTCGACCTGTGTTGCGGAATTGGCGGCGACTTGCTTGCCCTGTCCCGCCGGGGCACGGCAACCGGTTTCGACCGCGATCCGCTGATGACCACGCTTGCGGCGGCCAATGCACGAGTTGTGCTCGGCGGCCCCCAAGAGCCTGACTCAGGCTCTCGTTGCCCAGAAGTTTGCAATCGCGACGTCGAGCGGCTGGACGTCGCCGAGAGTGCGGCCTGGCACATCGATCCCGACCGTCGACCCAGCGGCCGCCGCACGACGCGCGTGGAACTGCATGAGCCGCGATCGGACGCGATCGCGCGACTGCTGGAGCAAAACCCGAACGCCGCCATCAAATTGGCGCCGGCGGCGCAAATGCCAGATGGCTGGCCGCAGCGCGCGGAACTCGAATGGATTAGCCGGGGCGGCCAGTGCCGGCAGCTCGTGGCCTGGTTTGGCGGTCTGGCACGTGACGCCGGAAAACGTCGAGCGACGGTGCTTGGCGCCTCGGCGGCGGCGCGGTCGATCGTCGGAGTTGACGACCTGGAACCGCCGCTGGCCGGCGCAATTGGCAGCTACGTGTTCGAGCCGGACGCCGCCGTGTTGGCCGCGAAGCTGGGCGGGCAGTTGGCAGCCGAGCACGCATTAGTGGCTATCGCTCCGCGCGTTGCCTACTGGACCGGCGAGCGGCCGATCCGCGATCCGGCGCTGGCATGTTTCGTCGTGCTCGAAGTACTGCCGTTTCGCGTCAAGCCCGTCAAGGAACTGTTGCGATCTTTGGACGTCGGGCAGTTGGAGATCAAGAAGCGCGGCGTCGAGCTCGATCCGGCGCTCACGCGTCGGCAACTGAACCTGGCGGGAAGCCAGTCGGCTGCGCTGTTGATCGCGCGCGTTGGCAAGCAGGTGACGGCCATCGTGGCGCGGCGCGTCGGCGGTTAGCGGCGCGGCGTTGCTTTCGATTTCGCCGCCGGCTTGTTGGCGGCATCAGGGGCTGCTTCAATCGTCGCACCGCGAACGGCGGGGCGATGCGCGGTCGCCTGATTCTGAGGGAGCACTTCCTCGGTGAAACGCGTCACGTAGTGCATGCTGCTGGCCGGCCCGCTAAAGCCAACCACGTGCCGGTCCAAGTCCAGCTGTTGTCCCAAAACCCGGCCGTTGGCAAGATCGAACCGTACGCTTCCGGATGAAAGCCGCTGAATCAACTGCGCTTCGACCGCCGGATCCGAGATGGGAGTGAGCACCTGGGAATCCACCGCGATCGTGGCCACGCCCTCGACGACGTTCTCCAAGGTGAATTTCTGCCGCGTATGATATTTTTTCGTAGATCCGTCCTTGAGGACCACGTCGATATCGATGGGGCTGGTCCACGTCTCACCCGCGCTGATCGGATGATCCGGCAGGGGCATCGTCATCTGGGTCGACATGCTACCCGGCTGCGATCGCTTTTCCTGCCGTTTGAGGATCTTTCCGCGATCGTCCATGGTGACGATCGTCAGGGGAACTCCGACGGCCTTGGCCACTTCCTCATAACCCGGCGGAGCCTCGCTGTCCGTTTGGCTGTTGTAGCGAATCTCTTTACGGCCTTGCGAGCGCTGCCACATGTCGATGCTCTCGACCATGTGGACGAACGTGACGTTGCCCTCGGGCGTCACGTCGTTGATCCGCCAGGATTTGATGGACTTGCTTTGCGTTTCGGCTTTTTGCGTGGTGCCGTCGATCGTGGTTTGCACGGCGGCGCGATGCACGATTTCGGACCGCAGCACCTCGCCCGGCGTGAACTTGTATTGCAAGTCGTACTGTTGTGCGTCAGCGGGCGGCGCGTCGCCGGTTTCCGTCGCGGAATCGGCTGGCGCCGGATCGTCGGCCGGGTTGATTGGCTCGTCCGCGTACGCGCGCTGGCGGCCACACAAGGCGCAAGCAAGCAATAGGAGTACATAAGAGAATCTCAACATACTCGCATCCTTTCGAGTCGTTTGAGCGGCGGCCGGGTAAATTCGCTTCAACCTCGCATCTGCAACCGTCCACCCCAACCGAGCTTTTCACGCAGCGTGCGATAGTACGTGTGGCCGGGCAAAGCCAGAAGTTGAAATCTCGCCAGCGAGCGCTCGACGCGCACGCGGTCTTCCGCTTCCAGCTTGCACACCATCCGCCCATCGGCCACGATCGACGTGCCCTCGTGCGGCTTGGGTACGACCAACTCGTAAATCCGGTCGGCCGAATCAACGACCGGCCGATTGGTCAACGTATGCGGGCTGATCGGAGAAATCACAAATGCCTGCAGATCCTGCCGCAAGATCGGACCACCGGCCGAAAGGTTGTGGGCCGTCGAACCAACCGGCGTGCTAATGATCAAACCGTCGCAACTATAGGTGGTGACTAATTCCGAGTCAACGTAGAGATCGAGACTTAGAATTGCAAACGGCGGACCGGCTAGCACCGCTACTTCGTTCAGCCCAAGCCGATGGTGGATCACTTTCCCGCCGCGTATGACGCTGCACTCGTACATCAGCTGCTCGATCGCCGAGAACTGGCCTGCGCAAATCTCCGGCAAGCGAGCCAGAAGTTCATCGGGCGACAGATCGGCCAGGAATCCCAGTTTCCCCAGATTTACGCCGATAACAGGTCGCTGGCGTCGGCCCATTTGATGCGCGGCTCGCAGCATAGAGCCGTCGCCCCCGACTACGATTGCCAGATCGAAATCGAGTTGCGAAAGGTCCTCGCCCAGCGCCAGGTCGCGCGTCAATACGTCAGCATGCTCGGCGACCAGCGGCGCAAGCCGCGTGGCTTCCGCCGCCAGTTCGCCGCGTTCGCTGGCCGCCAATAGCAACAGTTTCATCCGCTTGCTGGTGACGGCTGGATCGGTCGCGGCCCGCTGTGTGCCCATGAGACTGATCATAGAAGACGGCACGGCCGGAAGGAAGCAGGCGGCTCGCGGGCCGAAGTTTGTCCGCTCGGCCGATGGCAGCCAGCGCACGCTGGCGAGCGGCTCGTTGGGCCGATTCCGTGGGAAAGTTAGCTCGTCGCGGCGACGAGTGCATCCGAGGGTTTGATTCGATCAGCTGACCCGGCGGCGTTCGGAAGTCTTTTTGTCGACCCGGGCCGCCAATTGCCGACACGCCAAGGCGATGCCCGCCGCATCCAGTCCCAGGTCGGCCAAGAGTTCGCCCCGTTCGGCATGTTCGATAAATCGATCTGGGACTCCGAGCCGTCGCACGTGCGCGGCGTTTTGGCCCGCGTCGGCCGCCGATTCCAATACCGCGCTGCCGAAACCACCCGCCAACGCGGCCTCCTCCACGGTAAGCACGAACGGGCTGGTGGTTATCGCACGCAGCATGACCTCGGTGTCGAGCGGCTTGACGAATCGCGCGTTGATGACGCCGACGTCAAGTCCTTCTTCGCGTAAGATCGCGGCGGCCTTGATGCAGTTGACCAATAGCGTGCCGCAGGCGATGATCATGCCGTCGTGCCCCCAATCGATGACTTCCGCTCGTCCCAATTCGATGGGCGTGCGCGCGCCATCGACCTTTTCGGCGGCGGCCTTCGGATAGCGAATCGCGGCCGGGCTGTCGTGGGACAGGGCAAAACTGAGCATCGCCCGCAGGTCGCTCGCGTCGCCCGGCGCCATCACGACCATGTTGGGCAATAGTCGCATGTAGCCCAAGTCGAACACGCCGTGGTGCGTGGGTCCGTCGGGGCCCGTCAGCCCCGCGCGGTCCAGGACGAACGTGACGGGCAAATTCTGCAGGGCCACTTCCTGGAAAATCTGATCGTAGCTGCGTTGCAGGAACGTGCTGTAGATGTCGACCACCGGCCGCATTCCGGCCTTGGCCTGGCCGGCCGCGAAAGCGACGGTGTGCGACTCGCAAATCCCGGTATCGAAAAAGCGGTCGGGATAGGTCTTGCGAATCGGCTCGAGCTTCGTGCCTTGGCACATCGCGGCGGTCATGACCGTGACCTTGGGATTGATCTCCATCTGCTCGTGCAGCGCCTGGCTCACCACGTCGGTATAGGCCGTGGTTGAACTCTTCTTGAACGCCACGACGCCTTCATCTTCGCAGGTGAACGGCGCGGGCGTATGAAAGAACACCGGATCTTCGGCCGCCGGCTTGAAGCCGTGTCCTTTTTCGGTAACCACGTGCAACAGGACTGGTCCGGGCACGTTCTTGACCATCGTCAGATATTTGCGGAGCTGGGGAATGTTGTGGCCGTCGACGGGGCCGATGTATCGGAAATTGAGCTCCTCGAAGAGCATTCCGCCGTGCAGGCCGGCCTTGATCGATTCCTTGACCTGGGCCAAAAAGCGTTCGGCCGGATCGCCGAAGAGCGGCACCTTGTTCAGGATCTTGAGGACTTCGCTTTTCAAACCGGTATAGAACGTATTGATGCGCAGCCGATCGAGATACTCGCCCAATCCACCCACGCGCGGACAGATCGACATTTGGTTGTCGTTGAGAATCACCAACAGGTTCTTGCGCATTCCGCCGGCGTTGTTCATGGCTTCGTAGACGATGCCCGACGGGAACGCGCCGTCGCCGATGACGGCCACCGCGTGGCGTTCTTCCTGGCCATTGGTCAAGTCGTCGCCGCACTTGAGTCCCAACACGGTGGAGATGCTGCAGCCGGCGTGTCCGGTCATGAACAAGTCATAGGGGCTCTCATGGGGATTGGGATATCCCATCAGTCCACCCTTGGTGCGCATGGTCCCAAACTCGTGATAGCGGCCCGTGATCAACTTGTGCGGATAGATTTGATGGCCGGTGTCCCAGATGAGCCGGTCGCGGCTGAAGTCGAAGGTGGTATGTAGCGCGAGGCACAGCTCGACGACTCCCAGGTTGGAAGCGAAATGGGCCGTGCGATTAGAGACCAGGTTGCAGAGCACCTCGCGCATTTCGCCGGCGAGTTGTTCGAGGTCGGCGTTCGAGAGTCCCTGGAGGTCGCGCGGGGATTCGATTTTGGAGAGCAACTTGTCCATGTTTAATGATTCCTCTCAAGAACGTATTGTGCCAAGGCATCCAATCCCTTGGCATGTGGCGCCAGCGGCGCAAGCGCCCCACGCGCCTGGCTGACCAGCGACTCGGCTCGACGCACGCTCTCTTCCACTCCCAGGATTCCTGGAAAGGTGAGCTTTCCCCGGTTCGAATCTTTGCCCGCGCGCTTTCCCATGGCGCTGGCGTCGCCGCGGACGTCGAGCAAGTCGTCGGTGATTTGAAACGCCAGTCCCAAGCGTTGGCCGAATTGGCTCAAGGCGGCGTGCTGCGAAACGTCGGCGCCGGCCACGAGCGCGCCAAGCTCGAGCGAAGCCAGAAAGATCGCGCCGGTCTTGCGACGATGAATCGCCTCCAGCGGTTCCGTTCCGCCGTTTGAGAATTCGCCGGCCAGATCATCGGCTTGCCCGCCGACTAATTCCGTCGCGCCCGCCGCGTGCGCCAGCACCGCGCAACATTGCGCGGCGACCGACCCTGGATGAATGTCGCGCGCGAGCACTTCGAACGCCAAGGTCACGAGCGCGTCGCCGGCGAGAATTGCCACGGCCTCGCCAAACGCCTTGTGGCACGTCGGTCGTCCGCGCCGCATGTCATCGTCATCCATCGCCGGCAAGTCATCGTGAATCAGAGAATATGCGTGCACCATTTCCACGGCGCAAGCCGCGGGCAGCGCGCGCTGGGCGTTTCCGCCGCACGCTTCGGCGGCCAAAAGCACCAGCATCGGTCGCAATCGCTTGCCCGGCCCGAGCAAACTGTAGCGAATTGCTTCGCGCAATTGATCGGGACATCCGCGATCGAAGCGCGTGTAGTTGTCCAGCGCGCAATCGATGCGCTCGCGCGCCAGTTGGCTATAACACTCGAGCGAAAACGCGGTGGAGTCGATCATCGAAATAGATTCAACAAAGCCACCAAATCGAAACATTCTCGCCGCAAAAAAGCGCGGCCGAAGTCTTTCATTCTAAAAGAGACGTCCGGGTCCGTCCATCTCGTCTTCAGTTTGTGGCTCGTCGGAATCCGCCGCGCGCGACCGGCGCTGGCCCCGTGCGCGGGCTTTTTCCTCCAGGGAAAGCGCACTATCGTCAAAAGGCTCACACTGCGCATTTCCTTCGGGATCGACACGGTTTAACAATTCGATGCGCCGCTCGACGTGTTCGAGCTGTTGATAGCATTGTTTGAGCAGTTTGACTCCCTCTTCGTACCGCGCCAGCCCGAGCGCCAGGGGAACCTGTCCTTCCTCGAGTTCGCGGACGATCGCCTCCAGTTGCGCAAGCGCGTCTTCAAAACTTTCCACCGGGGCCGGCGAGTTTTCAGTTTCTTTAGCGGCCATTTTGCATCGCATCGCAGAGGGGTTTCTGCTCATCCTCGCTCTTCCGTCAGGCGGCGACAAGCGTTGTCACACTTGGCGCGGCGATTTCTCCGGCGGCAATTCGTCGGTTGACGGCTCGATGGTTTCCACGCGGCTAGTCACTTCGCCCTGGGCCCGGCGCGTGCGAATCTGCTGGCCCAGGCTCAATTGGCGCGTCGAGCGCACGAGCTGGCCGTCGAGCGCGCGGCTGGTCAAACTGTAGCCGCGGCCCAGTACGGCCAGCGGACTGAGCGATTCCAACTGCCTGGCCCGCGTGCTGACGATGCCTTGCGCCAGCTCGACGCGGCGCGCGATTGCG
>JBGQHN010000002.1:0-60535 GCA_041497975.1 Planctomycetia bacterium | reverse complement strand
TGTTCGATCACGACCACCTCGGAATACCAGCGCTCGACAGAATACTCAATTCTACCCCAATCCCATGGCTTTCCGGCAGTCACTTTTCATCGTACGACCCCGAAGATTAGTCGCCAAGCCGCCGACGCGGCTCGAAATAACGCTCACAGGTGGCATAAACTCCCGGATAGCTTCCAGTCGCCCGCCCGCAAGCGCCGGCGCGGTTCGCTCGGAACTCGGGCGCGGCAGCGCGAGCCCGGATCCATGGCCACCGGCGCCATGCTTCGAGTTGACGCGGTCGGAGAACGAAGTTACAAAGAATGACGGGCCAATCACTTCCGCTGATTGCGCGGCGGTTTTTTCTTGTCGCCCGGTCTTGAGGCCACGATATGAAACGGCAAGTCCCGCGCCGTCGAAGCGCCTTTACCTTGGTCGAGCTCCTGGTCGTGATTGCCATCATTGGCGCACTGATCGCGCTGCTCATTCCCGCCGTGAATGCGGCCCGCGAGGCGGCGCGCCGCAATCAGTGCATCAGCAACTTGCATCAGGTTGCGTTGGCAGCGCAGCAGCACGAAGAGACGTTCGGCGCGCTTCCGCCCGGTTTGCCCAACTGCGTTTCCCCGGCGAATTTTGGCATCGCTGGCGGCGCCAGCGCAGGGGCCTGGTGCCAAGGACCGGCCTGGACGATCGCCATCATGCCCTTCATGGAAGAGCGGTCGCAATTCGACTTGATCAAAGCCTGTATGGAGACGAGCTGCAACGTGTGCGAAGAGTGCACCAAGGGGATTGCTCCGCCGCCGACATTTCTCTGTCCCAGCGCCGAACGGTTCGAGTCCACCGCGAATCTGACCGCCATCGGCGTGACCAACATCGCCAAAGGGAATTACGTCGGCAACTTTGGCAGCGAGACATATTTCTCCTACAAGTCGCCCACGACGGCCGGCGTGTTTGATATCGTCGACGTCCGCTCAGCGCGAGGGGCCCCAATCAATCAAGCGATGAACGATCCGTCGATGAAAGGTGGTTGGAAAATGGGGTCGAAGCTCGGCGTCAAACTGGCCACCATCACCGACGGCACCTCCAAGACCATTTTGGCGAGCGAAATCCTCGGGTATCCGTCCGCCAAAGATGTGCGGGGCGCTTGGACCCTGGGTGGCATGGGCGGCATGGCCTTCACGACTCGCCACCCGCCGAATACGATCACTCCGCAGTACCCGCCTTCGCCGAATACCGATGCATTTGCCGATGTGCTGGCTTTGTGTGAACCGTATCCCATGCCGCCTCCGGCTTATTTGTATGACTGCAACATCGAGAGTAATCCGTCGATGGGGGCATCGTTTGCTACCGCGCGCAGTGCCCACGTGGGGGGCGTTATTGCCGTGATGGTCGACGGCTCAACGCACTTCGTCGAGGAGAACATTGACGCCGCCGTCTGGCGAAACCTCGGCACGCGCAAAGGCAACATCGTCGCCGAATTGCCGCCGGAATAATCCTCCTTGCCAATGCACCCTTGTCCCGATTGGCGATCACTCTACCCGTTCCAGTCGCGAGAGTTAATCGTCGGCGGACATCGCTATCACTACGTCGATGAAGGTCAGGGCCAGATATTGTTGCTGGTTCATGGAAATCCGACGTGGTCGTTTTATTGGCGCGCGTTGATCCGCGCGCTCTCGCCCAAATATCGCATGATCGCGGTGGACCATATCGGTTGCGGCTTGAGCGACAAGCCGCGAGTGTATCCGTATCGGTTGGCGCGGCACGCCGAGAACCTGGCAGAGCTCGTCGAACGGCTCGACCTTACCGACGTCACGCTGCTGGCGCACGATTGGGGCGGCCCGATCGGTCTGGGCGCTGCCTTGGCCCGGCCATCGCGGTTTGCCCGCTTCGTGCTGTTCAACACGGCGGCGTTCCGTTCGACAAGCATGCCGTGGCGGATACGCGTGTGCCGCGTGCCATTGCTGGGCCGCCTGGCGGTTCAGGGGTTCAACGCTTTTGCCCGCGGCGCGCTGGGGATGGCTGTCGCTCACCGCGAGCGCATGACGCCCGCGGTGCGGGCCGGCTTGTTGGCGCCCTACGACTCGTGGTACAACCGTCAGGCGATCTACCGGTTCGTCGCCGATATTCCGATGTCGCCGCGCCATCCCAGCTATCTGGCGCTGCTCGACATCGAACAGCGTCTGCCGCGCCTGGCGGCGCAACCCTGGCTGTTTATCTGGGGCATGCGCGATTGGTGCTTTACGCCGCAGTTTCTGGATCGCTTCCTCGCGCTTTTCCCGCGCGCCGAGGCACATCGACTGGCCGACGCGGGTCATTATGTGGTCGAGGACGCGCACGAACGGATTGCGCCGATCGTCGATGACTTCATCCACAGGCATCCTCTTCCACGGGCTTTGAAAGACGCTTCGCCGTGCCGATGAGCAAAACCCCGCCGTTGCCTTGCGATTTCGTGTCGACGTTTTCGGTCGGTCAGTGCGCCACGCTGGCCATGATCATGGAAGCGACGGCTCCCAAACCTGGCAATGTTCATCGGGGCGCAGATTTCGAGGACCTTACCTATCCCGATTTTTTGGTCTCGGCCGTGCTGGTGGGCCCGATCATGGAATCGGCCGTCGGCGTTTCCCTGGGCCAAACGATCCTCGCCGCCGTAGAAGCGACGCAGCGCGCGGTGGGCACCAATACCAACCTGGGCACGCTACTGCTCGTTGCGCCGCTGGCCAAGGTCCCGCGCGGGGCGCCGGTGGCCGAAGGGATCGGCGAGGTGCTGGCGCGGCTCACCGCGGAGGATGCTCGCGACGTTTACGAGGCCATCCGCCGCGCCAAACCGGGGGGCCTGGGGCGCGTGGACAGCGCCGACGTGGCCGGCCAACCTCCCGCCGACCTGGTGGCCGCCATGCGTCTGGCCGCCGATCGTGACATGGTGGCCCGGCAGTACGCCGAAAACTTCCATCATGTGCTGCACGTCGTCGTGCCGCTGTTGACGCGCGCGCTTGAGTCGGGATTGTCGCTTTCGCAAGCGATCGTGCACGTCCACCTGGAACTGATGAGCCGGTTTCCGGACAGCCTGATCGCGCGTCGTCGCGGGATGGAAGTCGCTCGACAATCGGCCGCCATGGCGTACGGCGTTCTGTCGGCGGGACAACCGGCCGACGAAGCCTATCAGGATCGCCTGGCGGACCTCGATTGTTGGCTCCGCTCGGACGACCATCAGCGAAACCCCGGCACGACGGCCGATCTTGTGGCCGCCGGTTTGTTCGCGGCTTTGCGCGATGGCATAATCAAGGCTCCGTTCCGCCTGGCGCATTAGGCTCGATGTCGCCGCGGCGGCGGGTGAGCCGTTGGTCCAGTGTTCGAGAGTTTGTTCCGCGCGTCCCCCTGCCTCCAATCCATAGTCCCCACAGGAATCCGCAGTGGCCGATCGCTACCACGTTCGCATCTCGAAGGATTACCTGGTGTTTAGCGCCGGGCACTTCATCACCTATAACGGCGACGTCTGTGAACGGCTGCATGGACACAATTACCGCGTGGCGGCGGAAGTGCATGGTGCGTTGGACGAAAATCGCTACGTGATCGACTTTATCGCGCTGCGCGACACGCTCAAAAAGATCGTAGACGAGTTGGACCATCACATGCTTTTGCCTACCGGTCATCCGCTGATTCGCGTAGTGGCGGACGACCGCGAGGTCGAGGCGACGTTTCGCGACCGTCGCTGGGTGTTTCCGCGTGGCGACTGCATGCTCTTGCCTGTTGCCAATACCACGTCGGAGCTTTTGGCCCGTTATATCGCTCAACGGCTCTCCGACGACATCCAGGCTCGCGCCGGATGCCGGCCGCAGAAGATACGCATCGAGGTCGACGAATGTTTCGGCAATCTCGCGGTCTGCGAGCTGGAATAAACGCCCGTTTGCAGCGAGGGTTGCCCACGGCCGGAGGAACCGTTAGTTTGAAAGCCGCCGCGATCGAGCAACTCGACGCGTGATTTGTTTCCCCAGCCTTATCCGGAGAAATGTGCATGCAACGTTTGGCATTGATTTTGGCGGCACTCGTCGGCGGAGTGGCGGGTGGCGCGCAACAGGCAAGCGCCGAGGAATGGAAAACTCTATTCAATGGCGTGGACCTTTCCGGGTGGAAAGCGATTGATGGTCCGCTGGCGAGCTGGAAGGTGGAGGACGGAATGCTCTATTGCAGCGGCGGCGGAGGCGGCTGGCTATCGACGGCCGACGAATACGTCAACTTTGAGCTGGAATTGCAGTTTCGCGTTCCGCCAGGTGGGAATAGCGGAGTTTTTCTGCGCGCCCCACATCAAGGAAACCCGGCCTTTGCCGGGATGGAAATTCAAATCCTCGACGACGATGCCCCCGAGTTTGCCAAGCTGCAGCCCTTTCAGTATTGTGGCAGCTTGTATGGCGTGGTGGCTCCCAAGACGCGCGCGAGCAAGAAAGCCGGCCAATGGCAATCCATGCACATCGTCTGCGATGGTCGCAGCGTGAAAGTCAAGCTGAACGACGTCGCCATCGTGGACGCTAAGCTGGATGAACACAAGGACAAGGAGGGCGAACATCCGGGCATCAAGCGCGCGAGCGGCTATGTCGGATTGCAGAATCACGGCACGCGGCTTGATTTCAAGGCCGTTCGCATGCGCGTGTTGCCGTAGGCGAGCGAATTGCATCGGCCCTGAGTTATTTCGGGCATCGATAGCGCTCCAGTTGCGCGGCGATGCGCCCGAAGACGTCGGTCCAATTTCCCTTTTGAGCCTGGCGAAACAGGCGCATCGTGGGATACCACGGCGTATCTTCGCGGTCGCGCATCCAGCGCCAATCGCAGTGCACATCGAGCGCGACCCAGACGTTCACTCCCATGGCGCCGGCTAAATGCGCTATGGCGGTATCGGCGGTGATGACCAGGTCCAGGTTCTTCATGACACCCGCAGTGTCGACAAAGGGACCGGCTGTCTCGTCCCAATCGCCTTCGAGCCGATGGACGGCGAACTTCACTTCGTCCAGTTGCTCAACGCCGTCGTGCTTCTGCAAATTGACCAGCGTCACTCCGGCGATGCGCGCCAGTGGTTCGAACTCGGCCAGTGGAATCGAGCGTGCCCGGTCGCTAATGTGCGTCGGGCTGCCCTGCCAGGCGATTCCCACGCGCAGTCCGCCGAGCGTGGCGAGTCGTTCTTGCCATCGAGCGATGACCGTGTCGGGAACGGACAAGTACGGAACCTCGGCGGGAATATTGGCCAAGGTGGTTCCCAGCATTCCCGGCAGGCTCATCAGGGGCGCTTGGACATCGCAGGGGGGCAGCGGGTCGTCGTCGCCAAAAATCTCTTCAAGCCCGGCCTGCCGCAGCAGCGGTACCAGCGCGGTTTGAACTTGCAGCACGACCCTGGCGCAGCGCTCCTTGGCCAACGGCGCATAGCGGATGAAATGCAACGTGTCGCCCAAGCCTTGTTCCCAATGCGCCAGCAGCGTCTTTCCGAGAATTTGCGAGCCGTCCCACAAGGGCTCGGTTCTGGCCTGTACCGGAAATCCTTTCAGCCGCAGGCGTGCTTGGAAATCGCCCCAACCAGCGGCCAGCTCGCCCCGCCGCAAGAAGATCAACGCGCGGTTGAAACGGGGCTCGGGAGCCTGTGGATCGATCTCGAGCGCCCGATCGATGTGGACCAGTGCCCGGTCCTCCTGGCCATTGTCTTGATAAAAGCCGGCCAGGTTGATGTGCGCGGAGATGAAGCCTGGATTATGTTGGATCGCCAATTCGTATTGCTCAGCCGCTTCGGGCATGTGCCCCTGCTCGGCCAGGGCGGTGCCCAGGTTGTAGTAGGCTTCGCCGAAGTCGGGCTGAAGCTCGATGGCCCGTCGGTAATGCACGACGGCCTCCTCAAGTATCCCCTGAGTTTGCAGCGCCGTGGCGAGCCGAGCTTCGGCCGCAACCATCTTCGGGTTCAACGCCAGCGCCCGACGGTAGTATTCGATCGCCAGAGCCCAGTTTCCGCACGACCCTTCCAGATTGGCCAAGAAATAGAATCCCTCGGCGACGCGCGGTTGGAGTTGGATCGCGCGGTGCAAATACGCTCGGGCCTCGACGACACGACCGCATTCGCGTAACACGCTTCCGAGGTTCAGGATAGCCTCGAAGAAATTTGGATCCGCGTCGACCGCCCTCTGGTAGCTGGCGATGGCGGCCTCGGAATCGCCGCGTTGTTTCAATATGTTGCCCAACGAATAATGGGCCGCGGCATCGTTTGGATCGAGCAGAATCGCGCGTCGGCAGCATTCTTCGGCGGCTTGCAAGTCGCCCTGGGCAGCGTACGCAAGCGCCAGGTAGAAGTGCGGCTTCGGCCATCGCGAGTCGAGGGCGGATGCCTTGACATAGCTGGCTCGAGCAAGGTCGAGTTTGCCCGCTTCGCGATAGGCTTCGCCCAGATTGAGATGCAGAATCGCGTTGTTGGCGTCCAATTCGATGGCGTCGGAGATCAGCTTGATGGCCGCCTCATGCCGGCCGGTTTGCGAAGCGATGACGCCCAGCAAGTGCAGCGCTTGGACGTTTCGCGGCTCTGCTTCGAGGATTCGCCGGTAAATCTGCTCGGCTTGTAGCAGTTGACCGGCCTGGTGATGGACCAGAGCGGTCTGGATGGCAAAGTCGGAATCTATCATGCGTGGGCGCCGCGTCGCGATGTCACATCCACGCCTAATTCTAGCGGAACCGCGCCCGCGGTTACACCCGGGGGACGAGGACCCGCGCGGTGTGATGGACGGCCGAGAAGAAGCGGTTCGCCATCAAAAGGGGCACAGCAAGCTCAACATCGCAAAGTGCGCTTGGGCGTTGAGCGATGAGTTGTCGAAATCGCCGCCCACGAGGATGCTGTCGTTGACGTGTCGATGCTTGCCGAAATTGTACTGGTAGGCGGCATTGAAGATGGCACGTCCCAGATTGCGGCTATAGCCCAGGCTGAACGCGTGATTCAGCACGCCGTCGAGATACGGATTGAGCGTGGAGTCGGGCACGGGACTGCCATGGTAGACGTATCCGGTGCGCCACGTGTCGCGATCGTTTGGCAGCCACTCATAGCCCAGCCGCATCGAAACCGAATTGGTCCAATTCAGCGGAAAGACATCGTGGACCGGGCGACCGGCCAACAGCCCCGACACGATGGGATTCGAGGGGTTCGTCAATTCTAAATTGATCTGGTCGAACGCGTGGGCCCAGTCGTACCAGATCACGTCGGCCGAAACGCGCCGGTGAGGGCAAATCTCGTGCTTGAGTCCCACGGCCACCGACCGCGGCCACTTCATGTGGATCTTGGTGTCGAAGTCGCTCGCGAGGGGGAACCCGGGAAACAACACGGATTGAACGTGGCCGCGCAGATCGAAGTTTGTCTGTTCCGTATACGAGGCCCCCAACACGGTGCGCTCCGTCAACTGGTACTGCATGCCGACCGACCCGGTGGGCGCGACGCCCGTTCCCTGCAGGTCGAGAACCGCCGGCAGTCCGGTCAGCGGGGGCGATTGCATGAAGAATGGGCCGTCCAACGCGACGTGGCTGAAGGCGATACCGACCGAGCCACCGATACTGAGCCGGTCGTTGACCTTGTAGGAAAGGGCCGGCAGGATCTTGGCCATGCCGCCGATTGAGCGGTACAGATTGGGGCCGACCACCGGGTTGTTCAACACGCCGTAGGATGCGCCAAAGCCCGCCGGAGCGAAGGCCCCGATGCCCCAGGCCCAGCGGCAGTCCTCGCTCTTGCGAATGTAGCCCAGCACGGGCATCGGCAACGGGCGGATCTTGCTGTTGACGTCGTTAAACGGATTGGAGTAGTCGACGACCGTGATGACGGTATCGGCGCCGACTTCGGCCAATCCGTTGCCGGCCACGTTAACCAGCGAGCCCGGATTGTCGAGAATGATGACCGCATTGTCGGCAAAGGCCTGGTTCGTTCCGCCGCGGCCGGTGGAGATAGGGCCCAGGCCGTCGCGTACCAGGCCGTCGGCCCGAGAAGCGCAAGGATGCCAGCATAGAAGACCTAATGCAGCAATACCGAGCATTCGGCGCAGCTTCATGAATCGCGCTCCGTCGTCTGTAACCGTGGGGAGTCACCCGTAAAGTGCCCGCCGTCCGCTAAAGTTTGCCTAAAGTGGCAGGCTTCTCCGCAAAGAATTGCGAGACGCAGACTTCAGATCGTCGCCGTGATGACGGACTCTGGAGAATTCATTCTAATTTCTTCCGCTGGTACCGCCTGAAACGATATCGTCGACGTATTGGCTACGATCCCGTGGCCGCGGCGGCACCCCCGGCGAGCGGGCGAACTTCTAACGGCAGCGGAAACTCAACGTGTTCCTCCCGAACTGCCAAATGCTCAGTCGTTCCGCCAAATGTGCGGCTCAAATAATCGATACACTCGACCACGAGATCCTCTGGCGCGCTGGCACCGGCGGTGATCAGCACGGTCTCGTCGCCACGAAACCACGCCGGGTCGATCTCGCTCACGCTATCAACCAGGTACGTGGGACGTTGGAACTCACGGGCAACTTCCGTCAGGCGAATGCTGTTGGAGCTGTTCTTGCTGCCAAACACCAAGACCACGTCGGCCTTGGCGACCCCGGCCTTGAGTGCCTCTTGGCGGTTCTGTGTGGCGTAGCAGATGTCTTCCTTGTGAGAGCCGACGCAATTGGGAAAACGCCGCCTTAAGCGGTCGATGAGCACGTTGGCGTCGTCGACGCTCAGCGTGGTTTGCGTCAGGTAAGCGACCTTGTCGGGATCGGGCACTTCCAAGCGGTCGACGTCTTCGACGGTTTCCACCAGCGTTATCCGATCGGGTGCCTCGCCCAATGTGCCCACGACCTCATCGTGATCGCGATGACCGACCAGCACGATCGAATAGCCGAGCCGGGCGAAGCGAACGGCCTCGAGATGCACTTTGCGCACCAGCGGGCACGTGGCGTCGATGACTCGCAGTTGGCGCTCTTGGGCGGCCTGGCGCACGGCCGGAGAAATGCCGTGCGCGCTGTACATCAGGTGGCTGCCGGGGGGCACCTCGTGCACTTCGTCGACAAACACCACGCCCTTGCGGCGAAAACCCTCGACCACGTGGCGGTTGTGCACGATCTCGTGAAATACGTAGAGTGGCGTTCCAAACATGGCGATGGCGCGCTCGAGGGCTTCGATCGCCATGTTGACTCCCGCGCAAAAGCCGCGCGGACTGACGAGCAGAATCTTCATCGATGGATCTCCATAATCGTGGGGCTTGCGCGGGGCAGGCCGGGTGTTTCCTACGTAGCGTGCTGCGCCAATGACGGCGCGGGCGACTCTTGGGGCACAATGGCGATGGGCCGCGTCGCGTCGCGCCGCGGATCGACGTCGGTGGCCTCCCACTTTGGTAAGCGAATCGTAAACGTGGCTCCCTGCCCGGGCGCCGTTTCGCAGTCGATCGAGCCGCCGTGGGCCTCGATGATCGATTTGGCGACGTCGAGTCCCAGTCCGGTCCCCTCCTCGCCCTTGGTGGTGAAGAATGGTTCCCAGATCCGCGCCGCGACTTCCGGCGTCATTCCGCACCCATTGTCGGCGACCGTAATCACGGCCTGGCCGTCCACGGCGGCAATCGCCAGCGAAATGCGCCCGGATTCGGTGCCGCGTATCGCGTGGGCGGCATTCTTAAGCAGGTTCAGGAGCACTTGTTGCAGTTTCACTCGATGTGCTTTGACGCACAGCTCGGTCTCGATCTGCACGCTGAATTGCGCGAGCGGCAGGCTGCGTTCGAATCTTAGGAACTCGACCAGCTCGTGCACGACTTCCGAAAGACTGATCGGTTGTGTGATCACGTCTTCGCGCTCGAAACGGACAAAGGCCTTGACCTCGTTGATGATTTGCACCAGGCGCTCGTAAGTGGAACGGGCGAATCCCGCCATGCGCACCAGGTTTTCCTGGTCGCTGTACTGGTCCTCGATCAGCTCCAGTAACGGCAGCATGCACAATTGGTTGCCCATTTCGTGGGCCAGTTGAGCGGCGGACCGGCCGAGCATCGCGCAGCGGTCGGAGGCCACCAGCCGGTCTTGCAAAACCATGTTTGCTATCGACATGTCGTAAGCTTCGATCGCGCGGACCAGGGTTGAAAAAACCAGGTCCTGCTCCCAAGGTTTCCTGATGAAGTAGAACACCTGACCTTGGTTGATGGCATCGAGCATGGCCTTCGAGTCGGCGTAGCCCGTGAGCATCACCCGCTTGGTGTGCGGAAACTTGTGCCGCATGACTTCGAACAATTCGGCGCCCGACATGCGGGGCATGCGCTGGTCCGAGACCACGACCGGAAACGACCTGTCGGCCAGCAAGTCGAGCGCTTCGCGACCGCTTTCGGCCGTAATGACGTTAAAGTGTTCTTCGAACGTGGCCTGGAAAACGATGAGATTCTCCGGCTCATCATCCACGTACAGCACGTCTCGTTTCATCGCCCCGCCCTCTCAACAACAAATTCTGCCGTGGCGTCCTCGACGTCGGGGTCGTTGGGCGCTTCGGCGACGCACGGAAATCGGACGACAAACTCGGCTCCTTGCCCGACGATACTCTTGCATTCGATGGTGCCGCCGAGCTTCGTGATCAATCCGAAGCTGAGCGACAGGCCCATGCCGGTGCCATGGCCGGGATCCTTGGTCGTAAAGAACGGATCAAAAATCTTGTCCCGAATCGATTCCGGAATTCCGGGGCCCGTATCACGAATGGTGACGCTGACCGAGTCTCCTTCCTGGCGGGTTGTGACAAAGATCGCGCCCTCTCCCGTGATGGCTTGCTGCGCATTGTTCAAGATGTTCATGAATACCTGGTTGAGCTGTCCGCTGGGGCCGTAAATGCGACCGATCGGACCGTAATCCCGATGCACTTCGATGCGGTCGCGAAGCGTGTTGGACAAGAGGTTCAAGCACATGTCGAGCGATTCGTGCAAGTCAAATACCAGAAAGTCTTCGTTGCCCGGATGCGAAAACGACTTCAGGTCGGCGACGATGCGCGCGGTGCGCGATGCGCCGGTCTCGACCACTTTGGCTAGCGAGAAGATCTTCTTAAACAGGGCTTCAATCTCGGAACGCACGGGCTGCTGGCCTTCCAGCTCGGGCGCGGCAAGCACCTCGGCCAACAGGTTTTCCAGGCGATGCATGTTGGATGACATCGGCTTGATGCCGTTGTAGACGGCATTGATCGAGTTGTTGATTTCGTGGGCCAGTCCGGCGATGAGTTGCCCCAGGGAGCTCATCTTTTCGGCCTGCACCAGTTGATTCTGCAATTCCCGCAATTCGTTATAAGCGGTTCGCAAGTCGCGGTTGCGGCGGTCGAGATCCTGGTGCAACCCGCGCAGCTTCAGCAGCGATCGGACGCGGGCCTTGAGCTCCTTCTCGTCGAATGGCTTGGTCAGATAGTCGTCCGCGCCGCAGTCGAGCCCGCCGATTTTCATCGCCAGCTCGGCCTTGGCCGTCAGCATGATGAACGGGATATGCGCGGTGGCGGAGTTTTCCTTGATGCGCCGGCAGAATTCCTGACCGTCGATGCGCGGCATCATCACGTCGGAAATGATCAGATCGGGATGTTCGCGCTCGGCCACCTCGAGCCCCTCTTGCCCGTCGCGCGCGAAGAGGACATGGTACTGCTCGCGCAGTATTTCTCCCACCAGCACGCGCATTTCCGTCGTGTCGTCGACGACGAGAACGGTTGGGGCATAGGGTCCGGCTTGATGTTCGACCTCGGCAACGGGCGCCGGCCGCTCGACGTACGTATCGAGGTCCGCGAAGCGTTTGGCGATTTTCTCAGGCTCGGCCGCGACGCGCTTTTGGGCCTCGTCGGGCAACGGCCGCAACGGCAAATCGAACCAGAATCTTGATCCCTTTCCCAGTTGGCTTTGCACGTAGATTTCGCCCCCGTGCAGCTCGACGAGGCCCTTGACCAGCGACAGGCCAAGGCCCGTGCCGCTGAACTCGCGTGACGACGATCCGTCAACCTGCACGAAGCGCTCGAAGATCCTGTCGCACTGCGAGGGGTCGATGCCGATGCCCGAGTCGGTGATGGAAACCCAGGCCCGATCCTCGGCCTGGTGGGTTTCGACCTTGATCGTGCCGCCCTGCGGCGTGAATTTGATGGCGTTGGAAACCAGGTTGCTGATAATCGTGTCGACTTTCTCTTCGTCGGCGCCAAAGGGCTGAAGTTGGGGGTCGCAGTCGGCCTCCAGCCGGATGCCGCGCTGCTGCGTCAACGGGGTGGCTGCCGCGAGCAGTTTGTGCACCAGGCCATTGAGATCGAGACGGCCCGGCTGAAGCTTCATCTGCCCGGCTTCGAGCTTGGAAAAATCCAACAGCCGGTTGATCAGGTCCAAAAGCCGATAGCCATTGAGCCGGACCATTTCCAACAGGTTGTTCGCATCGGCGCCGATGGAATCGGCCTTGCGTTGCAGCAACCGATCGACCGGCGCCAAGATCATCGTGAGCGGGGTGCGCAATTCGTGGCTGACGTTGGAGAAGAACTCGGTTTTCATCCGATCGTGTTCGGTGAGCTTGTCGAGCGATCGCTTGAGGGTTCGCCGGCTGCGCGACAACTGTCGCGTGCGACGACGAACCTTTTGTTCCAAGTCAGTGTTCAAGTCGCGGATGGTTTGATCGTTCTGGTCGAGCTGTTCGACCATCACGTCAAACTGCCGCGCCAGAATGTCGAGCTCGTCGTTGCCCGTAGGGTGAAGCCGCTCGCATAATCGTCCCTGCTGCACTTGCCGCATGGCTTCGAGCATTAGCCGCGCGCGGCTGGCGATTGAATTGGAGAGCATGCGCGACAGAAACAACCCCAGCAGGATCGCGAACAGCATGATAAAACCGGTGTGTTCGCGCAGGCTGGCGACGGCTTCGGATTGCTGTTCGGGATAGTTGATGATGTCCATGGCGCGCTGGTTGGCCAGGGCGCCGATCATCAGCCCGGTGACGGCGATCGTTAGTCCGAAGCAAATCGTCATCCGGAACTGCAGCTTCGATTCGGGAAGCTGCGTGTAAGCAATCGGCAGCCCCTCGTCCAGCAAGTGCTGGATCACGGGCCGCAGCCAGTGCTCGCTGATGAAAAACGTGGTCATGATCAACGCCGCCAGTCCCATGAATCCGGCGATGCTGATCTGGGCCATCACCAGAGCCGGCGCGCCGTCGGCAACGCGCAGGATGATGCACAGGGGCAGAATCGTGAGAAACGGATCGACGATCGTTTCGCGGATTGCGTGGCGGCCCGGGAATAGCACGGCCTGTCGACCGGCGGCCACGGCGACGGCCAGTTCGACCGGCTTGCCGGCCTTCAAGCTGGCTAGCGCGTGCCGCAAATCGCGAGTTTCCCACAACGCCATCAGTACGGTAAGAACTGCCGCCAGTGGAACGACGATGATGGCCGCAATCTCGAAATGGTAATGGTTGTACAGCGAAAGATTGAACGTCAGGTTGACGTAATAGACGCACAGCCCGCCGATCACCAGCGCAATGGCGCGCGTGACGCACATCATGATGAGGATGTAGTGCGCGGCGAATCGTTTTAGCAGGCGGGCTGTCATAGTTCATCCGGGCCGAGGCAAGCACTTCTACCGTTCGCGGCGCAGGCCGCCGAACACGTTTCCCTGGTTCGGCGACTTGCCTGCGCGACTAAATCAAACCCTGGCTCCCCAAATGCATTGCGAAAAATCGGTCATGTCCGTCCAATACTGACTTCAAGTCCAGCGAATGAATTCGCTGGGCGCTCGCGTGGCATCGCTCGCGATGTTCCAGCCACTTGCGAAAGAAATACGATTCGTGTCCCCGTGCGCGAATAGTCGTCTCGAGCCTGGTCGAGTCGCCGTGCTCGAGCTCGTCCAGCGTCAGGTCGCCTTCCATCATCGCGCGGGCAAAAACGCCGCTGGTGAAATCGCGATCGACCAGCTCGCGCCGCCACGTGCTCAGAAGGTTTCCAATTCGCCCCATGCATTGCGCGTGCCACATCGCCTCGCGCAGCGTGCCCACTTCCGCCTGCGGAAATCCCGGGCTGCACATCAAGTCGAGCATGGCGAAGCTAATCATCATCATGTTGTGCGAGGTGTATAAGTCGTGCTCCACCATGTTCAACAGATAGGGCCGTCCGTTCACCAGGTAGGAATAACGCATCGTGTTGAAAAACTGCAGCAAGTCGTAACGCAACACCGGCTCGAACGTGTGGTAACACGGGTAGCCGGCAATGCGCGCCTGATATTCTGCCCACAAGCGGCGGGTCAGCTCCGCGTGCCTTCGCTCCACAGCGCTCAACCCCCGCAACGAACGGGAAACCCCCCAACATGTCATCTCCAGCAAGGCATCCAGCAGGTGACTGTCACCATGCTGGTCGGCAACATCGTCCAACAGCACGCACAGCACGATGGACAGTACTTTCGTGTCGCACACGTGCGCGCGGAATTCGGGCAGGACGCAAGGCAGCGTCGTAAGCTCAACTCCGTGCATGCACCACTTCCACAAATATAGGTCACGCGACCCGATTTCCTCGTAGGCCACGACCCACCGCCGAACATCGGAAGATAGTTGCCGGGCTTGGATTTGCGCCCGCTCGCGAGCCATTCGCTCGGCCTGCCCGCCAAGGTAGGTCGCCCAGTTGGTCCCCACCGCCTTGCACTCGACGGGGGTTACCACCGGTAAGGGCGCTTCGACCGTCAGGCCCGGCAATATCGGCGCGGACAGCCAGCGGCAGTGTTCAAAAATGGCAACCGCGAGCTGGTTTTGGACGTCGACCTGGTCGAGCGAGCGCTCTTGAGGCCCAAGGATCGACACGGGCTGCGTGACGCCCAGACGGAGCAAGTGCTCCAGCACCCAACTGCTAAAGCCTCCTCGAGCGTCGGCGTCGTCGACCAACACGGCGCACTGCGCACCGCGCACGGCCCGCGCGATCGTGTCGAGGTCCAACGGCTGCGCGAAGCGCGCATTGACGATCGTCGCGCCGATTCCTTGTTGCGCCAGCTTTGCGGCTGCCGCGTGTGCCGCGGCCACTTGCGGGCCCCAGGCCACGATCGCGACGTCAAAACCCTCGGTCAATTGCTCGGCTTGTCCGAGGACGACCGGCGATGAGTGTGTCAGGGCAACTTGTGGTTCGACGCCTTGCGGCAGCCAGATCACGACCGGATCATGCTGCGACGCGCACCAGGCGAGCATTTGCCGCAATTCGTTGGCGTCTTTTGGCGACAGCAACGAGGTATGGGGCAATTGTCGAATTCCGGCCAGTCCCGCCGACGAGACGCGTTCGGCGCCCGTCGTCTGCCGTCGGGGTTCGACAATCAAAGTCACGGCGGCGCGTTTCAGGCAGATGCTCTGACGCACGTCGCCGAAACAGTTTTGCAACTCTTCCCAAGAGAGAAACGCGAATGGACGACTTCCGCCCGCGGCCAGACTGGCGCACCACTCGAGAGCGTGGGGTACGCCCGAGGCGACCGGGAACATGCGATTGGGGATCGTCGTCCAGGGGCCCAGCAAGCTTATGTCCAAGTCTGTCGAGACGGCGACGACGCGGCCATCGTCGCGCGCCAGTTGCGCCAGTTGCTCGCTGGCTACGTGGCGCGGCAATCCGACGGCCGGTTCGGTCTGTTGGACAGCGTCAAGCGCCGGCGAATCGTCCGTGGGGTGCGGCTCGAGCCGGGTTCCCGAGCGAGGGTTTGTTTTCAAGTGCAACAGCGTGGGGCGGCCCAGCTGCTTGATTTGCGCGAGCGTTTCCAGCAAGCAGCGCGAATCGCCCTCCGCGATCGGTCCGACGTATTCGAAACGCAATCGAGCGCTGATTTCAACGGCGCGGCGGGCGCTGGCTTCTTCGACGTCGGACGCCGCCGAACCCGGCGCTTCTTCATCCTCACAGGCCACAAGCAGGATCCGTGGTACTTGCTCGAGCGCAGTTTCGAGTTGATCGATGCGGTCTCCGACCAGCAAATCGCGCGCTTCATCCACGATGATCAGCCAGGAGTTCGAGCCGGCGTGTTCGCTGGTCTCGATTTTTGCGGCGCTCACCGAGCGGGCGATAGCCGGCCCGTAGCCGTGACGCGGATCGACGCGAATGTATTGTTCGTCGCCTGGCGGACCCGTCGATCGTGAGGACGACAGATTCCAAACGACCTGGTCGTGCGCGATATCGAACAGATTGTGCAATGCCGTCGACAATTCCACGGTTTTGAACTCCTGTTCCGCTCGGTAACTCTCCTTGAGCAACCACGCGTCGTGATTGGACTGCTGCGGCACAACGTGCTGCTGCGAAGCCTGCACATGGCGCTGGGAATCGGACAGCGGAATCGCTCCCCACGGATTGGGATCAGTCACGTTCGCCATGATGCGTTGCGCCTTTAACGCGAGAGATGATCGTGTCTCAGACCGGCGAGATACGAAGAGACGGCCAGTCGATTATGCCAATTCGACAGGCCACTTGTCTACGAATTTCTCCGCTTTTTACGGGATTGTTGACAACGGGGCGATCGTTTTGCGGATCACGAAATCGACGAAAGCAGCGTTGGCCGGATCGGTTGTACGGATGGTTTCGAGAATGCGAATGAAGAGGGATATTGAATGCCGTCGCGACGCCCGAACGAGGTGTCGGCGATGCCAGGCGTTGCCGTGCGCTCTTCCCTGGCGCTAAAAAACGGGACCCAATCTCCCGGAACGATCGTTGGGTTTGTTCGGCAAGCCATTAGACGTGACCTAAAGTTCCATATCGTCAGTAGCAATTGATCGAAACCCTTCACAAGCGAGCTGCGCCGTGACAAACTTGCCACTACGCCGACAGCGACGTTATTCGCTGGTCAATCCCGAGCTGGTTCAGGCCGCGATTCTTCCGAAAGATTCCACTGCACCCGGCGAAGTGGTTGCCGAGCTGCGCGAGATCTCGAAGCTGGGCGCTAAGCTGCTCGTCACGGGTCCGCCCGAGTTGCGCTACGAGTGCCGCATTTCGCTCAAGAGCCACCGGCTGAAGCGGGTGTTTGATTTGCCGTCCGAGATTCATTGGGCGCGTCCCGACGCGGCCGGAGACTGGCTGTTGGGATGCCGCTTCGCGACGCCACTTTCGGACGAAGCATTTCAGGACTTTCTTGACAGCGGAGTATTGAATCGCCGTTCGTCGGTGCGGGAACGAAGTCGCATTCCGGTGCAAGTGCAGTTGCAACCCGGGCAGGCGCGGCTTCCCGCCATCGTCAGCGATTTCTCCGAAGGGGGACTCTGTTTGACGACCAGCGAGGCGCCGCACAGCACGCGTCACGTTTGCGTCTTTGGATCCATTTCCGGGCGCGAGGTTCGCATTCCACTCAAGGTCCGCTGGACGCTTGCTGTCGGGCCCAACCGCTTCGCGGGCTGTCAGTTTATGCGCGCCGCCGACTATCAAGTCCTGCGCACGTTGCACCTGCAGACTCAGCAAGAGCCGTTGAACGAACATGCGCATGCGGGGTGCAGAAACAACCGTACCCAGCCCATCTGCCAGGATGCAGGCTATCAAACGGTTGAACCGCGACCGACTGATGTGCGTTAATTGCGAGCGGACAACGCTTATTAAGCACGCCGGCAAGGTAATTACGCACCGTCAACTGCTCAAGGAAGTGTGGGGTCCCGACAGCGTGTTCGAGACGCACTATCTGCGCGTCGATATGGCTCAGCTCCGGAGAAAAGTCGAGGCGAATCCGGCCCAACCGCGGTTCCTGCTCACGGAACCGGGAATCGGCTATCGACGGGCGTCACCCTGACGCGGCCTGGCGCCGGCGCTTGCAGAATACTGCGATCTGCTGTGCGGGCGGACGACGGCATTTCAAGTGACTTACTCGAAGATGGAATCAACCAGGTCTTCGAGCCATTCCCACTTGTGGACAATCGAATCGACCGGCGAGCGATGACCGCGCACGATTCGCGCGCTGTCGCGCGCCACGTGCTGCCAGAAGCTTGCAACCAGCTCGGGATTCGACCCGACGACCGTCAAATGCACGGAGACCTGGTTCCCGTTCGCGGAGAAGGTTTGAGAGGTCAACGTGGCCGGGGCGGCCAGGGCCGAAGCGACGCCGCCATCCCCCTCGGGCGCCGAGGGCGGACTGCCGATGTTGATGTACTTCAACACGGTCGACGAATTGGTGGCGTTGTTGCGCGAAATGCCTTCGTCGACGGCGTTGACAATCGCGTTGCGATTGAAGTCGTACAGGTTCGTGATCGGAATGTTGTTGCCGACCACCTGTGGATTGTTGCGCGCGCTGCCTTCGTCAATCGCGTTGACCGTGGAGTTGATCACCGTGTCGCCGGCCCCGGAATTGCCCAAGGCATTGCCGAAAAAGAACACGTCGCCCTGGACGGCGGGGTAGCCCGCCTTTTGTACCAGACCCGTGTTGGCATTGGCCAACACGATGACTTCCAACCACGCTTTGGTCGGAGCGCCGGAATTCCAGGTGATCTCGACGCGGTCCGAGCCGCTGACGCCGGCGCCGGCACGCACCGAAACACTGGTCGGGGCGTTGGCATTGGACCAAGCGCTGGGCGTATTGTTGTTGCCGACTTTGAAGATAAAGTCAGACGTTGAAATCGACCCGTGAGCCCCGGCCAGGTCGATCATGATGCCGTTGATGCCTTTGGAGTAGCTGGAGACGTTGGCGAACGTGGCCGGGCCCGTCCCTGGCAGGTAAGCCACCTTGTCGGTGGCGATGGCGTTGTCATCGAGCGAATTGATTGCCAGGTCATTTCCGTCGTAACGAACCGTCGCGCCGCCGGTGCCCGATTCGTTGTAGAACAAGTGGCGGCCAGCCACCACGGAGTTGATCGAGGGAGCGAAGGCAAGTGCCGACGGCGTGCCGATTCCCGAAAGAATGGTTTCGATGAATGCGCCGGTATCGATGTCGTATTGTCGCACGGAACCGTTCAGCAAGTGGTCGGGCGACATCCCGACCAGCAAATCGCCGTGGTCCACGAGTAGCGACAGCGGTTGTGGCGGAAGACTCTGTTCGTCGTCGGCGGGAATATCGATTAATGTATCGAAGTTTCCCTGAGCACCCTGGAAGTCGTGCCTTACGACTCGATGGTGCGACTGCGGCTCTTGTCCAAAATCGAAGTCCGCGATCAGCAAGTCCCCGTCGCTCGGGCGGATCAAGAATCCGGCCGGGTTGATGCCGCTTCCCGGGTTGACGAGTGTCGTTGGCGTGTCACCGGTATTCGGCGAGTCGCTGTCATAGCGCACCACCGACTGTTGGTCGAGATTGCCCACGATCAGGTCCTGATCGTCCGAGGCAAACGTAATTCCGCCAGGGGCAAAACCCACAAACGTGGACTTAACGATGGTTTGAGTACCAGGGTCGACTTGATGGATCGACTGCGCCCCGATATCTCCAATGTACAAATTTCCGTTGGGCCCAAATATCAACGTTCCCGGAAAAAAGATCGACCCGGGAATCGTGTTTAAGAAGGTACCGTCCGCGTCGTAATGCGTGACCTGCGGTTCTGTGAACGCCGGGCCCACGCTGCTAACGTAGTATGAGGCGTCCGCGCCATCGACGGCCAGGCCCTGCGCCGTGCGCACGTTATGATCGCCATACGCGACTCCGCCCGGCACTGCCTGGTGCGTGATTTCGTTGTAGCGCAGCACTGTCAGTCCGCCGGTGTCCTCGTAAGTGCTGATCATCAGGTCGTTGGTCGTTAGCAATTTGCGTTCTTCGAGCGGCTCGAGACGTGGGCGGAAGTACTCCGGCCGTGCGGCGTTGTTGTTAGCCTGTGCTCGTGCGGAGCGGCCAAATCGCGATTTACGAATCATGTGTGGGTCCTATCAAAGAAGTTCAACGGCCGGCAGTGCTTATCTGGCGATGCGTACTTTCAGCGGTAAACGAATCGAACGAGGCGATTGAGGTAAAGCGGGCGGGGACGAGCGGTGTTGTAACCGACGGACGTCGTGGCGGGACCATCAATCGGACCGTTGCGCCAGATGGCCGTATTGTTGACCAGTCCACAGCGGACTGCAAGCCGCGCGGGTACTTTTCCGGGGCTTGCCTGACGTTTTGAAACCGCCCCCAAAAGCATGGTTATTTCAAGGGCCGAATCGGCGAGTTGTCCGCTCGTCGTTGTGCCGCGACAGGAATTAAGGCTCCTTGGCCCGCATCGCGGACGTACAGCGACGCCTCGCGTGTTAGGCTATCTTGATGCGTGTTCAGTCCTTGGGGCATTTTCTGAGCAACCAATCAATGAATCGACTTAGTTGTACTCTCGTTCTGGCTGTCTCGTCTATTTTTGGCCACCTTGCTGTGGCGGCCGGCGCGCCGCGACCTAATGTCCTGTTGATCATGACGGACGATCAGGGGTGGGGAGATTTTGGCTTCCACGAAAATCCGCATCTGAAAACGCCGCATCTCGATCGCCTTGCCGCCGAGAGCCTGGAATTGACGCGGTTTCATGTCTCGCCTGTTTGCAGCCCGACGCGGGCCAGTTTGATGACGGGTCGATACAACTACCGCACAGGCGCGATCGATACGTACTTGGGCCGATCGACGATGGCCGCCGATGAAACGACCATCGCCGAAATCATGTCCGCAGCCGGGTATCAAACCGGAATCTTCGGCAAGTGGCACTTGGGCGACAACTATCCCTCGCGCCCCATCGATCAAGGGTTCGCCGAGGCCCTGGTCCATCGTGGCGGCGGTATCGGCCAGCCCGCCGATCCGCCGGGAAACAGCTACTTTGATCCCGTGCTGCTCCACAATGGCAAGGAAGTGAAATCGCGCGGATATTGCAGCGACGTTTTCACCGAAGCGGCGATGCGCTTTATCACCGCGCATCGCGATGAATCGTTCTTTGCCTACCTGGCCTTCAATTGCCCGCACACTCCGTTGCAAGTGCCCGCGGAGTATCACCGGCGATACCAGGGGATGTCATTGCCGGACGACACGGCCAGGCTGTACGGCATGATTGCCAACATCGACGATAACTTGGGGCGGTTGTTCGCGAAGCTCGAAGAGCTCAAGTTGGTCGACAACACGATTGTTGTCTTCCTGACGGATAACGGTCCCCAGGTCCGGCGTTACAACGGCATCTTGAACGATCTAAAGGGTTCGGTGCACGACGGCGGCATTCGCGTGCCGTGCCTCCTGCGTTGGCCGGGAAAATTCGCGGCGGGTCGCAAGGTCGACGCGGTCGCCGCGCATATCGACCTCACGCCCACGCTACTCGAGGCCTGTCAGATCTCGCGCCCGGCCAATGTGGAATTCGACGGCGTGAGCCTGCTGCCGATTTTGCGAGGCGAGCAGGCCTCGCTCGCCGAGCGGCTGTTGTTCTTTCAGTGGCACCGCGGCGATCAACCCGAACGGTTTCGGGCGTGCGCCGTGCGCGGGCCACGCTACAAACTGGTTCAGCCCGAGGGTCGCAACGACCAGGCTTCGTTCGCGCCGGCTTGGGCGCTCTACGACATGTCGTCTGACCCGGAGGAATCGCGCAATATCATCGATTCGCGCCCGGAGATTGCCGCCAAGATGAAGGCGGCCTACGAAGTGTGGTTTGACAATGTCAGCGGCACGCGCGGATATCCAGCGCCGAAAATCATCGTCGGCACCGAGCACGAAAACCCGGTCACCTTGACGCGTCAGGATTGGCGCGGTCCCAAAGCCAATTGGCGCAACGACGGCCTGGGATACTGGACCGTGGTAGTCGCCACGTCCGGGCGATACGACATATCGGTTCGCACGCCGGCCGCGAAAGCTGAAAGCACCGCGCGCTTGCGAATCGGCACGACGGAAATGACCCGGCCGCTTTCAGCCGGCCTCGAGCAGGCCACGTTCGAATCCGTCCAGCTCGAAGCCGGTGAGGCCAGAGTGGAAGCCAGCGTCGAACGCGGGGGCATCACCGCCGGGGCGCATTACGTCGACTTGCTCTGGACACCGTCCGAGGGCGAATGACGGTAGCGGCGCCTGACCAGCGGCCGCTGGGCAAGATGGACGTGTGCCAGCGGAAACGGGCCGGTCCTTGCCGGACCGACCCGTATGCTGAACGTTTCATTAGAGCGCCGTGGGCACTTATTTCGCGGTCGAGGCCGTGGTCGTGGAGTCTTCGCCGCCCGGTAGTTGACCTTTTTCGATCCGCTGGCCGAAAGTTGGTGAATTGGGATCTTTGGGATCGGACTTCATGCCGGCGACCTTTTCCAGCGCGCCTTGAATCTTGGCGGCGTCTTTGATGTCAGTCTTCTTGTCTAAGAGCTCGTCGAGGGCTTTGCCGTACTCGTTCCGCGTCTTCTTTGCCTTGCCGACATGACAGACGTTGCAATTGGCCTTGGCGACGGCGGCGGCGAGGGCCTTTTCGCTATCGGTGGCCGGTTCCTTCTTCACATACTTGTTGACAAACTCCTTTTTAAAGGCATCGATTCCGTACACCGGATCGACTTTGGCCAGCAATGTACCGATCAAGAAGCCACACAAGCTCAACAAACAAAGATTCTTCATAAACCTTGATCTCCCAATGGAAGTCGGCCCTCCAGGGCAACGGAAAACTCAAGAATCAGGTGGGAAGGCGCGAGGATGCTAGGCAGGACGTTGCGGGCAGGCACCCGCACTGTTGTCCCCAGTAGAATTGCTTGTCCGGGGACTGTCAAGCGGGGCGCGACACAGGGTCGCTTAAGTTTTACCGAGAAACGGTTTACGAATCGTCGTCCTCAGCCGGCGGACCCGCCGGACTGCGCGGCAGAGGCCTGACGTCCGGGCGATCCTGAGGGAGCGCCGGCAGTTGTCCAAGCACGCAGCCTGCATCAAGTCCGTCGCTGGCTCCGCCCAGTGCCGCGTTCGTCAGGCTGATTTCCAGGGCGTAGTCGCCTGGCGCATGCGTGTGAAACGGGCGGTCCGATTCCGGCATTCTTTTCCAGAACGAGGCATTTCGCGCGGCTAGCCGCGAGCGGCTTTGGCCACCCCAATGGGCCTGCCAATCGTCGAAACGCATCTGCTTGGACGCGGTTTGGGTCGCGGTGTTGAGAATCTGCCAAAACACTTCAAAACCGTCGAAAAAGTCGCGCTTGCCACTCCATTGCAGCCGCGTTTCATATTGTTCGACGTTGTCCGAGCCGCGCTGTTCGACCAGGGGCACCTTGGCGTTTGACGCCAGGATGCTGTCGTCGCAGTTGAACTCCGTCACCAATTGATAGGGAGCGTCTAAGCTATTGGTCGTCAGCGCCAGGCCGCCATGCATCATGGCGGTTATGTGGCGCAGGTTGAGCTGTATGTGTCCCAGTTGTCGCGGCTGTGAAGGGCCCCCGGCCGACACGAGCATTCGCTCGCTGGTGGCCAACAGGCCGTTGTCCCAGTTGAGCCGCACGGCCTGCAAGTCGTTCGCGCGCAGAAAGGCAGCTTCGCCGCGTGCCAGGCAGTTTTCCAGGTTGAGGGTAACGATTTGCTCCTCCATCGCGTCGGGCTCCACCATGGCGATGCTGCCCGTTCCCGGCGGAGCCTTGATGTCAAAAAATGCCACGCCGGCGTGATAAGCCGTCTGTCCCAGCGAGGCATTGCGGATCGTGAAAGTGCAGCGGTGAAACTGCACGAGCTCGGCGTGCCTGGTTTCAAACAGAGCCCAATCGGAAGGCACATTGCGGGGCAAGTCGAGCTCCCAATGCACGCCCGTCACATGAAGCTGCGACCCCGCGATACTCAACATCGTCGTGGGGTATTTCACCGGCACCAGGTCGGGCTCGGGCCGGAAAACGACTACCGGCTGAAAACGTTCGCCGGCGCGAATCGTGAGCCTGGTGTTCGAAATCACGATCGGCTTTTCCTGGCGACGGCCGTCGTACCGCAACTCGATGACATCGCCGCTTTTGGCATCATTGCAAGCCGCATGCAGGTTGGCGTATGTCCCTGGCGACGCTCCATCGCCCACAATCAACACGTTATCCCGGCCGGCCGGCGAGTTTGTCGACGCCGGCTCACGCGGGGCAATCGCCGGCGCGCCGGTTGCCCGGTCGTCGGGCGAACGCTGCACGTCCGCCGGCCGCGGAGCGTTTTGCGAGGCTTGGCTGGCGGCTTCAGAGACGCGAGCCCGGAATTGCTCGAGATTCTCTGCGCCAAACGGCTCAAGCACGCGCTGCCAGAAACGCCTGGTGTCGTCGGGCGAAGTTGTCCCCGCCGGCCCAGCGGCTTGAGAACCGCTTGCTTGCGCGTCGGATTGCTCGGCTGTTGGCGCCGTTCGCTTGCTGGAGTCGGACATGGCGGCAGATTTCGCAGCAGGATTGCCGTTGCCAGGCCGCGCCGGTTGGCTGACCGACGCTCCGTCGCGCAACGTCTCGGGAACGCGAACCACGGAAGCCGGCGCGCGCATGGAGTTCGTGACCACGGTTGACTCGCTCGACCAGTAAAAATCCAGGGTGATTACGGTCAAGAACAGGACGGCCAGCGGCACGGCCCAAGGCATGTGCCGCTGCCAGCGGCCCAAGGGACTCATCGTGCGTGACGGTGCCCAGTGCGCCCGCGACGAACTGAGCTGCATGCCCAACGAATCCCCCACCTTTGACAGGTCGTCGATCAGTTCGGCCGGCTGCTGGTAGCGATGCGTCGGATTCTTGGCCAACAGTCGGCCCAGAATCTGCGCGACCTCGGATGGCAGTTCCGGCCGCATTGCGCGCGCGTCGGGCGGGGTGTCGGCCTGGTGTTGCAACAGCTTCTGCAACACGGTGCCGTCGGGAAACGGCGGGCGACCGGTCAGCATGTAGAAAAACGAACAGCCCAACGAATACAAATCGCTGCGCACGTCGGCACTGCGCGGATCGCGCGCCTGTTCGGGCGAAATGTAGTCGAAAGTTCCCAGCGTAACGCCGCTAGCCGTCAGGTCATTGTCTGCCTGCGCAACCTGATTCAAGCGGGCCAGGCCCATGTCGACCAGCTTTGCTTTGCCGTCCAGCGTGATCAAGACGTTCGAAGGCTTGATGTCGCGGTGGATGACGGCACGCTGACTGGCATGCTCGAGAGCCTGGGCGATCTGATAGGTGTAGCTGAGCGCTTCTTCCAGCGGCAGCGGACCGTTGCGCTCGACCAGGTCGCGAATGTTCACGCCCTCGATGAATTCGAAGACAATGTAGTGCACTCCCCGGTCTTCGCCGACGTAGTGCACGTGGGCGATGTTCTCGTGATTCAATCGCGCTGCCGATTGGGCTTCGTTGCGAAATCGGCGCAGCGTCTCTTCGTCGGCCGATTGATTGCGCGACAGCACTTTGACGGCCACTTCGCGATTGAGCGTAGTGTCGAGCGCCCGAAATACCACGCCCATGCCGCCGCCGCCCACAAACTTCTCGAGCAAGAACTGGCCGAGGCGTTCGCCTTCCAGCAGGCTGCCCGACTCGAGCGGCGGCGGTTCGGGGTGACCCAGCGTCGGGCTGGGTGCCGGCACGCGAGACGAAATGACGGTCATTTGGCCGTCGCCGGAGGCCGCGCCACCAGGGGCCGGGGCTACGTCGCTGCTGGGCTTCTGGGGACTAGTCCGACTGGACCCCGCGGGAACGGCCGGCGCGGACTTGTGGCTCGATCGTTCGCTCATTATCGTTCTCGGCCTCGCGTCGGTCTGTACCAGCCCAGCGCTCGAGTACCAAACGAGCCATCCCTGGAACGCGCAATTCGCGACATGTTCAATTCTCACCCCGCCGCAAGCATCTTGGACGAACGTCCTGGGGAATCGCCCGCGGTGCGGGTGCACATTCGGACAATCCGATTTTAGTCTCTTTACCCCGGCGGCGTCAAATTAGTAACTAACCGTTGCGATTGAGTTTACAGCGGATCGCGGTATTTTTCACGAACGTCCGAGGATAACTCGTCCACTGTTGCTCTCGCGACGTCTCTCACCCACAAGGCCTATTCATTCAGTTCGCCCGACAACGGGTGTCTTTATTGCAACCTCGCGTCAGGGAATCTGCGGTTGAAAATACGGCCAACGGCCATTCATCATTGCATTTCGGACCGCTTGCATTACATTTGCGCCAGCGGCGGCTCTTGCAATGGCTGATTTTGGTGCCCGCTCCCTTCACGCTGCCATTGGCACTTTCAATTTTTTCAAATGGACGCTCGATCTATGGATGCTTTCTCGAACCGTCGCGGTTTCTTGAAAAGTTCGGCACTGGCGGCAGCCGGAACGGCCATCGCTTCCCTGGCCCAGAATTGCTCGTCGGCCGACGACAAGCCGCTGGCGTTCAAAGTCTCGTTGGCCCAGTGGTCGCTTCATAAGACCCTGTTCAGCGGCAAACTGAAGAACCTGGATTTCGCTCAGCAAGCGACGACCGAATATGGCATCGATGCCGTGGAGTATGTCAATCAATTCTTCAAAGACAAAGCCCAAGACCAGCAGTACCTGGCTGAAATGAAGTCGCGTGCCGCCGATCAGGGGGTGAAGAACGTACTGATCATGATCGACGACGAAGGGTTCCTGGGCGATCCGGACTCCGCAAAGCGCACTAAAGCTGTGGAGAATCATTACCCCTGGGTGGCGGCGGCGAAATATCTTGGCTGTCATTCGATCCGGGTGAACGCCTACTCCAAAGGAACGTCCGACGAACAAGCCAAGCTAGCAACAGACGGCTTGCGTCGGTTGTCCGAGTTTGCCGCGCCAGCCGGGATCAACGTGATTGTCGAAAACCACGGCGGCCTGTCCTCGAATGGCAAGTGGCTGACCGGCGTCATTAAGGCGGTGAATTTGCCCAATTGCGGCACTCTGCCGGATTTCGGTAATTTTCAAGACTACGATCGCTACCTGGCCGTCCGCGAAATGATGCCTTGGGCCAAAGGGGTCAGTGCAAAAAGCCACGATTTCGACGCCCACGGCAACGAGACCAGCACCGACTATCGTCGGATGCTGAAAATTGTCCTCGACGCGGGGTACCATGGCTACCTGGGCGTCGAGTACGAAGGCAGCCGCTTAAGCGAACCCGATGGAATTCGCGCCACTAAAAAGCTGCTCGAGCGCGTGCGATCCGAACTATCCTAATCTTTTCAGTTAACCCAATTAACGGCTCATTCCCAGAGATCCTGGACTGAGCCGTTTTTGTTGCGCCCAACCACTTGCCCGTGAAAACTGTTCAAGTTTTTGAAAGTGCTAGCATTGGACACTTAGTCAATGTGAAAAATGGCTATGCCCGTTTTTTGGGCAGCTTGGTTGTGCTCGTTTTGAATGCAGGGGAGCGCAGAAGATGCGCACATTAAATCGCGTGACGCAAGTGCTATCAAAGAAATGACATCCGTGCTGGTCTTGATCGCTCAGTACGATACGAGCAATGAGGCCGACAGTACCGGTCCCCATTTGCACCAACCCGTTTCAGGAGATTCACGATGAACGAGCAGCGACAAGATGTCTTTCGCGTTGCGGACGAAATTTTCCGTCAGCGACCCAGTTGGGTCACGTTTTTTCGCGAAGTGCTAGGCGTGGATGGAATCGTGCGCCAGGTTCACTCGAGCCCCGAAGCTCTTTCCCAGTTTGAACAGACCCCCGAATACCAAAAAATCCAGCATATGCTGGCAAAACTACGGGAGAACGATGCGGACCTGCCGGGCGGGCCCCGCGAACCGACCCGCGTCATTACCGTTCGTCTACCCAAGAGCCTGCACGAGTCGTTGCGCGCCGAAGCCCACGATCGACATACCAGCATGAACAAGCTGTGTATTTCCAAGCTGCTACAGGTGGTCGATGGCGAGCTGGTGCCGGCCGAGGCCGGCGTCGCCGAGAAGCAGTCGGCTTAAATTGCCGATTCGCCGCAGACTTGCAGAGTAAAAAAGAGATTCGGAGCGGACCTGTAAGCCGGGTTCTGTTCCCCCGCGACAGTTCAGACTGTCGCGGGGGAGCGGCCATTTCTCTACGATACCGATTACTCAGTCTCTCTAGCGGCCTACCCGAAAGTGACTAACGGACCGGAACCAGTCCGCCCGAGGTTTCCCTCGGTCCTTTCTGTTTGGCCTTGCTCCTGGTGGGGTTTGCCTAGCCAAGCTGGTTACCCAGCCTGCTGGTGAGCTCTTACCTCACCGTTTCACCCTTACCCGCCAAAGAGCATGAACTCTCCGGCTGGCGGTTTGCTTTCTGTTGCACTTTCCCGGGCCTCGCGGCCGGTGGGCGTTACCCACCACCATGTCCTGTGGAGCCCGGACTTTCCTCTCAGCCAGCCCAAGTTGCGACCGGCTCAGCGACCGCCCAGTCCGCTCCGAATCTTCTATCTACAATACGTAACGGCCGGGCGATTTGACAGCAGACATCAAGGACGTGCCGCGGTTTTGGGTCCGTGTGAACTTTGGAAAATTGGCAAAAATGGCCAATGGGTAGGGGCTGTGGAGAAATAGATATACGAGTCTTGCGTCTTCTAACGATCCTAAGCAAGGTCCGACATCAGCCGGTAGTAGCACGCGTACGCGATTTGCAATTTACGACGATTGTCACTTCCGGCTCAGCCGCCTGGTCCAGCGCCCACCACAATCCTCCTCGAGGCTTCTCGCCTTGGCTTTACGTTCAGCTAAAGACATGCCCGCACCTTTGCGTCACTGCGCTTGGAAGCGCCGCTCTATTGTCGCGGCAACCGTGGCGATCTTTGCACTGCAATTCGATTGCCTTCACGTGTTAGCTGGGGTCCCGCTTCGCCCGGCTACCAGCAGCCCGGGCAATCGTGCTGGGGCGGGTGTGCGGATGGTCCGGCTGCCTCAAACAAACAACACGCCTCCCAGCGCACCGCGGCGCTTCGCGAACGTGCAGGCTTCCGCCAGGTCTCAGCCGGCCAATATGGCGATTGGGGGTCAACTTGCCGAGCCTATCGATCGTGGCTCTCTCGATCCAATGTCCACCACGACGTTGGCAGACGTCGAGGTGATCGCGCTGGCCAACAACCCGCAGATTCGTGAAGCGGAAAATCAGGCGGCGGCCGCGCGGGCCCGGCAACTGCAAGCCAGCATGTATCCCAATCCGACGTTCGGCACGGCATCTCCGCAATTGGCGGGCGACCAGTCGCAGTACAACGCGTACGTGATCCAGGATGTGGTTACCAAGGGAAAGATCGGTTTGGATACGGCGGCGGCCGGACGCGCGGCCCGCGAAGCCGAGTTGGCCGTGGTTCGCGCCCGGTTCGACGTGCTGACCACGGTCCGTCAGCGATTCTATACGGCGCTGGTGGCCCAGGAACGCGTCAAAGTCCTGGAAAACATGGCCGAAATCGCGCGGACTTCGCTGGGAATCAGCGAACGGCTGTTCAAGGCCGAGACCGGGACGCGCGGCGACGTCTTGCTGCTAAAAATCGAAGCCTCGCGCGTCGAAGCGGAGCTGAAAAATGCAGCCACACTCGCCGAAACGACCAAGCGGCAATTGGCCGCCGCCACCGGTCTGATCAACTTGCCAATCGTCGAAGTCGAGGGTGATCTCAGGCAGTCCTTGCCGACCTACGATTTGACCGCCGTGCAACAGGGAGTCCTCGCGCGCAACGCCCTGGCCCGCAGCGCGGAAGTGGAAATTGGGCGGACTCAGTTCGTGTTGCGACGTGCCCAGGTCGAGCCCTTTCCGAATCTGAACATGATGGGGGGCTATCAGAATCAGCAGCCGGGCGCGCAAGCGCCCCAGGCTCAGGCGCTTTATCAGGTGCAAATGGTCGTGCCGCTGTGGAATCGCAACCAGGGAAATATCCGAGCGGCACAAGCTGGCGTGGGCACGGCGCTCGCACAATTGAACCGCGTGCAAACGGAATTGGCCAATGCCGCGGCCGCCACCCTGGGAAGATACTTAACCGCCCAGCACCTCGTCGATCGATATGAAATGACCGTGTTGCCCGCTGCGAATGAATTGCAAAACATTTCGGGTCAGTTATACGCCCAAGGTCAGATTGAATTCTTGCAATATCTTAATTCTCAGCGTGCCTTGCTGAACGCAAATCTCGAGTACATTGCCGCTTTGGAAGAGCAATGGGTGGCCGCGGCCGAGGTGGCAGGCCTTCTGCAAAGTGAGCGATTTCCGTAAATTGTTACAAATACGTAAGCATTGCGGCTGCCCTTCGACGTTTGGCTGCCATATGGCATAATTGCCCGTAGCTTTCCGCGGATGACGGCGCCGCCGGGCCCCTTGCGGTTTGCGCGTGGCGCTTGAACATCCGCCCTCACTGCATACCGATCGATCGTTAGCCGGCTGCGAACCTAGAGGCGTTGCACCGGCGGGAAAATAGGGCGGACCTTCTGATCGTTCTCTCCGTAGAACCTCAAAGCGGCCACTGAGACGAGTCGCGTTGGGGTCTATTTGCGCCATGAGACGCTTTTGGCCACTTCCATTTTGACAAGACGGACCATGACAGTCAGCACGCGAAAGTCAAGAAAAACCTGGTTATTGTTGGCCGGCGGAGCGGCACTGGCGTCGTTGGGCGTCGTGACGGCGGTAACGATGATTTCGGGGACGGCTAGCCCCGTGGTTGCGTCGCCCTCGCAGGTCCCCGCGGTGCGTCTGGTTCCTGGCTCGACCGACAAGCTGGTGCTGTCGCCACAATTGATCAACACGCTCGGAGTGCACACCGCGGCGGTGCAAAGTGCCGCAAGCCATGAGCGCTTGAAGCTAGCGGGTTCGCTGTTCTTGGATTCGAACCGCCTGGTGCGCGTCCACTCACGATTTGCCGGCGAAGTGGTTTCGATTGGCGAGAACCGGCCCGTCGATCCGTCCGCCACGAAAGTGGTTCGCTCCCTGCGACTTGGCGACCGTGTGACCAAGGGTCAATTGTTGGCCGTCATCTGGAGCAAAGACATCGGCGACACCAAAAGCGACCTGGTGAACGCGCTCTCGAAACTCTATCTGGACGAGGCACAACTGAAAAACCTCAAATCGCTGCGGGACGATGTCGCCCGGCGACAAGTCCGCGAGGCCGAGCGGGCACGCGAGGCCGACATTATCGAGGTGGACCGGGTCGAGCGAACCCTGCGGTCCTGGCGGCTGGCCGACGCCGAAATTAACGCCGTGCGCGCCGAGGCCGAAAAGATCCACCGCGGCGACATGGCCGACCGCGACGCCGACCGCGACGCCGGCACGACCTGGGCCGAGGTCGAGGTCCGCAGTCCGTTCGACGGCGTCGTTCTGGAAAAGAACATCGTGGCGGGCGATATCGTGGACACGTCACTCGACTTGTTCAAGATCGCCGATTTGAGCGTGCTCGGCGTGCTTGCCAACGTGTACGAAGAAGATCTACCCGCTTTGGAGTCTTTCGCGCCCTCGGACCGCCGCTGGACGGTTCATCTGCGTTCGCAGGCCGACGCGCCAGGCATCGAGGGCTCGTTCGAGCTCATCGGCAATATCGTCGATCCGAACCAGCACACGGCGGCGGTGATGGGCTGGCTGGACAATACCGCGGGCCGGCTGCGCGCCGGCCAATTTATTACCGCCATCGTGGAATTGCCTGCTTCGGCCGGCGAGGTTGTCGTGCCCGACACGGCGCTCGTGCAAGAAGGTAGCTCGTGCGTGGTTTTCGTGGCCTCGGACGAGGCGGGCAGCGAGGTCACGCGACGTCGCGTGGCGCTGGCCAGCCGTGGACAAGACGTGGTCTATATTCGCTCGCGGCCGAGTCCCGAGGAATCATCCAAGGGCTGCAAGCCGCTGGAAGCCGGCGAATGGGTGGTGACGAGCGGCAGCATCGAGCTGGACGGCGCGTTGGAAAATGCCCTGGCGGCGGTCGAGCGACCATCGGCTGTGAATTGAATTTCAGGCCAGCGTTGAGGTGAGTTTTAGTTCCGTCGCCGGACCGGCACTTCGGATAACGCGACGGCCGCTCCATGGTTCATGCACTCATATCTCGGGCCGTACGCAATCGGCTGGTAGTGATTCTCGGCGCCATCGCGATCGCAGCGGTCGGCGTCTACTCGTTCTTCAACATCAACGTCGAGGCATATCCCGATCCGGCGCCGGCGATCGTCGAAGTGATCGCCCAGTATCCGGGCGCCTCGGCCGAGGAAGTGGAACGGCAGGTCACGATTCCACTGGAAATCGCCCTGGCCGGCATGCCGGGCCTGGATTATTCGCGCAGCAAGAGCCTGTTCGGGCTGTCGCACCTGCGCAACCAGTTTGATTACGGCGCCGATTATTTTCGCGCCCGGTTGGAAGTGCTCAACCGCCTCAATTCGGTCGAACTTCCCAAGGGCGTGACCCCGGTGATCGCGCCGACGTCTCCCACCGGCGAGATCTATCGCTATATCATCCGCAGCCCGAAGGACGCGCAGGGCCGCGACGTATATTCGTTGTACGACTTGAAGGCGCTCAATGATTGGAAGCTGGAGAAGGATTTTCGCCGCGTGCCGCGGATCGCCGACGTGGTGAGCTTTGGTGGCGCGGTGAAGCGCTACGAAGTTCAGCCCGACCCGGCTCGATTGCTGCAATACGGCGTGACGCTGGAGCAGCTTGAAAACGCCATCGCGCAGAGCAATTCCAACGTCGGCGGCGACTATTTGCGGCAAGGCGACTCCGTGCAGGCAGTGCGCGGGCTGGGACTGATCGCCGGCGGACAAGACCCGATGCAGCAGCTTAAGCCGAACACGGATCCCAAGGCTGCCGCGATGGTTTTGCGGAACGAGGAAAACCGCCGGCTGCGCGAAATCCGGCAAATCGTCCTGTCGGCGACCAACAACGTTCCGATCAAGGTTTCCGACGTCGTCGAGGGAGGACGCCATGCCAGCGTCGATCCGGCCGATCGTCATGGCGTGGTCGTCGGCACGCACACCCGCGCCGGCCGCGTTGCCGCCAGCCTGCCGAAAATCGACGAGCGAGGCAAGGAAGTGATCGTCGACGATCAGCGGCAGTGGGATGACCGCGATGACGTCGTTGAGGGCATCGTGCTGCTGCGCAAGGGCGAGAAGTCGCTGCCGGCGCTGGCCGACGTGCGCGAAAAAGTCGAGCAACTCAACCAGCCTGGCCAACTGCTGCCCGGGGTCAAGCTCGACACGATCTACGACCGCACAAACCTGATCCACTTGACGACGGCGACGGTTCGCGAAAACGTGCTGGTCGGCATCGGGCTTGTCGTGTTGGTCCTGCTCGTGTTCTTGAATGACACGCGCAGCGCGCTGATCGTGGCGCTCAACATTCCGCTGGCGTTGTTGTTTGCATTTGCCGTGCTCTACACGCTCGGCAAGTCAACGAATCTCCTGTCGCTGGGCGCGGTCGATTTCGGCATCATCGTCGACTCGTCGGTCATCATGGTCGAGGCGATCTACCGGCGGCTCAGCTCCGGCGAGGACGCCAGCATGCCCTTGCAGCAGCGCATTCTCCGCTCGTCGTCCGAGGTCGAGCGGAGCTTGTTCTTTTCGCGATTGATCATCATTTGCGCCTTGTTGCCGCTGTTTACCATGACGGGCCCCGAGGGCCAGATCTTTGGGCCGATGGCCGACGCCTACGCGTTTGCGCTGGCGGGTGCGTTGTTGTTCGCGCTGACGCTTTCGCCCGTGCTGTGCCGGATCTTCATGCAGAATATCCGTCCGGCCAAGGACAACATCTTGGTGCGGTCCATGAAGCGGTTTTACCTGCTGCAGTTGGAAGTGGCCATGCGGCACCGGGTGTGGGCCCTGGCCGGATTCGCCGCATTGATTGCGGTGACAGTCGTGGCCCTGCCATTCTTGGGGCGCGAGTTCATGCCCGCCCTGGAGGAAGGCAACATCTACATTCGCGGCACGTTCCCCGTCAAGGTATCGCTGGAAGAAGTGACGCGGCTTTCGCGGACCGCGCGAACCCTGCTGCGACAATATCCGGAAGTCAAAGCCGTGCTGGCCCAGATGGGACGTCCGGACGACGGCACCGATCCGACCGGATTCTACAACTCGGAGTTTCAGGTCCCGCTGAAACAAGAGGAGAATTGGCCAAAGATCCAAGAGCGCGAGGGTTGGCGCAGGTTTTTGGGAAATCGGGCCCGCTCCAAAAGCGAGCTGGTCGTGGCCATGCAGCACGATCTGGACACGGCGATTCCCGGCGTCGACTGGAACTTCTCGCAGCAGATTCGCGACAACGTCATGGAGACGCTGTCGGGCGTGAAAGGAGAAAACTCGATCAAGATCTTCGGGCCCGATCTGGACCAGCTGGAGAAGATCGCCAAGGAAGTTCGCGCCAGGGTCATGAAAGTGCCAGGGATTGAAAGCGTGGGGATTTTTCCGATCAAGGGTCAGTCGAATCTTGAATTTGCCATCGACCGCGAGAAATGCGCTCTGTGGAACGTGAGCGTCGACCAGGTTCAAGACGCGCTGGAAACCGCCGTGGCTGGTAAGGCGTTTACGGAAATGGTCGAAGGGGAGCGGAAGTTCGATATCACGATTCGTTGGCCTCAGAACCTGCGGATGAACGAGGAGGAAATCCTCGATATCCCGGTGGACGTGCTCAAGAATCGCGTCATCGCCGACAACGCCCCGGGCGGCACGTCCGGCACGGAAGTGGGAATGCGCGGCTCGCGCGTGCCGCTTCCCGCCTTGAGCGGCAGCACGTTCAACACGACGTACAACAACGCCTCGATGGTGCCTCGCCGCCGCCTTCGCGACCTGGTCGTGGCCCTGGACGACCGCGGCCTGCCGGATCGCCAGGCAAGCTTTGTGCACACCGGGGCCTCGACGATTGCCCGCGAGCAAGGCAAACGCCTGATCGCGATCAAGTTCAGCGTGCGCGGGCGCGATCTGGCCAGCGCGGTCGCCGAAGCCCAGGAGGCGACCAAAGACTGCTTCACGGCTCTCTACACGGCGGAGTGGAGCGGCGAATTCCAGGAAATGAACGAAGCCATCCACCGCCTGACGATCGTGGTGGCGGTCTCGCTGCTGTTGATCGTCGTTTTGCTGTATCTTGCGCTGGGTTCGGCGCTCGACGTGGCCGTCGTGTTCGCCAACGTGATTGTGCTTTCCATCGGTGGCATTTGGGCGCTGATCTTGACCCGCTCGAACTTCAATATTTCCGCCGGCGTGGGATTCATCTCCATCCTGGGCGTGGGCATGATGAACGGCTTGATTCTCGTCTCCGGCTTCAACACGCGCCGCAGCCTGGGCCTGTCCCTGGTTGATGCCCTGCGCGATGGAATGGACAAGCGCATCCGGCCCTTGACGATGACTTGCTTGACGGCGATTTTCGGCATGCTGCCGGCGGCGTTCTCCACCCGCATCGGATCGCAAACCCAGCAGCCGCTGGCGATCGTCGTGGTGGGCGGCATGATCACCACAATGCTCCTGATGAACCTGATGCCCGTGTTCTACAGCTTCTACGGGCACCGCGTACCGCCGACCGGCGCCGCCGAGATGCACTAGCTTTCGTTCATCGGCGCCCGAGAGGTTGCAAGCGCGTGCGAGACATCACTCGGCCACGAGTTCTGAAAAGAATTGCACTTGCGGCTTGCCGCCCCGGCCCGCGGCTGTCATGTATTCGGTGACGAAACGCAGGCGTTCTTTCGGATTCTCGGGGTTCTTGAAGTTGTCGCCTTTCTGCAGGATCGGGCGGACGTCGTCGCTGAAGCCGAACGTGGCCTCGCCGGCCGGCTGGCAGGGAAACCAATGTCCCTGGCCCTCGTCGTCCTCCAAATAGAACTCGGCGTAGCAATGACCGAGGACGAACACCGTGCGGGCGGGAATCTTGACAGCGCGACACATGGCAACAAACAGCGACGTGAACTCGTCGGTGTCGCCTGTCTTGTCGTACAGCGCCCGGGCCGCGCCCTTCAGCTCGCCGCTGGTGTAGGAAACGTGCTGGCGAATCCAGTTGTAGATGGCCTCGGCTTTTTGCCAATCCGTCTGCGCGTCGGCAGTGGCTTCCTTGGCCGTGGCGACAATTTTCGGGTGACGGCTCTCGATGTACGGGCTCGGTCCCACGTTGAGCGACATCTGCCGATCGAGCTTCCTGGGGATTTTGTAAATGCTCGTGTCCGTTGGCGCCGTCATCGAACGGCGCGTCACTTCGAAGGTGACCAATGCGCGGGCATCCTGTCCGGCGGGTAGTTGTGGAATCTCGACCACCATCTGTTTCAGCCCGCCGCCCCCGCTAATCGCGCGATAGCTCAACCTCTTGACCGACGGCGAGACGTCCTCCTGAACTACTCGCACGCTTTGTTCTGGCCAATCGGTGGGAACTGGCGCGGTGGCGATGATGTGGTGGAACAGGCCACCGTCAGCCTTGATGACCACGCCGACCTTGATTCGCTGGGTGACTTCGCGATCGAATTTGGGGCCGTGATCGGGGGCCGGATCCTTGAATTGAGCGGCCGCGGAGGCGGTCCAGAGCGCGACCAACAGGCCGACGAGCATTGCGCGCACGTGAGTGAATTCCGAGGGGGGTCCCGGCTTCCGTGCGAACAAGAAACGGCCCGTCGCGCCAACGATGGCCAACCGTTAGGGCTGTCTTTATTCTAATCCAATCCCCTTGCGTCGTATGCAGCCGAGAAAATTGGCGAAACGATGCTGGCGCGGAACACCGATCGTACGACTTGCGCCGGTTTTGCCGCGTGCGTCAATTTGCCGTGGCGTCGCGACGGCCAGAGCGATCCGATTGTCCACCGCGAGTGGCCGCGGTCGAATTCGGCAACGGCTCTCGCGATGGACGTTGGATCAAACGTGATGCCGCGAACCGCTTATGGGTTGGTCGCGGGCGCGTACGTTTCAGGACCGGGAATCGTGGGCGACACGACCGTTGACGACATGATCGTGCCGGGCGTGGTCGTAATCACGGTGCCGGGTGTCGCATAGGCCTCTGCCCCACCACCGCACGCCGGAATGCAGGCGGGCGTGGGAACACACGCGGGGCGGCACGCCTGGCGCGCGCGAGAGCATCCCGCCGCGTCGGCCGCGACGATGGACAAAAGCGTTAAAAACAAAAGCCTCTTCATGGCTCGTATCTCCCTCTTTGCCTGCAAGATCCCTTGGCGAGGGCCAGCGGGGTCTTGCAAACTCTACATCGCGCCGCCGCGCGTGCAACTCAAACGCGTCGACTTTTCGCCTCATGGTGAAAATTGGACTCCTGCACGTTGAAAAGGTGCTACATTTTACGTAACTTGCGCGTGCGCGCTGGCAGCCAGGGCGGCGAGCGGAAGGATCGTTCCTTGTATTTCAATCTCGCCGCCTGTGGCGATTGAACCCGACAACCGGTTTGGCAACCATGCACGCTTCCACCCGCTCGTGCCATCGGCGCATCGCACCGGGCTCGATCATTGTGGCGATTGCTCTCGTTTGGCTGCCCGCGCCCCGATTATGCGCCGGCGACTGCCAGGCTTGCCGTCCGCAGCCGCGTTCCCAGGATCAGGTTTGGTTGGTCAGCAACCGCGGCTTGGGATGTGATGTCGAAGCCCAGGCGGCCCAGTTGCGATATTGGCGCTATGATCGCGAAAAAGGCTGGCTGCGCGCAAGCCTGGCCGAATTGAACGCCGCCGACGACAAAAGCGCGATCACCACGGTCTTCGTACACGGCAATCGCATCGACTGGTGCGAAGCCTTTACCAGGGGTTGGACCGCCTATCGCACGTTGGTGCGATGCGCCGACGAGCGGCCGGTCCGATTTGTTATCTGGTCGTGGCCCAGCGAAGCGGTGCACGGTCCGATCAACGACGCCCGTGAAAAGGCCTGCCGCACGAATCCCTCGGGGTTCTACCTGGCGTGGTTTTTAGACCAGCTCGATCCCGAGGCTCCGCTCAGTTTGTGGGCACACAGTCTTGGCGCCCGAGTCGTCACCGGGGCGTTGCACCTGCTCGGCGGCGGCGAGCTCGACGGCCATCGGCTCGCCGAACGCCAGCGCGCTAATCGTAGTTCTGTTCAGGCAGTGCTAGTGGTTGCCGCGCTCGACAACGATTGGCTACTGCCCGGCCATTTTCATGGTCATGCCATGTCGCAGGTATCCAACATGCTACTGGTCAACAACTGTTGCGACGCGCTGTTGAAGCGCTACCACCTCATTTACGGACGCCGTTGTCCTCAAGAGGCGCTCGGTTATACGGGCTTGGGAACTTGGGGGGTGACCGGCGCCGATTGGAACAAGGTCTGCCAGACCAACGCCTGCTCGATCGCGGGTCGACGGCACGTGCTGGCCAGCTACCTTGCATCGCCGGACCTGGTAGCGAGAATGCGCTCCTATTTGCTTTTCGAGACAGACGGCGACGACAGAAGTGCGGCCCTCGAGGTTGTCGCGCGGACTGACGGCCCAGCCGAATCGCCGTAGAACGTGTTTCAGCCTCGTACCCGCGGCGTACCGCGGCCGGCTGCTGGAGACGACGCATGCACCCGGCCAATTGGGGCGGAATCGCGGCGGTGATCGGCCTGTATGCAGTGTTTCTGGCCGTGGGCTGGTCGGCTTCGCGAAGAGTGAAGCTGGGCACGGCGGCCGAGCTGTTGCTGGCGGGTCGGGCCATGCCTTTCTGGATGGCCACGATCACGATGGCCGCCACGTGGATCGACGGCGGCTACTTGCTCGGCACGGCCGAAGGCGTTTTTGCGAGCCTGGCTTCCGGATGGCAAGGGGGAGTCTGTTTTGGGTTGAGCCTGGTGCTTGGCGGCGTCGTCTTCGCGCGCAAAATGCGGCGTCTCGAGTTTGTGACGCTCATCGATCCCTTGGCGGCGCGATTTGGAAAGCACTGGGCCGCCGTGTTGTCGCTGCCGGCCCTGTTGGGCGAAGTGCTGTGGAGCGCCGAATTGCTGGTCGCCGTCGGCGCCACGTTTGGCGTCATGCTCGGCATGAACTTGACCAGCGCGATTCTCATTTCCGCGGCGGTCGTGACTTGCTATACCTTGTTGGGCGGCATGTGGAGCGTCGGCTACACCGACACCGTACAATTCTTCCTGATCCCGATCGGTCTCTTCGTGGCTTTGCCCTTTGCGCTTGCGGCCTCCGGAGGGCTGGACGCGTGTTGGAACTATTATGTGCAACAGCAAGGCGAGGCAGCCCGCATCCTGCCCCCGATTGTCGAGGGTCGCTATTGGACGGCTCCAAAAATCGCCGGCTGGTGGGACTTGTCGATCATGCTGGTCTTGGGAGGCATTCCTTGGAACTGCTATTTTCAACGCATTCAATCCTGCCAGACACCAATCAAAGCCCAATGGCACTCGATTATCGCCGGCTTATTGACGATCAGTCTCACGATTCCACCGCTGCTGCTTGGCCTGGCGGCGTTCGGCTATTCTGGCTGGACGGCCGAGGCCAGAGAACAACTGCGCGACGCGCCGACGATGGCCTTGCCGCTGCTGTTGGCCGAAGCGGTGCCGAGCTTCGTCGCCATCGCGGGGCTGACGGCGATTGTCGGGGCGGTCACGTCGAGCTTTAGCGCCTCGATTCTTTCGGCCGGCTCCATGGTCAGTTGGAACATGGGCCGCAACCTCGTAGCCCCTGAGATTTCCGCGGTGAACATGCGGCGCATGATCCGCGTTTCGATTCTGGTCTTGGGCGCCGTGGCCGCTGTGCTGGCTTTGCGCGCGCAGAGCGTGCAGAAACTTTGGTTCTTAACGAGCGACCTGGTCTTCGTGCTTTTGTTTCCGCAACTCGTCTACGCGCTGTTCGACCCGCGCGCGAATCGAACCGGCTCGATCGTCGCATTCGTCGCGTCGTTGCTGCTGCGGCTGGGCGGGGGTGAGCCGATCCTGGCGATTCCGCCCTGGATTCCCTACGCGCAGATTTTTCACGGCGTGTTGCCGGGCGACAGCAAACTATGGCTCGACGAAAGCAGCCATGCTACCTTGTTTCCGGTCAGAACTTTCGCCGCGCTGGCCGGTCTCGTTCTGCTGGGCGTCGTGTCCCGCCTGACGGCGCGGTGGGACCCGCCGCGGCCGATCCCCAATCCGCCCGGCGATTCCATGAAACCGCGGCAGCCCTAGTCGATCCGGACCGCGGTGGTCAGCACCGCGCAATCTGAGCCGCCCGAGTAAACTGTCGATGATTCGATCCGACGGAAATTTCGAGCCAAGAATGGGTCCACGCCAATTGGCCTCGAAAGGGCGCGCGCAATCTCGGGCGGGCTGGGTGGCATGGATCGCACATGCCTATACGGCACTCGGGCTGGTGCTGGCCGCCGGCATGGCGATGAACATCATCGAGGGGGGACGAGAGTCTTTTCGCTGGGCATTTATATTCATGCTCGTGGCCTGCCTCATTGACGCCACGGACGGCACGCTGGCCCGCCGACTCAAGGTCAAAGAGTTCCTCCCGAATTTCGACGGCGCGAAGCTCGACGACCTGATCGACTTTCTCACGTTCACGTCGCTGCCCTTGGCGCTCGTATGGCGCGCCGGTGTGTTGCCGGATGCCGCCGGGTGGGTGTTGCTGGTGGCTCTGGTGTCGAGCGGCTACGGGTTTTGCCAGGTTCCCGCCAAGACCACGGACGGTTACTTCGTCGGGTTTCCTTCGTATTGGAACATCGTGGCCTTTTACTTGTACGTGCTCGAATTTCCCGGTTGGGCCGCGGCGGCGGTTGTCCTGCTTCTGGCGATATTAACTTTCGTTCCCAGCTATTATCTGTATCCCAGCCGGGGCTCGACGTTGAGCCGCTTGACGAATTTCTTGGGTGGCGTGTGGGTGGTGCTGCTGGCGTGGGTTTTGTGGACGATGCCGGACGAACAGCTCGACGCGGCGAAACCCGAGTTGAACCAACACTATAGCTTGGCCGTGGCTTCCTTGTTCTACCCCATTTATTACATGGTCGTTTCGTGGGGCATCACCATCTACCGTTGGCGCAGGGCCCTTCCGGGCTAACGGAAGATGGCGCTAACGCGCGTCGCCGGCGCCTGGCAGTTGATCGTATCGCTCGGCGCGCTTGATCGCCAGCAGTTGTTCTTCGGCCTCTTCGATCGCCAGCACAAGCAGCTCGATCGCCGCTTGCTTTGCTTCTTCAAACGTGGCGAACTGCTGGGCGCCGGCAGCGCCTGCAGGCTTCCGGTCGGAAACAAGAACCATCCGCGGCGAAGCGTGAACGTAAAAAGCGGCCTTGGGCTTCGGCTGAGGGGCTTTGGAGCTAACCGATTCGCCCACGCCGCGCGCGGTCGACGTGTGGTCCTTCTTTTTCACGGGCTTAGGTCTTTCGCTCATGTCGATTCACCGCGTGCCGTCGCGGTCCCGCATGCCTAGTCGCGCTCGGCCAGCAACTCCTCGAGTTTCTGTCGCATGAACTGCTCGCCGGGGGTACCTTGCCAGTTCATTTCGCCATACCACCAGTACCGCACCTTGCCGCGCTTGTCGATCAGGTACACGCTCGGCCACATCGAGTTGGCCCAGGCCGTCCAATTCTGGTTTTCATGGTCGACGGCCACGGGATAGCAGATCGAAAACTCTCGGACCTTGTCTTCGAGAGCTGTTAACACGCGCTCGGCCTTGGTTTCGGGTGTGTGCATGCCGAGCACGACCAACCCTCGATCGGCAAACCGCTGGTGCCAATCGTTGTAGTGCGACAAATTGTGCACGCAGTTGATGCAGCCAAAGGCCCAAAAGTGAAACGCCATGACTTTGCCTCGCAAGCCGGAGATATCCAGCGGTCCAGATCCGATCCAGGCGTCGACTTGTTTCAACTGGGGCGCCGTGAACGTCAGCGGTCGAACCCGCGACAGGTCATACGTGACGCCGACCATGTCGGCCAGGAGTTGCCGCTGCGGGATCGACAGCAGCTTTTGAATTGAGGCTCCCTCTTGCTTGCGAAGTTGCGTCAATGACGCTTCGCGCGCCGGCGCCTGGTCGGTCGAGGAGTCGACTTTGCGGCATTCCGCGAGCGTTCGCTCGGTGATCTCGTCAATGCGGCGCTTCTGGTCGGTCGAAAGATCTAGCGTGCCGGAGATTTCGGGCGTCGTCAAACTCGGCCAGCCGAGCGCTTGCAGCTTAAGCTGTCGCAGGCGAGATTGTTGCGCCGGCTCGAGAATGAGGTTTACTTCAGATTCCAGCGAGCCGGCCAGCTTTCCTTTTTGCTCGGCCGCTACGACGGAAACCGCGTCTCGCGCCAGCCACAACGGCTGTTCGATCTTGGCGTAGGCAAACTCGATCGCCGAGACCTGGCGCGGGCTCAGTTTCAAGTCCGCCTGAACCGCGGGATCGCAGATCAATTGCGCCACTGGATTTGTCGAGGGCGGCTTGGGCGTAGCCTCGGTTTCAGCGTGGGACGGCGCCGCGGCCGTCGCTCGCTTGCCGGGATTGTCGGCGCCCCAGGATACCGGCGTGGCGAGCGTTGCGCTCACCGACAGCAGCATCCACGTCAGCAGGCGGTCGGTGTGATATCGGCAGGCGGCGGTCATCATTGAGATTCCTTGCAAAGGGCGACTTCGTTTATTGTGGGGAGACCGCCGAGCGGGTCAATCCGCCTGCCAACACTGTTGGGTTTTGAGCCGGTCCCGCTGTATCGCCGCCCGGGGGTGCTGGTGCCCCCGCCCCCCCGGAGGGTGTTTTCGGGAACAATCGGAAAAAACCACCGAAGTGGTGCTTTCCGCGCGGCCGATACTGACGGTATGCGTTATCGCGCGCCTCGGTGGCCTTAGGTGGCTGAACAACGCAAATGGAACGAAGAGGGCTGCGTGCGCAGCCCTGAGACCTGGCATCAGTAAAGGAGGGCGGCATGGTTCGCTCGCTGACGTGGATGTCGCCGCTGGCCCTGCTTTTGTCGGCCAATGGCTTGATAACGCATGCTCGATTGGCCGCCGGCGGCGAACCGGCTCGCATCGATTCCGATCCGGTCGCCGTCGAAGACGATGAGCGATCTTCGGATGCGGTCGACGGCTCGAGCCAAATTGAGAAAAGCGCCGCGTACCGCGCGACCAGCCTTAATCCCGTCGACAAGTACAGTGAAGAGGACAGCCTGATACCCGACGCTCAAGAGCCGGCGGACGAAACAAGCGACTCGCAAGACCTTAAAACCGAATTGATCAAGGAGCGTTTTCCCAGCGGCACCGTGCACATCGAGCGCGAAGTGATCCAAGATGCAAATGGCAATTACACCAATCACGGTATGTGGAAGATGTGGGATGAGCGCGGCAACTTCATCGCCCAAGGCGATTTCCAGCATGGCAAACGCGTGGGCACGTGGTTGCGTTGGTACGTCTATCCCAGCGAGGCAAAACTGTTCTCCCAAATGCCGTATCAGAAATTTATGGCGCCGCTGGCTTCGCAGGCCACGTTCAAGGACGGCGATATTGACGGCGTGTGGAGAATCTACGACAGCAAGCAACAAAAAATCAGCGAGTGGCACTACCGCGAGGGCCGACGGCATGGTCCGTTGACGTGGTGGTATCCGGGCGGTCGCAAGATGCGCGAGGTCCAGTATCGCGACGGAGAAATCGACGGCCAGTGGACCGAGTGGAGTCCCGACGGCAAGGTGCTGGTCGATGAAAGCTATCAGCTCGGGCGGAAGCTGGCCGCGAAAACCACCAACCATCCCAACGGAGCCAAGAAGTCACAAGGCATTTACTTGTTCGCTCGTGAAATCGAACAAACGCCCGATAATTGGTGGGAATGCAGGCCGCAAGTGACCACCCGACAGGGCAACGATGAGAGACACGGCGCCTGGACCTCTTGGTATGCTACCGGCCAACCGCAGCTCGAAGGCAACTACGAGCACGATGTGCAAGTAGGCCAGTTCGTATGGTGGCACGCGAACGGGCAAAAGTCGCTCGCCGGCCGCTATGCTCTCGGAAAGCAGGATGGTCCTTGGACGTGGTGGCATCCGAACGGTCAGAAATCGATCGGGGGTCACTATGCGCACGGCAACCCGACGGGGCGTTGGGCCTGGTGGAAAGAGGACGGCAAAATGGTTCAATCGGCCGATCTTTCGCATTCCGAAGGCGTCGTCGTCGAAACCAGTCCGATTCCCGACGCCAAACCGCAGGCACAAGCCAAGAAGTCCAAGCCGGCTGCTCCCGTGCGGCGCTAGCGTCTGCCCTCGGACTCGCAAGTCGCACAACGTGCTGCCACCGGGGCGGCTCTTTTGCTGCGCAGGCTCTCTCCGCTAAAGAGTTCGTCGGTGGCAAAATTCAGCGCGGCGAGTGCCTACCAGACCAGCCCGCGCAAGGCAAACAGCGTGGCGAAGCTGGCGCAACCCAACAGCGCGCCGGCGAGCGTTTGGGCCAGCGTGTGACGGCCGAGATAGATTCGGGCCCACATCACCAGGGGCACCAAGAATGCCAAGTAGCTGGCGCCGCTGCCCAGGCCGAGCACGGCAAATGTGACAAGCGCGGTCGTTGTGGCGGTGTGAATGCTGATTTGCCAGGCCAACGTGATGAGAAACAGCACGAACGTCTGCGCGAGCGCCGTCACGACCGGAGCCAGAAACACTGCTGGGGCCCCAAAGTAAAGCAAGAGACCGGCCGCGCACAGCGCGCCGCCGATACTCACCAGGAAAGGTCCCGTCCGGTCGCGACGATCGGGCAAATGGAAATCGCTCACGCGACCGCTTTTCAGCAGCCACAGGACATAAGCGACGGGCACGGGAACGGCGACCAGAAAATACAACAAGGCGAAGCGATACGTGCCCGGCACATCGCTGGCCAACACCCCCAACGTCAAACAGGGGATCGACAGCGCGGCGGGGCTGAACAGGTCGGAAATGCTGCGGGCGATCGCCGATAAGTGCGGGGCAAATGGCCGGGAAATGGAGATTGCGTCGGACATGCGGCCTCCCAGGCGCACCGGACTTCCGAGCGATAGATTCACGCGACGGAAGGGCTTAAAAATGGTTTTTCAGGCGGGACGTCTATATTGATCCTCTGCGCGGACCCAACGCGCGTCAACCCCTGTTGGCTTGCCCACTCATTCCAAATGCCCCAGTTTATCACGCGTCGATTGCCGTCCGGATCGCTCATGTAGCGTGATTCGCGGTAGCTCTCGGCCGGTCTATTGCCACGCGCGCTCTAAAAAGCTGATCCAATTGCCGTGTGTGATCCGCTCGATATCTTGTCGGCTATAACCACGCTGCGCCAACAACTCGGGGATTCGCTGCAAGTCGGCAATCGTGTGCAGATCAATGGGGCACTGCTCGCGTCCGAAGCCGCCGTCCAGATCGGTGCCGATTCCAGAGTGAAGCGCATTGCCGGCCAACTGGCACACGTGATCGATGTGATCGATCAAATGCGACAACATGACGCCTGCGCCCAGAGGCGTTGTTTCGCCGCGGATCCATCCGCTGACCATCATCCACGCATCGAGCGCCCCGCCGATGACCGCGCCGCGCGCGATCAGGGCCTTGATCTGTTCGTCGGAGAATTGCCGCGGATCGTTGACCAGCGCGCGACAGTTGTTGTGGCTGGCCCACACCGGCCCGCTGAAATGATCGAGAGCTTCCCAAAAACTATCGTCGCACAAGTGCGTCGCATCGAGGATGATGCCCAGCCGCTCCATTTCGGCCAGCAGTTCACGTCCGCGCGGGCCCAGTCCTCCGGTGACGTGCGTGCCTTGGGCGTAGGTGCCGGGTCCGTAATGGGCTGGGCCAACGGCGCGCAAGCCCTGCTCGTATGCGCGGGCCAGGTGGCCCGGCGTCAGGATCGAGTCGGCGCCTTCCAGGCTCAAGACGTAGCCGATCGGCGCGTCGGCCGGCGGATTCCGCCAAAGATGCACGTGCCGTTGCAAACCGGGCACGTCGCGGATTTGCACCAGGTGGTCTGCTTCTTCCATGGCACAATACCAGGCCAACTGCCCTTGCGTCTGGGCCCAGGCGATCTCGGGGCTGTGAAAGCCGGGCCGCGGATTGCCGGGTTTCACATGGCGGGCAATCAGCGTGGCCACGCAGAGTCCGACGCCGCCTGTGCGCATTTCGCTCAACGAGACCGTCGAATTGCCCCGGTCGGGTTTGTCGGTTTTGCCGCGCTCGCGGGCGCGAATCTCCTCGATGTCTCGCGTCAAATCGCGATTCCATTCGAGCGCGTTCATGCTCAAGTCGAGATGCGCGTCAAAAATCAACATGGCCGATCGGTCCGAATTATCCGCGCGGTATCGCGATTGCCGCGGCGCGCCGCCGAAGCTAGCTTGGAAGGCGTCATGCTAGCCATCCGTCGTCGGCGCCGCAATCGTTCGCTGGTGCGCGGATGGCCACGAGTCCATTGTGAGGTACGGTTTTGGCATCGTCTCGACTGCAGAGAGAAGGTCAGGATACGCCGTTGCCCGTTGCCGTGGGCGTTGACGGCGAGCGACCCACGAATGTACGCTTCGGCGTGCTGGGGTTTGCGGTGTCGATGGCTGTGATCTTGTATTTGGATCGCATGTCCATTTCGGTGGCGCTGCCGGCCATTGCACAGGATCTCGACTTGGACATTCGCCAGGTGGCCGACTCGGTGGCAGCCTTTTTCTGGTGCTATGCGCTGTGTCAGATTCCCGCCGGTTGGCTCGGCGATCGATGGGGTGGCCGGCGGGCGCTGACCGCATATGTCGTGGCCTGGTCGTTGGCCATAGCGGGCATGGGACTGGCGACCGGGCTGGCGTCGCTCGTTGCAATGCGGGCACTGTTGGGAGTTGGCCAGGCCGGCGCATACGCCACGACTGCCGGCCTGTTGCGGCGCTGGATGCCTTTTGCCCGCCGCGGCGTGGCCAATAGTGCCGTGTCGTTGGGGGGACGCGGGGGCGGCGTGTTGGCGCCGGCTGTTACCTCGCTGTTGATGCGGGTCTTGGCGGTTGGGGGCATGCAATCCGACCGTTGGCGGCCCGTGCTCATCGGCTACGGGTGCGTGGGACTTGTGTGGGCATTTTTCTTTTGGCGATGGTTTCGAGACCAACCCCGACTTCATCCAGGTTGCAACGCGGCCGAGGTGGCGCTCGTCGAACGCGGTGAGACAGCCACAACCGGCGCAGTCGACCCGAGTGCCACGTCAATTCCGACACGCGCCCTGTTGGCCAGCCGTGGCTTGCAGTTACTGGCGCTCGAGAATTTCGCGGTCAATGTTGGTTGGATCTTTGTCGGCACTCTACTTCCGACGTACCTGATCGCCGAACATGGCCGCAGTGAAGTTCAGGCCGGGCTGGCCGCCAGCATGACGGCCGCGGCAGGGATGGCGGGCTGTCTGTGCGGGGGACTTGCCACCGATTGGCTGGTCAGACGCGTTGGTCTGGCATGGGGGCGGAGGTTGCCGGGCCTCATCTCCTGCGGCGGCGCTGCGCTGGTCTACGGACTGTGCTGGACATTGGAAGACATTACGGCGATTGTCGCGTTTCTGATCGTGGCCAGCTTTTTTGGCGACTTCGCCCTAGGCGCCATGTGGGCGACGTGTCAGGACATTGGACGTGCATATTCCGGCACGGTGCTGGGTGCGGCAAACATGTTTGGCAACATCGGCGCGGCCTGCGCCGCTTCGTTGATCGCGCGTCTGGCCGTTACGTTCGGCTGGTCGTCGACGTTTGTTTTGTCCGCCGGCGCTTATTCGATCGGGGCGTTGTCGTGGCTGGCGATTGATCCACGACGGCCGATCAGCGCTGCCGCCCCGCAGCGATTTGCCCCGCCGCACGACCCCCGGCGCGATTGAATGAAGCTCTCGGGTGGCTTAAACTGAGTGGGCCGCGTCCGAGTCGCCACACCCCCATCGATTGCCGGTATGCTCGTCAATCCCACACGATTGCTCACCGAGACCCGCCGAGTGGCCCACCTGGCGCGATCCTCGCGCTCGCATCACCGTGCCCTCGGCGGAGGTCTGCGATGGGTCCTGGACACGACTTTGTTCGTCTTGTTGTTGGCTGGGAGTGTCGGCCCATACCAGCAAGTTTTCGCGGGAGAGGCCGTGGACGATAAGTTGGGCGAGCTTTGGTCGCTGGCGCCGGTGATCCGTCCCACGTTGCCACGCATCAAGGACACGGCCTGGCCTGCAACGCCGGTCGACCATTTCATTCTGGCCGGCTTGGAAGCGAAAGACTGGGTGCCGGCGCCGAAAGTGGACCGCGCGCGGCTGGTGCGCCGCGTCTATTTCGATCTGTGGGGATTGCCGCCGACGCCTGAGGAAGTGCGTGGTTTTTTGGCCGACGAAAGTCCTTCGGCATATGAACGCTTGATCGATCGCCTGCTGGCCAGTCCGCACTTTGGCGAGCGCTGGGCCCGATATTGGCTGGACCTGGCGCGGTTTGCCGAAACCAATGGCTACGAGCGCGACGCGCTGAAGCCGGGCGCCTGGCAGTATCGCGATTGGGTGATCCGGTCGCTCAACGAAGACAAGCCGTACGACCGCTTTGTTCTTGAACAATTGGCCGGAGACGAATTGCCGGATGCAGACGACCAGACGCGGATCGCCACCGGTTTTCTGCGCGTGGGCACGTTCGACGACGAGCCCAACGATCCGCTCAAGTACAAGTACGAGCAACTTGACGATTTGATTCATGCCACGACCACGTCGTTTTTGGCCATCACGCTCAAGTGCGCCCGCTGCCACGACCACAAGTTCGATCCAATTCCGCAAACCGACTACTACGCGGTGTTGAATTTCTTTGTCGGCGGCAAGCCGGCCGACGGTCCACTGTTGGCCTACACCGACGCCGGCCCGCAGCCCCCGGCGGTACATCTGCTGCAAGGCGGGGATCCTGCCCGCGCGGGACAAACGGTGGCGGCCGGATACTTGTCGATGGTTAGCGCTTTGTCTCGCGCGGTGGAACCGCCCGCGCCCGAGGCCACGACCACGGGCCGCCGCACGCAACTGGCTCGTTGGATCACCGACCGCCGCAATCCGCTCACGGCGCGGGTCATGGTCAATCGTTTGTGGCAGCATCACTTTGGTGAAGGCCTGGTCCGCACACCGGACAACTTCGGCGCGATGGGAAGCCCGCCCACGCACCCCGAGCTGCTCGATTGGCTGGCCAGAGAGCTGGTCGACGGCGGCTGGCGTTTGAAGCCGCTGCACCGATTGATCATGTTGTCGAGCACGTATCAAATGGACTCGACGCACGACCGTGGGTCGGAGTATTCGCGCGAAGATTTCGCCAACGAGCTCTGGTGGCGCACCGGGCGGCGTCGCTTGGAATCGGAGCCGCTTCGCGACGCCATGTTGGCCGTCAGCGGCCAATTGAACTTCAAAGCCGGCGGGCCTAGCTTTTTTCCCTCGGCCACGAAAGAATCCCTCGAAGGACTGTCCAAGAAGGGCGCCGAATGGGGCGCCTCGCCGCCCGAGGAACAGCGCCGCCGCAGTATTTACATGATGACCAAGCGGTCGCTGCTGTTGCCACTCATGACTACGTTCGATTTTGCCGACACGACGCAGCCTTGCAGCCAGCGGAACGTTTCGATCGTAGCGCCCCAGGCCTTGGCGCTATTGAACAACGAATTCGTGCACCAACAGAGCCGCGCGATGGCCCAGCGGGTAATCCTCGAGGCTGGCCCGAACCAGACGTCACAGGTCGAACGTGCCTGGTCGCTGGCGCTTGAGCGAGCGCCAACCGAGAGCGAGCGCGCGGCGGCGTTAGCGCACCTGGCCGCGCAGCATGAGAACCTGGCATCGCGCGCGGCCGCCGCCGGCCATACGCTGAGCGAGGAGGACATCCACCGCCAGGCGCTGGCCTCATTGTGCCACGTATTGTTCAACACGAACGAGTTCATTTATGTCGACTGAACCGGCCGGAAAATCCGACGTTCGCCGCCATCGGCCACTTGGCCCGCGGTTGTTTCCATGTGGACAGACGCGGCGCGAATTCGTGTGGGAGATGGGCGCAGGTTTTGCCGGGGTGGCGCTGTCGAGCCTGTTGGCGGCCGACGGCTTTTTCGCGCGTCATGCCCGCGCCGCCGAGTCGCCGCGCGGCGAAAGTCCGCTTGCGCCCAAGCCGGCGCATTTTCCTGGCCAGGCCCGAGCGTGCATTTTCTTGATGATGAACGGCGGCCCGAGCCACGTCGACACGTTCGACTATAAGCCCAGCTTGAAAAAGTACGCCGGGCAATCGCTGCCGCCCGACAAGCAGTTCACCAACTCGGGAAATCGCAAGATGGGTTTCCTGACGCCGGCCTGGCGCAATTTCTCGCCGGGCGGGCAGAGCGGGCTGATGATTTCCGATTTCTTTCCCCGCGTTCGCGATCATGCCGACAAGTTGGCGCTCATCCGTTCATGTCATACGGACAGCCATGCCCACGGCTCGGCCCTGGTGGCGATGAATACCGGCAGCACGTTCATCGGCCGTCCGTCGCTGGGTTCGTGGGCGGTTTACGGTCTGGGAACCATGAATCAAAGCCTGCCGGGCTACGTGGCGATCATGGACAAGCGCGGCGGACCGATCAGCGGCCAGCCCAATTGGTCCAGCGGTTTCATGCCGGCCAGCTTTTCCGGAACGTTGTTCCGGCCGGTGGGTGAGCCGGTGCTCGACTTGAGCGGACCCTTGGACCGCAAGAGCCAACGAGAGCAGCTCGATTTGCTGGCCCGGTTGAACCAGGAACATCTCGACGCCCGACCGGGCGGATCCGAATTGCCGGCGCGCATTCAAAGTTATGAATTGGCGTATCGCATGCAAGCCGAAGCGCCCGAGGCGGTCGATCTGGGCAAGGAAGACCAACAAACGCTCGAAATGTACGGTGTCGGCAAGGAGCCCACGGACGAATTCGGACGCAATTGCCTCGTCGCCCGGCGATTGGTCGAGCGCGGCGTGCGATTCGTGCAGTTGTATTCGGGCGGGGGGCACTTGGAGGACACCTGGGACGCGCACGAGAGCGTTGAAAAGAATCACGGCAAGCACGGCGCCGAAGTCGACCAGCCGATCGCCGCCTTGCTGACGGATCTTGAACGGCGCGGGCTGTTAGCCAGCACGCTGGTGTTGTGGGGCGGCGAATTCGGCCGCATGCCATTGGCCGAGGGCGAAGGCGCGCCGGGCCGCAATCACAATCCTTACGGATTCACCATGTGGATGGCCGGTGGCGGTGTGAAGGGCGGAACTTCGTATGGCTCGACCGACGAGTTCGGTTTCGCGGCCGTTGAAAACAAAGTCCACCTGCACGACTTGCACGCCACGGTCTTGGCCCTGATGGGTTTGGACCACGAGGCCTTGACATATTTTCACCAAGGAAGGGAGGAACGCCTGACGGACGTTTTTGGAAACGTCATTCGCGATATCATTGCGTAGGAACGCAGACTTGGCTGTGTTCGTTTGAGCGTGGGAACGCTGTGTTCGTTTGAGCGTGGGAACGCTGAACTACTTGCCGACTTGTGCGCGGAACAGGGCAAGAGCGGAGTTCTCCCCTCATGTTCCATCGCCGCGCGATTATACTGACGATTATCAGCTCCGGAGCCCTGGTTCTTGGGGTCCACCGGCTGAGTATTCTTTCGCGCGCCGACGAGACGCGATTGTCGGACGATGCAAAACCCCCACCCAAGATCGTTCCGCTCACCAAGACCGACGCCGAGTGGAAGCGGCAGCTCACGCGCCGCCAGTTCCAGGTGACGCGGCGCAAGGAAACCGAAGCGCCCTACTCCGGCAAGTACTGGAACCACAAGCGCCACGGAACCTATCGCTGCGTTTGTTGCGATCTGGAACTGTTCCATTGGAAGTCAAAGTTCGATTCACAAACCGGCTGGCCGAGTTTTTGGCAGCCGGTTGACAAAGAGCATGTCCATTTTGCCGAGGATCGCGGCGATCCGAATGAGCTGCGCACCGAGGTGCTTTGTGCCCGCTGCGACGCGCATTTGGGGCACCTCTTCGACGACGGACCGCCGCCCACCGGCTTGCGCTATTGCATGAATTCGGCGGCGTTAAATTTCGTCGAAGAAACCGATTCGTCGCACGCCCGGAAGAAAACCGCGACGGACCCTGCGACCAAGACGCGCAGCCGCGACTGAGTGCACAACGCGCCCGGCGATATCCGACGGCGACTGGATTTCCAATCGCTTTACACGTCAACGTGATCGCGACATACTACTTTGCAGTTGTGACGCGACTACCTGGCTTTCGGGGGTTTTCGGATGATGAAATGGCACTTTGCAATGGCACTTGCGGCGATTGGTTTGCTGGCGGCTGACTCGGTGGACGAGGCCGCAAAAAAGGATCTCGAAAAATGGCAGGGGACGTGGCACGCCGTCTCGATGGAAACAAATGGAAAATTCACGCCGGTAGACCAGCTCAAGAAAATTAAGCTGACGGTCAAGGGCGCGGACTATCACTTTCAAAACGGCGATTTTAGCGAGCACGGCACGTACAAGTTCCAGGCCACGAAGAATCCTAGGCAACTCGACATCGTGGTCGGCGAGGGAATAGACAAGGGCAAGGTTTATCTCGTGATCTACAAGGTCGAGGGCGATGAGCTGACGATCTGCCTGGAAACGGCCAACCCGAAGCGGCCCACCGTGTTTACCGGTCGGGCCGGAAGCGGCCAGGTTCTCGAGGTCTGGCGACGCGGGCAGGAAAAGTCGGGCGCCGCCGCCGAGTCAAATCCGGCGCGCAGCGAATTCGCCAAGAGCACAATCGACTTGGGAACCGTCGTGGGCGACGCCGCCCGCTCGGTAAAGTTCTACACCGAGGCCATCGGCTTCAAAGAGATACCAGGCTTTGCCGTAGCGCCCGATTTCGGCGCCGACGTGGGCCTGACCGACGGCAAACCGCTGGCGATTCGCGTGCTGGTTTTGGGCGATGGCGATGCGGCGACACGACTCAAACTGATGCAAGTGCCCGGCGCCCAGAATAAAACGAGCGACAACGCCTACATTCATTCGCAGCTTGGCTTTCGCTATTTGACCATCTATGTGGCCGACGGCGAGGCGGCCCTGGCGCGCTTGAAGAAAGCCGGCGTGAAACCGCTGGCCAAAGGCACCGTTCCCATACCCGACAACATCGCGCCCGGCTTGGCGCTGACCGTGGTCCGCGATCCGGACGGCAACTTTGTCGAACTGATCAGCCCGCGGCGCTAAGCGTGGCCTTCGCTGTTGCGGCCGCGCTAAAACCGCACTTTGACCAGCGGTCGCACGACAAGCGCGGCGACGATCGACCCCAGCACAAACGTCAGCCACCATGGAACGTTGACTCCCAAAAGCGGCGTGTCGCGCGTCGGATGCTCGATCTCGATTCCGCGCACCGGGCTGCCCGACGGCAGGGCGGGTTCGGCAGGGTGCAACAGCCGGTCCCACCAACCGGAAGAAGCTCGCCGTACACTGACGCTCGCGAGTCGATCATCGCCCGCGTCAACGTCCACGCGCTTGGCGATCTCCTCGTTCCCGACTCGCCAGCGAAGCGTGCCCCCGCCTGCCTCCTTGGGGCGAAATCGCCAATAGATGGCATGCTCCGTGGCATCGCGCAAAGCCGGTGTCTCGACCGCGAATTCCGGCGAAGGGTCCAGCACGACGTTCTGATGCTTAGGCCAGTCCTTTTCCGTCAGTTCCAGTTTCACGATCGTCGATTTGTCTTTGGCCAGCGGCTCGTATTCATAGCGCAACGCCAACTGCGACATGACCAGCACGAAAGGGACCAGCATCACGAGCATGGGCGGCAGCGAATGCCACAGCCGCAAGCCCGAATAGTGCAGCAATTGGCCCAGACTGGAGAAGACAGCCAGGGGATCGTGGCCGAACAATTTGATGGCCAGCGCCTGCGCCCGGCTGCGGTCGGCGGCCCTCTTGACGGCTTGCTGGTTGGACGTGTAGCGAAACACGATCGTCATCAGCACGCCCGCAATGGCCGACCAGAACAAGAGCGTCGCCAGCGGCGGCCAGGCGGCAAACGGGCCCAAGAGCCAGTCGGCAATTCGAGTCAGCGTCGCGTTGATGGCGTTCATGGCGCGGCTTGTTGAAGATCGATGATCGTTGCTTGGGGGGGCAAACTCGAGCGAACGCTCGAGATCACTCGATATACCCCAGGCCGCGCAACTGCTGTTCTACTTGCTCCTGCTCGAGCTTTTCGGCAAGCGTGGTGACTTCGCGCTCGCACAAGTGGACGATGAACTCCTCGGTCGAGGAGTAGCCCTGACGGCCCGCCAACTCTTCGAGCCGTTCGTAGAGAGGTTTATCGATCTTGATCGTCTTCTTGAAACCAAACATCGCGGAACCTCCGCGCAGAGACGCGTTTGTGCAAAACCGATTGACGCGGCGCTAGCCGGCCGATCCATTCTCCCACGAGCGCTACGAGAACTCAAACAGCGGCCGGCCCGTCATTTGGCTCGGTTTGGAGATGCCGAACGCCGCCAGTACGGTGGGGGCGATGTCCGAGATCGACGGCTCGTCGACGGCCACGGGCCGGTTGGTAAGCAGCATTCCAGGCACAAGTTCGGCGGCGATGCTGTGGTCTCCGCTCCAACGATCGAGATTGTTCTCCAGCGCGTCGTCGGTCATCGCGCCCAAGACTGTGGCCCAGCTTGCCCGATAGCCGTCCGCGTAGCCGACGAGCAGATCAGGCGCAATGAGTGGATCGGCCGCCGGATATAGTTCCTCTGCCAGGTCGACGCGCTCGATGACGCGGCTGCCGTCGACGTCGCGAACTTCCAGCAGCTTGTCGCGCAGTTCGGCAAGTGTGCTGCGCCGGCCGGACGACTTGACGATGCCGTGCCGTTCGCGGCCGGCGAGGTTCAAGTACAAGCCATTGAGCCCCAGGCCGTAAGCCCGCGTGCGGGCCCAATCCACGTCGACGAACATTTCGGCGTCGGAGCGGCGGCTGTTTCCGCGGTGCTTGACGAATCCGTTTTCCGCCAGCCAGGTATTGAGATTGAAACCGCGGCGGAAGGTCGTGAAACCGTGGTCGGAGAACACCAGAACCGTGTCGCCGTCTCGGGCTTTCGTTAGGAGGTCACCCACCAAACGATCGGCCTCGACGTACAACTCTTCGACGACATGCGCAAAACGCTCGCCCTGTTGCGGATCGCGGCCGGGATGCTGTGGATCGCGGTCGCGCCAGAACATGTGTTGCACGAGATCGGTGTCGCCAAAATAGAAAAACAAGCAGCCTTGGTCGAACTCGGCCAGCGCCTGGCGATATTGTTCGACGCGTTCACCGAGAACCAACTGCGTCTGCTTCAGGAACTGATCCTCGGCCAGCGCGCCGTGGCTCAGGGCTTTCGTGTCCTCGGGAATTCCCAGGGTATAGAACCGCCCGTGCCGCCGGGCCAGGCCGCGAGCGAAGTCGTCCGGCACGCTGATCGGGCTGGCCGGCTCGAGGGGATCGATGTTGACGGGGCTGACGTAGAGCTCGAACTTGGGATGCACTTGTTTGAGAAACAGCCGCACGGCGCCTGGTACCGCTGTCGGCGCGCCCAGCGCGCCGACGACCGTCGAGCCCGGCAACCCGGTCTGAAATGCGACGGGTACCCAATCGCTCCATTCGCCTTCGTTCATCACGAGCGTCGTCGAACCCAAGACGATCTTGGCCACCGCCGCCGTCGAGTCGCGCACGATGTCGATGGGCACGCTCATTCGCACAGCGCGTCCGGTCGCGTCGGCACCGCGCAGGTAATTCTCGGGTCCCCACAGCTCCGCGCGACCGTGATTGCTGAGCATCGACAAGAAGGCGAAACGACCGCCGCCCACCTGCCTCCCGCCCCGCGGAGCGTCGGGCGTGAACATCGTGAACTCGCCGTAGCCCCCCAACAAATCGGGCGTGCCCATGCCGCTGATGGCGCGGAACCGGCCGGGACCTGGGGGTGGCTCGGGCGGGTAATTGGACGGCACATAGTACACCGTGGCGTCGATGCCCGCCGCGACCAGGTGGTCCCAAAATGCCCCGCCGCGTCGCAGCAGCACGCTTTTGCCGCCCGACAGCGGCAGGCGCCAGGAACCGAGCGACAGCACCCGGTCGTTCTCTGGGGTCATCACTTCGGCGGTGGAGAAGTACGGCCGCAGCACCAACTTCGAATCGCGCGGATGGACGTCGCGGTGGATGAAGTCGAACACCTGGTGCAGTCCAGGATCGGCGCCGCTGATGATATTGGAAAACGCGACCGGTGTGTGGGGCGGCGTGCTGGTACGCAGTTTCGTAAAGGAGCCGCGCGCGGCCAATCGCGCGAAGTTGGGCAACAGGCCCGCGTCTAACAGCCGCCGGGCAATACGCGGGTCCAGACCGTCAAAGGCGATCAGATACACGCGGCGCGCGGCGGAGGAGTCAGGCGAGGGCGCCCAATGGCCACAGCCCGGCAGCAGCGTGGTTCCGCTGGCCGAAGCAATCAGCTTGACGAAGTCGCGCCGTCGCATAGTAAAGACTTTCCGTCCATGTAGGACGGCTTCGGCATGCCCAACAGCTCCAAGGCCGTGGGGGCGATGTCCAGGATGTTGGCGGACGAAGCGGCGAACTTCCAATTGCTGAACAGCACGCCTGGCACCAGGTCGGGATGAATGCAGTGATCGCCGCTCCAGGCCTTGAGGTTGTCGGAAAACACCGCGGGCCCGCATTTGCCGATCGCCGCGTCCCACCCGACTCGATAGCCCACGTTATAACCGACGATCACGTCAGGCGCGTTGTCGACGTAGGGACCAGAGTACACCGTGCGGCGCGACACGGCCTGGTGAATGGCAACCTGGTCGCGCTCGTCGTCTCGCAACCCGGTGAGTGCTTGCGATATCTCGGTGGCCAGCCCGGCGGATTGGCTGGCCGGCACGATGCCCTCGCCTTCGCGGCCGCGTTGGTTGATATAGATGCCTGCCAACCCGATGGCGTATGCTCGCGTACGGCTCCAATCGACGTCGGCCAGATATTGGGCGTCGGCGGTCGCCGCGTCGCCCTTCAGCTTCAAGTAGCCGTTGGCCTTCAGCCACGCGTTCAAATCGACGCAGCGGCGAAACGGCTTGAAACCGTGGTCCGACATGACCAACAGCGCGGACTTGTCGCCCAAGGCCTCGAGCGTTTGACCCACCAGGCGATCCATGCGCGCATACATTTCGGGCAGCGCGTTGCCGTGCGCCTCGAGGAGCGCCGGATCGGTCGGGCGGGCCGGGTGCGAAACGTCATGGAATCGCCAGAACATGTGTTGGATACGGTCCGGCGCGTCGAATACACAGGCCACGAGCCCCCGCCGCACGTGCTCGAGCGCGTCGAAAAACATCTGCTGCCGTTCGTCGTCGATATCATAAGCCTGCCGCAAAAATGCTTCCTCGCTTAACATTCCCTCGGACAACGACCAGGTGTCCTCGGCCAATCCCAGCGTGGCAAAGGGGCCGAATTGTCGCGCCAGATAGGTGGAGTACACCGCGGGATGCGAAATAGGCATCACCGGCTTGTCGGGATCGATGTGCAAGGGAGTGCAATACATCTCGAACGACGGCTCGAAGCGCTTGAGATAGAACCGGCAAATGCCCCGCGCCCGCACGCCCGGCGCCAACTTGAACGAGACCCCAACCCAGTCGGTGAATTGGTTAGGCGCAAGTGCGACCTTCTGCCCACCCACGTGCAGCACCGCCTGGCCGTTTTTGCCCCGCACGACTCTCAACGGTAGTCGAGCCTGTGTGCCGTCGACGCGCAAGGGATTGGTCGGGCCGGGCAAGTAGGAAAACACCGAGTCGCCGCGGCGAGTGACGACAATGCGCTCGCCTCCGACGTCGCCGTCGGAGGTCGCCCCGGACCGGCCATTCTCGCTGAAATAGCAAAAAGTGCCCTGGCTGCCGCGAAGGTCGGGTACGCACATCGCCGACAGTTGCACGCCATGAAAACGATCGGGCGGAAAGGTGATCGGCACTCGCAGCACTGCGCTGAACACCCCGGCCTCGCCAAGCACGCTCCAGAACGGCTTGCTCTTACGCAGGGGGCTGATTTCCGGCCGTGAAAGTGGAATATTGTAGCGACCCACGCGCAACTTTCGCCTGCCCGGGCGAATGCGCACTGACGAGATCTGGGGACGATAATCGGCCGGATTGCGGGCGATAAAATCGAAGATATTGTGCTTGCCCGGATTGGCGCCCGTGCTGAACGAGGACCAGGCCACCGGGGACAGCGGCGGCCAGGTCGTGCCCAGGCGCAGGTAGCAGCCTTCGCGTCGCAGCCGGTCAAGATTGGGCAGCAGGCCCGCGGCCAGGAATTCATCGACCAACAGCGGATCGAGTCCGTCGAGCCCCAGAATGACGACGCGGCCGACTTTGGCTCGTCTTCGCGCCTGGCGTCCGCGCAATCCGCGCCACAGCGAGCGGAATGGCCAGGTGATCACGGCCACGAGGGCCGAAAACATCGCCACCAGCACCGCCAAAAAAGATCCCGCCAGGGCGATGCCCGCGCCCGGACCGATGTACGCATATTGCGCCGTGCCGGATCGAGATGTCTCGAAATCCGACCATAAGCACAATGCCGCCGCGATGGCCAGCCCTGCGCCGACGGGCAAATGTCGAGCCACCGCGCCACGGACCGACCATCCGGTGCGCAATCGGAAGCGATGGTTGAAAAGCGTCATCATTCTTCCTTCACTTCGTTCGCGATCGGTTGGGCCACCCCAATGGGGCGCTTTGCAACCGGCAATTCCTGTCGGGCAACCCGTCGCGCGTTTCAGACCTTCTGACGGCGCAGCGCAGGATTGACGGCCGCCACCATCGCCGAGCAGTTCAAACCCCTTCCCAAGAAGTCGTCCAATTTTGCGGCCTGGTCAGCCGGTCGGGCCAACACGTGGTGATAATCGATCTTCAATGTTCGAAAGTTTGGCTGGTTGGCCAACCATTGCTCCGCTGTTTGGCGCTGCCGAGCGAATGCATCGGCCATTTGCTTGTCCGACAGGGCGGCGCCCGCTTGGCCGAGCCGCGTCAGCATCGCATGTTGCGACGCCAACACCTCGTCCATGTGGCGCTGCATGAACACTACGCGATATTGATATTCGCTCGGCAGATCATAGAGCAGCAGGTACACCATCTTGACGGCCTTGCCGACCGCGCCGTTTAGCCATGATGCGTCCTCGCGCGTGCGTTTGACCGGCTCATACTCGAAATAACCCTTGACGTTGTCCGCATCGGCCTGGCGCACTTGATCGACCAGCACGCTCAACCCTCCGGCCGCCAGCACCTGCATCATCATCGAGGTGCCGGAGCGTGGCAGACCGGAAACGATGGTGACCCACGGCGGCCGGAATTCGCTGCTCATATCCGTGTCGCGGCGATGGAGGTATGGCGTGGCCGCACGCTCGCCAAAGCATGCGCCCGAGCCCGCCAGGTTCAGCACAATCGTGTTGCCTTAGGGCACCGCCGGTTCAGATCGCTGTGCCGGCGGCAGGCTGCTCTGTTGTTGGGCGGAAATTTCGTCAACGTACTTTCCTAACCCCAGTCCCCTCAGGTACTGCCAAACCTTTCGTCGGTTATCGCCCAAGCGAAGCTTGCGAAAGCGTTCGATTTCTTCCTTCGCTTCCTTCGTCTTGCCCTGGCGGTCAAAGGCCTGGGCCAGGTCCAAGCGCAAGTACGGCTCGTCGGGGTTGCTCTCCAGTATGTACTGCAGGTGCGACTCGATCAATCCGTAGCGCTTGGCTTGTTTGAGCAGATCCACAAGCGCGCGGCGCGCCGCCAATGCGTTCGGCACGCGCTCGAGCGCTTGCGACAATAGATCGATCGCGTCGTCCGTTTTGCCGTCGCTGCGCCGCAGATCGGCCAACGCCAGCAGCGCCGCCACCGGAGCCTGGGGTTGCTGGCTCAACGCCAGCAACAAGTCGTCGCCACGGCCCACCATGTTGCGGCTCCGGAACCTGGTAGCCACGCGGATGACGTGATCGATCACCGCGGGCACCTCGGCAGCCAGCGGGATCAGCTCTTTGAGCGAGCGATATTCCTGCTCGAAACGGTTGGCTTGCCGCGCCACTTGCGCGTCGTGCAACAAGTCGGCCGCGCGCAAGGCCGCCTGCATCGACTGATCGGGCAGCGCCGAGGCGGGATATGCCCAATTTCGTGGCCGAAATCCCGCCAGGATCTGATCCACTGCCGCCACGTCGCGTTGACGATGCTGATAGTAGCTGGCCGGCGTAGCGTATTCGATGTACGGGTGATTATCGGTGTTAAGCTGAGCGCCACCGGCCCAGGCCCGCAGGTCTTCGTGCCCGGCGACATACAACATGCAGACTCCCAGCGGACTGGATAGAAACGGCGCAGCCGGCACGTCGGCCCGAGCGAGCCGCGCACTGGCCGCGGCCAGCGCCCGCGCGTCAAGCTGGGCCGCGTCTCGATAACACACCAGGCACAGCAAGGGCCGCTCCAGATCGAAATCGTTTTGCCACAGGGTTACGGCCGGAAACACTTCCATAAGGCTGGCGACCACCGAGCGCACTTCGTCGACGGTCAACTGATAGCCGGGCAGCCATTGGGCGAAAATTCCCCCCTCGCCCAGCCGGGCGGCCACCGTGCGAAAATGCTCCACTGTGTACAAATCGCCGGTGCCCGCGTGCCAGGGAATAAACAAGTCACTGGCAATCACGTCGAACTCGTCGCTAGTTCCCAGTAAGTAGTTGCGGCCGTCGTCGACAACGACTTCCACGCGCGGGTCGTCGAATACGGATCGATTCCAGGTTTTGAAGTCCGGCAGCGCATCGGCCACTTCAGCCACCAGTTCGATCGCCACCGCCCGCTCGACGGGAAAATCGAGCATGGCACTGGCCGTGATACCGGTGGCGACTCCGATGAACGCGACGCGCCGCGGCCGCGGGTGCAGGATGAGCGGAAGTCGTCCTTGGCGCAGCTCGCGGGTGGCGCTGGACGACGATCCCAAGGTGTAGTTGTTGTTCATCTTCAGCACGCGGTGCCCGCTGGCCTGTTCGACGACGGCCACGCTGGCCGCCGCGCCGTCGCGATAGCGCAACAGGGTTTCGCCCTTGGCCAGTTGCGCTCCCTCAAGGCGCCAGGCATCGCTGGCAAACCATCCCGCGAGGATTG
>JBGQHN010000001.1:0-70782 GCA_041497975.1 Planctomycetia bacterium | reverse complement strand
GGCACGGCAACCGTCGACTCTCAGGTCGTGACCAACGGCGGCCGCGTGCTGGCCGTCACGGCGCTTGGTTCGAGCATTCCCGCCGCCAAGTTGCAGGCCTATACGGCCGTCAAGTGCATCCGTTGGAATGGCGCTTGGTGCCGCAAGGACATTTCCGACAAAGCGCTGTCCGCGGTGCGCTAGCATTCCACAAGTGACTGTGCGGCGGTCGCTTGCGGTGGCCGCCGTTGGTGGTCAAAGATTCTCTTCGCCCAAGTCCTCGCCATAGCCGGGCGGAAATGGGCTGTCGGTCGGCGCCGCGTCGGGCGATTGCGCCGACGATTCGGGCTCTTCCAGGCCGAACTGCCGCAGCCAGAATCGAACTTCGGTTTCGCTGGGCAGCTCGGAAGGCTTGAGGCCGGGACTTTTGCTGCGCACCCGATGGATGCGATTGCGCAAAACCTCGGCGTACCACTCGTCGCTGTCGACGGCCTTGGCTCGTCGGCGTCGAGCGGCGCGGTGCAGGCGATGATCGCTGGAAACCACGGTCAGCCGCCGAGGCGCCGAGTCGGCCTTGATCAGCTGCTCGATCACTTCGTCCGCGTCAGAACCCGGCTCCGCAAAGCGAACGGTCATCCCCCGGTGTTTGACGAGCCGCGGCAAGCCCGGTGGTGATTGACGGGCATCAAAGACCACGATCGTGCGGTCGAGCAGGCTCGGATCCAGCGATTCGGCCAGAAAATTGAGCAAGGCGCCGCGCGATCGCTCCAAGCCGCCAGGGCCGACGCCACGACCCAGGATACCGCTGGCATAAAGCAGATTGTAGCCGTCGATGACGAGCGACATGCAAATGGAGGGTTCCAAGCCAAACCAACTGCAACCCGACGCTACCCGAGGTCGAAATCGATCAGGAGCCGGCCGGCACCGCGCGACGGCCGTCGCGACCGGCTCCGTCGACGGGTACCTGGTATTTGACGCGCCCGCCGACGATTACGGTATCCGCACGGCCTTGTAATTTCCAGCCCGCAAACGGCGTATTGCGACTCTTGGAGCGGAAGTTGGCCGGATCGACTGTCCAACGGACGTCCGGATCGATGAGCGTGACATCCGCGTCGGCGCCGAGCTTGAGGGTGCCCTTGTTGATGCCCAGAATTCGCGCCGGATTGATGGTCATCTTTGCCAGGGCTGCCGACCAGTCGAGCAGCCCCGGTTCGATCAAACGGGTGACCACAAGCCCCAGCGCCGTTTCCAGCCCAACGATTCCAAAGGGGGCCAGGTCCAATTCGCACATTTTCTTTTCCAGGGCGTGCGGGGCGTGATCGGTGCAGATCACGTCGATCGTGCCGTCGCGCAAGCCGGCGATGCAAGCATCGACGTGTTCTTGACCCCGCAGCGGCGGGCTCATCTTGTAGTTCGAGTCGAAAGTGCGCAGCCCTTCGTCGGTAAGCGTGAAATGGTGTGGACAAACTTCGGTCGTCACGCGCACTCCGCGGCCCTTGGCCCGACGAATCGCCTCGACGCTGCCGGCGCTGGAGACGTGCATGATGTGAATCCGCCCGCCGGTCGCGTCCGCCAGCGCGATGTCACGTCCGGTCATCACGTCTTCGGCCACCGCGGGCATTCCGGGCAGCCCGAGAATGAGCGAAACCAGGCCCTCGTGCATGACGCCACCCTGGGTCAGCTCTCGCACTTCGGCATGATTGAGAATCGGCTTGTCGAACATGCCGCAATATTCGAGCGCCCTCCGCATCAACTCGGCGTCGTAGACCGGCGCGCCGTCATCGCTAAAGGCCACGGCGCCGGCTTGAATCAATTGGCCCACCTCGGCCAGCTCCTTGCCTTCGCGATTCTTGCTCACGCAGGCCACGACATACACGTTGCACTGATCGGCTCGGGCGGCCTGATGCTGGATGAACTCGACGCTTGCCTGGGTATCGATCGGCGGCTCTGTGTTGGGGATGCAGGCGATGGAAGTGAAGCCGCCGGCGACCGCGGCTGTCGTACCGGTGAGGATCGTCTCGTCCTCTTCGCGGCCCGGCTCGCGGAGGTGGACGTGCATGTCGATCAGGCCCGGGGCCACGATCTTGCCCGAGGCGTCGATCACTTCTTCGAGGCCGCTGCCCAGCGCGTCATACGCGGCGATGCGGCCGTCTGCGACGAGCACGTTCGTGATGCGGTCCATCCCCTGGCTGGGATCGATGACGCGGCCTCCTTCCAGCAGAATGGGTCGGTTGGATCGCACGTTGATTCCTTCCAGTTGTTGTTTCAACCGGCTCATGAGCCACCCAGGATCAACCACAGCACGGCCATGCGCACCGCCAGACCGTTAGTGACCTGTTCCAAAATCGCCGAATGTGGGCCATCGGCTACGTCGGGAGTGATCTCCACGCCCCGATTGATGGGCCCCGGCGCGAGAATCAGGATGTCTCGTTTGGCCCGCGCCAGCCGCTCCTGATTCATGGCGTACAGCAGGGCGTATTCGCGGACGCTCGGGAAAGGCCGCGTCGTTTGTCGTTCGAACTGGATGCGCAGCAAGTTAAGCACGTCGCAGCGTGGCAGAATCTTGTCCAGGTCGTGGGCGACTTCGACCCCCAATTCCTCCCACCGCTTCGAGACCAGCGTCGAGGGCCCGCACATGATCACGTGCGCCCCCAGGGTCTTCAAGCCCCAGACGTTCGAGCGGGCGGTGCGGCTATGCGCGATATCGCCGACCAAGGCAACCGTCAGACCCTGGATGCGGCCCAGACGCTCGCGAATCGACAGGATATCGAGCAATCCCTGCGTCGGATGTTCGTGCGGACCGTCGCCGGCGTTGATCACCGAACAGTTGAGCTTCTGGGCCAGCAGGTGGGCCGTGCCGGGCGTGCGATGCCGAACGATGACCACGTCAATGCCCATCGCCTCGATATTCCTGGCCGTATCGATGAACGTTTCGCCCTTCGACAAGCTGCTGCCCGACGATGAAAAATCAATCGTGTCGGCTCCCAACCTCCGGCCCGCCAGCGAAAAACTGGTTCGCGTGCGGGTGGACGGCTCAAAGAACAAATTGGCGCACGTGCGCCCCGCGAGAATTGGAATTTTTTGCGCGCAGTTGGCCGTGGCTTCCTTGAATGTCACGGCGCTGTCCAAAATAGCGTTGATCTCTTCGGCCGTGAGGCTTTCGACATCCAACAGATGACGCCGGGTCCATGCCGCCGGCACCGCGCCGATATCCATCACATCGGTACTCATAGTCGAACCTTCCTCGTGCCAAACTGCGCGCAGCACTAGCTTCCAAGCCAGGCAGCGGTCCTATTCGCACCCCGCGGCCATCTTCAAAGTTGCACCTGAAATCATCGCCCACTGCGCTCGCTTCAGATTCTAACGCGCCGCGCGCGCGCCTGCAAAGCAATTGAGCGTTGTTCGCGGTTTTTCGGCGTTCACGACGACGACGAATCTTTCCGTTGCCTGATATAATCGAGCGATGCTCCCCTCTCAGCCGCCCAAAGTTCTCATTTTGGCGCAGGACGCTCAGGCTGCCGGACGCTGGGCCGAAATACTACAGGCAAGCGGCGCGACTGTGTGGCAATCAGCCGCCGCGGTACCCAACGACGCACATATCGAAGTCCTGTTAACCGACCTTCCCACCGACGAAGCGGCGCGCGCGAGCGGGCTGCACATCGGCGATCGACAAGCTTCGAACTCCGGCGCGAGACCGGCCGTGGTGGGCATGGGAGCCGCGGCTTGGGCCGACGTGACCCTGGGACCGGACTGGACCAGCCGTGAATTGTGTCTGACGTGCGGGCTCGTCGGCCAAATCGTGCGGCTTTCGATCGGCCACGACGAGATCGCGGTAAGGCAGCAGCAGATCATACTCTTGGCCGAGACCGATCCGTTGACCGGTTTGGCCAACCGCCGAGCTTGGGACCGACAATTGTCCAGCAGATTTGCCTTGGCACGCGCGACGCGGCAGCCACTGTGGCTGGCCATCGTCGACCTGGATCATTTCAAACAAGTCAACGATCGGGCCGATTATGCGACCGGCGACCAGGTGCTGCAAAGCTCTGCGCGGGCGCTGGCGGAGCAACTGAGGCGCGAGGATCTGATTGCTCGTCTCGGCGGCGACGAATTTGGAGTCCTGCTGGAGGACATCGGAGAAGCACATGTTCGCGGCGTTTTGGACCGGCTGCGCGAGGCGGTCGCCGCCCAGCGAATCCTCGCCGGGACAGTTCCGTTGACCGCCAGCATCGGATTCGCGGCCGGCCGGGCTTATAAGCTGGCGGCGGATATGTTTGCCGGCGCGGAACGAGCCCTGCGCGAGGCGAAGCGCGGCGGAGGCAATCGCATCTGCCGGGACGACAACGAGCGGGGGTAAGTCGCGGGCTGCGACGCACGGGGCGGCCCAAGGGCCGTCCTCATTCCATGCGCCAGCGGACATTGAACAGCCATGCCATGGTGGCCATCAGCGCGCCGTCGAAGCCAGCATAGAACGTGATGAATGACGCAAAAAACCACCAGTCGGGCCCCACGCTCGTCGAGCGAGACATCATCATATCGATGGGCAGGTTGAACACGGTCGCAAACGGGCTGGTGAAGCTGGCCTGCCGGATCAATGAGGTCACGGGCGAATCGGCAAAAAACGTGCCCGAAAAAAAGGTGACCGCCAATGGAAACGTGAACAAGACCACGATCAGCAAATACGTCGTCATCAAACTGATCGAAGTCTTGCGAAACATCACGGAACAAAACAGAGCAATCGTGGCTGTCGTGACGCAGACGGTGAGCACGACTGCCAAAAAGCCCAAGACGCTCAAGAGATTGCTCCAGTACGTATTGACCATCACCACGGCCAAGAGCAGCGGCCACAACAAGAACATCGTGAGCACGCTGGAAACCCGCAGTCCGGAAAGCAGCTTGGGCCACAGGATCTGGCCGGGCGAGAGCGTGGTGGTGAGCAGCAAATCCAACGTCTCGCGCTCGCGTTCGCTCGTTACGCTGCCGGCGGAAAATACCGGGCCAACGAGCATATTGAACAAAATCACGTACGAAATGTACCAGGGCGACAAGTCGGGAAACGCGTACAGCAAAAACGCCATCAGGGGAATGGCCAGCAACATACTGACCTGGATCACGACCCGCAGCATCAACGTGCCCTGGCTGAAGATTTCGCTGCGCATTTCCTTGTCGAACACCGGATTGGCCCCGTCGGCCAGTAGATCGTTGCGTTTGCTGGGGGCGAACAGCCTGTCGGGAAACTGATCGCTTTGGATCACCAGGCCCATCGCCTCGCTGGCTTCGACGTCCAAGTCGACGACCTCCTTGCCCTCGCTGCCCACGTCGGGCGGATGCAACAGCCGTGCGGTCGTATCGCGGAACAGCGTAATACAAATCAATCCGCAAATGGCCGGAAACACCGAAAGCGTCAGGGCCAGGCGGAGTCGACCTTGATTCTCGAGGCCGATCCAGCAGGCGACGGCCACGAGCGCCAAAGGGAGAATCACCAGGTATGCCACGACCAGCGAGGCCGACGTGCGGCGGAAGTAGCTGCTGGTTGCCAGGCTGATCATTCCGAACGTGATGACCGACAGGATCAGCCCCAAGTACGCGGCCAAGGCCTCGTAAATCGATACGCCGCCCAACGGAAGGCACAACATCACGATCGGCAGCGAAGCAAACACCAACAGCAGCAAATGGCACAGCGAAGCCAGCAGCTTGCCCAGCACGATCGCGCCAGGCCGCAACGGACTGGCCAACAACATTTCGTAGCTCTTGCGCTCTTTTTCACCCGTGATCGTGCCGGCCGCGAAACTGGGGGCCATCATCGACGCCAATAAGTACTGCCCCAAAAACACCAAGTTCACCAGACGCCGCGCGGCTTCCGGGTTGGTGGTCAGATCAAGGTGCCGCTCTTGCGGCCAGGCCAGAAACACGACAATTGCCAATAGGCCCAGGTACAACAGCAGCAAGACAAATGCCCGCGTCATCCGCAGGTTAACCAGCAGCTCGCGTTGCAACACCGGGTTTTCGAAAAGATACATGACTCCAACACCAACGGCGTGTCGTGCATCGCCGGCCCCAGCGCCGGTTCTCGTCCATCGAACTCGCGCTCTCCACCAGCCATCATATCTCAAATGGCCGCCCACAAGATCCGCCGGGCTCAATGTTCCGGCTGTTCACCGTAGCGCAATAGCTTCCGCATTTCGACCAATGGCGCGAGGCAGACGTCCAGTTCGAGCCCGTCGACGGTTGGCTCGTGCCGCAGGGTAACGCCGTCGACAGCCTCGGTTTGCCGCACGATCGCCTCGATCAACGCGCGCTCCTGGCGCGCATCCCAGCCGCGACCGAGATTATTGGCCTCGCGCAACCGCACAGTGGCCAAAGCCAAGGCATAGGCTGCCCAATTGCTGACTCCCGCAAGCAACGTGAAATCGGTCGCGATGCGGCAGGCGATGCGACTAGCAGGACCGCGGCCGATCGCCTCGACGATCAGCTCCCAAGCAAAAACACCCATGCCGATTTCGTTGCCGCCATCGCCGATACCAATCGTGGTGATTGGCATTTTCCGCTCGCCAACACATTCAAACAGTCGATGCGTCTTGGCCGTGTAGCCGTTGATCGAGTCGCCGCGCATGCTGTGGCAGACGTCGCGGTGGGCCGCGGGGACTTCGGTCGCGAATCGTTCGCTGGGGGCCGGCCCGCTGCGCGGCTGTGCGGCGATCGACTCAAGCGTGTGGCTGGGGCCGGCTCGTTCGATGGCAATCAAATGGCTCAAGTGTTGTCCCCGACCGGTGGCCAGGAACTCGTCGACCCAGGACTCAGTTCGTACGTCCGCCAGCCGGTCATTGCGCGCGCGGACCGTCGAGTTCGGCGACCCCTCCTCGGACGGAAACTCGACCAGGATCGTCGGACTCAAGTTCCACAGTTCGCAACCGACCTTCAACAGCGGCAATGCGTAACTGTCGGTGATCAATGAAACGTCAATCCCCAGTGCTGTCAGTGCTCGCGCCAAGAACAGGGCGCCCGGCGGGCCATCGGTTTCGGCGGCCACGTGATTGCCGGCAACCGCGCAAAAACCGGTGACAATGCCGACACTCGTGGCATGCAGCGCCAAGTGGTCCGCGGCCGCGCGCAATTGTCCCACGTCGAGCGATGACCCCGCGGCCCGAAAACTCGCCAGCCCTCGGCCGCCCGGATCGCGGTGCACGAGACCTTCCAGCGCCGGCCAATCGACCATCTGCCCTTCGCGGGCAATTTGCCGCGGGTCTAACGGAGGCTGGCGTTTCGCAGAAAAAGTCACGGCCGAGGCCAAGGAGGGCTTGCGGATTAGTGAGGTAGTCTTGCTATGATATTAGCAGGTGATTGCATGGCTCGGCGGTGATGCAGTCGTCAGGCAGGGAGGCTTGTTCTCTTGCAAGATGCATTGACGAAGTCTGGTTGGCTAGTGCTGCCGGCCGAGCTCAGATTCTTGCCTTCCCTTTTGTCGCGTCGCGTTTGCGCGTCGGATGCTTTAGCTTGCCCAGGTTTGGGCGAAAAAGGGTGGGTTGACAACCGTAGGGAATGTGCGTTACAACTTGAAATAGATCGTTAAAAATGTCACAATCCCTGCCGCGGACAGTGCTGGAAGGCGGTTCGGGGGTTGTCTGTAGCTTGGATTTAAGGCTGGCTGGATCGTTTGCGTCCACTTTGCGGTTGGTGGCGATGCAAATGATCGCTTGGGCCTGAGGGTACTGGGCATGGCGGACAAGAAGAAGATGTCCGTGGCCGAGATCTTGGCCGCGGCACGCAAGGCCGACGCGAGTAAGTCCCCGGAGGCAGGCGCGGCGGCACCACCAGCCGAAACACCGGCCATCGATGGTGCATCGGCGCTTTCGCCCGCCGAGGCGCCAGCCGCCGTGGCGAAACCCGCCGCGCCAAAGCTCTCGGGTGGCGCGCGACCGAGCGTTGCTGAAATGTTGGCAGCCGCTCGCGCTGAAAAAAAGGAAGGCGCCTCGGTCCCATCCAAACCAGCGGCCGCGAAGCCTGCAGCAGCCGCGCCGGTGAAAAAAGAATCACCCAAACCGGCAATCGCCGAAGCCGCGCCGGCAGAAGCGCCCCCCGCCGCTCCGAAAGATACGGGCAGCATCCTGGCTGAAGCTCGCAGCGCGGTCAAGCCGGGTCCCATGTCGAAGGCTGAAGCAGCACTCAAGGCGCCCGACGTGAAACCGGCGCCCAAGCCGGAGAAGGCGAAAGCTGTCGTTCCGCCAATGCCGGTCAAGCCCGACTACGCCATGCCAAAGCCCGCGCCCGTCGTCGAACAAACCCGCCGCAGTTTTATCGGCGACATGATGTTGGGTTCCTTCTTGGGGATTGGCTTCACGTCGTTGGCCACGACGCTGGGACTGTGGACGTTGGGGACAGCCCGCTTCATGTATCCCAACGTACTGACGGAACCCCCGAGCAAGTTCAAGGTCGGGTTCCCGAGCAACTTTTCTCCTGGGCAAGTGGAAACCAAGTTCATCCCGCAGTACGGCGTATGGGTGGTCAACTACGAGTACAACGGAAAGCCCGAGATTTACGCGTTGCGGTCGGTCTGCACGCATTTGGGCTGCACGCCCAATTGGCTGGAGGGCGAACAGAAGTTCAAATGTCCCTGCCACGGCAGCGGTTTTTACAAGGATGGCATCAATTTCGAGGGGCCTGCGCCGCGGCCGCTCGAGCGTTATGCCATTCGCATCGCCGACGACGGCCAGTTGGAAGTCGACAAGAGCAAGCTTTTTCAGGAAGAAATCGGCCAGTGGAGCGACCCTGCTTCGTACGTCGCGGTCTGAGCCTGGGGGAGTGCCGCCCTAGTCGCGTGAGATGCTGCGCCGTTTCGCAGGACGCGTCCGCCTGCGGCCGCCGGGCGCCCGGCGGCCTTCGTAAGCACGAACCGTCTTCACCTTGTCGCTCGGACCTGCGCGCGAGTGCGCCTCGATAGTTGGACTTCTTTCTTTTTTCGAAAGCGCGGTAGCAAACGATGTCCATTGGCGAAATGATTCGCGAGTCGCAGGTGTGGAAGAGCATCTTCCGGCACCCCATGCCCCAGGATCGCCGCAACCGCATTGTGGTGATGCTGACCAACTTCTTTTTGCATCTGCACCCGGTATCGATCAAGAAGCAGGGCATTGCGCTGAGCTACACGTGGTGCATGGGCGGCGTCACGTTCTTTCTGTTTCTGGTCGAGACGGTGACCGGCGTGCTGTTGATGTTCTATTACCGCCCCACGCTCGAATGGGCCTACAACGACATATTGAGCTTGCGAGACGTCACTTCGCTGGGCATCTTGCGCGAATTGCATCGCTGGGGCGCGCACGCGATGGTGATCACGGTGTGGTTGCATATGTACCGCGTGTTTTTGACCGGCAGCTACAAGCCGCCGCGTGAATTCAATTGGGTCATCGGCGTGATTTTGCTGCTGATGACGCTGATGTTGTCGTTCACCGGCTACCTGCTGCCTTGGGACCAGTTGGCGATCTGGGCCATCACGGTCGGTTCGAACATGGCGCGGGCCACGCCGATTTTGGGCCACGAAGGTCCCGGGCAACAGTTGCTCAATATCCAGGGAATTGACATGATCACCAACGCCTCGGATGCGCGCTTTGCGCTGCTTGGCGCGCGCTTCGTGGGCGAAGAAACGCTCAATCGATTCTATATTCTGCATTGCATCGCGATTCCGTTGGCCGTGTCGTTGCTGCTGGCCATCCATTTTTGGCGCGTCCGCAAGGACGGCGGCATCAGTGGTCCCCTGTAGAGACCAGTTCCTACCCGACCGCGGATTCGAGCAGGCGCATGAGTTGATGGTTGGAAACAAGTGACGAGTGGCGGCCATTGACGTCCGCGTGACTCAACAAGCGAACAAAATATGCACGGTTCCGACGTTTCCGGATTTTTGGGCGGATATTACTTGTGCCTGGCGGCGATGAACGCCGTGCTGGCCTTTTACTTCTGGCACAAGAAGCACAACGTCGCTCAAGCGATTGTGTGGGTTGCGGTCTCGTTCATTCTCGTGGCGGTCGCGTCGGCGGCGTTTGGCGGCAGCCCGCCAGGATTGCCCCAATCGTGGCGCGAAGCCGTCAACAGCGCCACCGGCCCCGTGGTTTACAGCGTGGGCACCACCACGCTGTTGGCCGTGTTTTTCCTGGGGCGCCGTTTCTTCGTGCAGCCAATGGTCGCCTGGGTGGGGCTGAATCTGGCGCTGGTCGTCATGGGAATGTCGATCGTTGACCCAAACTTTGCCGCGATCGTCACCAAGCCCGACAACGTCCCCATCGTCGGCCTGGTGTTCCTGTTGGGATTCTTTACCTGGTTGGCCACGGCCAAGGCCGTGGAAAACGACAATCGGGCCAAGCAGGGTTTGCCACCCACCGAAAAGCTGGACAACGAAAAAGTTCTGGTGTGGCCGGACCTGGTCTACACGGAACTGATTTGCATGATCGCCCTGACCGCGTTTCTACTGGTGTGGGGAATCGGCCTGCAGGCCCCCTTGGAGGAACCGGCCAGCAGCGTGAAAACGCCCAATCCCTCGAAGGCCCCCTGGTACTTCCTGGGCCTGCAGGAAATGCTCGTCTATTACGATCCCTGGATGGCCGGCGTGCTGCTGCCCAGCTTGATCATCTTCGGATTGATGGCCATTCCGTTCTTGGATTTCAACAAGAGGGGCAACGGCTATTTCACGATCGAAGAGCGGAAGTTCAGCTACTTGATTTTCCAGTTCGGATTCCTGGAAATGTGGATCACGCTGATCATCCTGGGCACGTTTTTCCGCGGACCGAACTGGAATATCTTCGGGCCGTTCGAGTATTGGGATCCGCACAAGGTGCTGGCGCTCAACAACGTCGACCTGTCGCAATACTTCTGGATCGCGTGGATGGGCCAGGCCCTGCCCAAAGCCGCCTCAGGCAGCCCGTGGTACGTCGAGATCGGCATGATCTTGTATCGCGAGTGGTTTGGCATCGCGCTGTTGTTCGCGTATTTCGCGCTGTTGCCGCCCTTGATGGCGACCACGATTTTCAGGAGCTATTTCGTCAAGATGGGATTTTTGCGGTTCATGCTGATGTCCAACCTGTTGTTGTTCATGGCGGCGCTGCCGCTGAAGATGGTGCTGCGTTGGACGCTGAACATGAAATATATCGTGAGCATCCCCGAGTATTTTTTGAATTTTTGAGCCACACTACTCCGCGCTTCCTGATGCGCGCGAGCGAGAACTATGCCTGCCACAGAGCAAACCTGGCGCGATTCAAGGCTGATGCACGTGATCTTCGGGATCAGTGGGTTGGCGATGCTGATTACCACGATCTGGATGCTCGCCGCCGACCACCGCCGAGAGTGGAAGGACTATCAGCGCAAGTTTCAGAAGATTGAAGCCTGGACGACTCAGGCCCGCATCAGCCAGGAAGAGAGCGACCAGTATCGCCAGCAACTGGACGAGGCGACCAGGGCCTGGCAAGCCGCGCGGAGCGAAGTTCCCGACGGCGCGCTGGTCGATCAGTTTGTCGACACCGTCGCGCAAGACGCCGAAAAGAACAAAAAAACCGCCAACTTCGAGACCATCGACGCGACGTACAAGAAACTAAAAGACCCCGATGAAGCCGACAGACCGGCCTTGCCGGCCTTGCGCGACGAGTTTCTCCGGAACCTGTTGTCGTTCTCCCGGCAAGCCAGATTTCGCGAGGACGGGCTGGCATCTACGAAAAAGTTTCGCAACGCCGATTTGGACGTCGCTCGCAGTGAATACGAATTGGGAGTCGGCAGGGAGTTGCCCAAGTCCACCCTGGACGCCATGCAAGAGCGCGTCACCGACATCATCAAAGAAGTCCAGCAGGCGACGCTCAAACTGCAAGACGCCACGGAGCATCGCAAGCGGTTGGAATCGATCGTAGCGCGGATCACGGCCGATGAGGACGAAAAAAAGAAACAACTCGATGAATTGACCGGCACGGTGGGCCAGCTCGAGAAGCAACTCTACGAGCGGCAAGATCACGCGATGAAGGAGATCATCGCGCTGCCGATCATCGACGCCTTCTCGCCCAAGAAGATCGATCAGATCTGGCTGCCCAAGCTGACGATCAACTACAACTTCCGTGACGTGGCCCGCTTCGACCGCTGCACGAATTGCCATCTGGCGATTGACAAAACGGCGCCCGGTTCGGCCACGGCGCCCGGCTACGAGCGGCAGCACAGCCTGGTGTTGACCATGGACACGCCGGCCACGGCTCCGCCGGACCTGGCGGAGAGAAGTTCCGACGATGACTCGACGGAACGACTGTACGTTCGGCTGCTCAAGGAAACCTACGGGTTGCAATTGGCCAACGAGGGACTTCTCGATCCGGCCGACGCGGTCGTGAGCGTCGTGCGTCCCCAGGCGCCGGCGGCCAAGGCGCGGCTCGAAGTCGGCGACGTTATCGAGAGCGTTAACGATGCCAAGGTCCTGGATAAGCGCGCCGTCTACAATTATCTGCTCGAAAGCGTCGAATGGGGTCAACCGCTCGAGATCACCGTTCGCCGTGGTCTGCCCAATCCCTATGCCAGTCATCCGCGGCTCGACCTGTTCGTCGGATCGTTGAGCCCTCACAAGCTGCTCGACATCGGGTGCACGATTTGCCACGACGGGCAGGGCAGCGCCACCGCGTTCAAGTGGGCGTCGCACGCGCCAAACGATCCGTTCCAGGCCGACAAGTGGAAGCACGAGCATGGTTGGTTTGACAACCATCATTGGATCTTCCCGATGTATCCCAAGCGCTTCGCCGAAAGCTTGTGCTTGAAGTGCCATCACGACGTGACGGAGCTGGAGCCCAGCCCGCGATTTCCCGATCCGCCGGCACCCAAGCTGATCGAAGGCTTCCGCTTGATTCAGCAATTCGGCTGCTTTGGTTGCCATGAAATCAATGGCTATGACGGCCCGAATCGACGCATTGGACCCGATCTGCGCACCGAGCCGAATTACTCGGCCGCGGCCCAGGCTCTCTTGGCCGGGAGCGGCCTGAACGAACGACAACAGACTTGGGCGAGCGACTTGGCGCGCGAACCTTCCAACAGCTCGGCGCGCCATTCGCTGGCCGAATCGCTAAAAAATGGCGATAAGTTGCCCGGAGAAGACGCCAATGTAACCAAGAAGCTTGTCGCGCTCTTGGACGACGTTGAAACGCCGGGCCAGTTGCGCAAAGTGGGACCCAGCCTGCGCCACGTCGCCAGCAAGGTCGGTTTCGAGTTTCTGTACTCCTGGGTCCGCAAGCCGAGTGATTTTCGTCCCAGCACGAAGATGCCGCAATCCTTCGGGCAGACGGGTCATCTGGACGGCCAGGGCTTGAAAGCGTCTCTGCGTTTCGAACCGATCGAAATCCGCGGCATCGTCGAGTATCTGCTGGCCAAGAGCCAGCCGTTCAAATACGCCACCCCGCCACAATCCGTAACCGTCGAGGCCTCGGCCGAGCGAGGCAAGAAGGCGTTTGAGGTGCGCTGCCTGGCTTGTCATCAGCACAGCGATTTCCCCGCCGGCAATATGACGCAAGGCCCCAACCTGTCCCGCATCGGCGCAAAGCTGTCGCTGAAAGCCGAAGGGAAGAAATGGCTCTACACGTGGCTGCGCAATCCGAGCCAGTACCACGCGCGGACGCTGATGCCAAACATGCTGCTCGATCCGGTCACGGACAGCGACGGCAAACGGTCGGACCCTGCGGCTGACATCACGGCGTTCTTGCTGGATTCGCGGCAGGATTGGAAGCCCACGGACGTGCCGTCGCGCCAACTGAGCGACGATCAAGAACAAGCCCTGCAGGCCTTGGCCCTGGATCATCTCAAGATGGCCTTGAACTCGACCCGGCAAGCCGAAATCTATCTCAAAAACGGCATTCCCGAGAGCCGTCGCAGCGAGCTGAAGGGAGACGAAGTCGAGCTCGTCGGCGCAATGTCGACCGAAAAGAAGCTGAGCTACGTCGGCCGCCGCACGATTAACAAGTACGGTTGCTCGGGCTGTCATGACATTCCGGGATTCGAGGACGTCAAACCGATCGGCACGGGGCTGGCCGATTGGGCCCGCAAGACTCCCGACAAGCTGGCCTTCGAGCAAATCGTCGAGTACATCAAGCATGCGCACGGCGCTCCCGGGCCGTTGGTGCACAGTGATGGCCCACCAGCGAAAGACGTCACCGACCAGAGGATCGAAGAAGCTGACGAAGGGGCCTATGGGCATACCCACGTGGACTTCCTCAACCTGCCGTCCGACGTGGGCTACTTCATGGAGAAGCTTTTCGGTCACCAGCGCGAGGGTTTCATCTGGCAAAAGCTTCGCGAGCCGCGCAGCTACGACTATAAGAAGACTCAAAACAAGGGATACAACGAACGACTGCGCATGCCGCAGTTCACGGCCCTGGACGATGCCCAGCGCGAAGCGATTATCACGTTTGTGTTGGGCCTGGTCGCCGAGCCGCCGGCGCTGCAATACGTGTATCACGCCGATCCGCGCCGCGCGGCAATCGTCGACGGGATGCAAGTCATCGAGAAGTTCAATTGCACAGGCTGTCACACGCTCGAGCTCGATCGCTGGGAATTGGCTTATCAGGCGGCCGATTTCGAAAAGCCCGAGATCGTGAAAGATTACGAATTCCTGGAGCCGCAATTCAGTCCGCAGCAGGTAAAAGCCTCGCTGGAGACCGACACGCGCGGGCTGCGGCACGCGACGCTGATCGGCATGCCGGTCGCCGACGCCGAAGGCAATCCGATACCCCACGACGAAGAGGGCACTCCGCTGGGGCCGGACGATCCGCGGACCAAGGCCTATTACTTTTTCATGCCCTGGGAAAACGTGCTCCTCAACGGCGAAGCCTGGCAAGCCGGTTTGCAGAAGATTCTGATTCCCGAGTCGAGCATCGCGAAGCGCTATCCGCCGCTGGGCGGCCTTCTGGCCCGACTGGCGCACCCGGTCGTCGTGGCCGAGGAATTGAAAATCAACCCGAACCAGAACCCGGACGAAGCCTGGGGCTGGTTGCCGCCGCCGCTGGCGGGCGAGGGGCGCAAGGTTCAAAGCAACTGGCTGCACGATTTCTTGCTGGACCCGCACATGATTCGCCCGGCGGCGGTATTGCGCATGCCGAAATTCAACATGTCGTCGGATGAGGCCAGCAAATTGGCCAACTACTTCGCCGCGGTGGACCGCGCAGACTATCCCTACAACTTCGATTCACGGACGCGAGAATCGTATCTGGCGGCACAAGACGCGAGCCATCCCGACCGCTTGGGCGACGCGCTGAAGATTGTCACCCAAACGGAATGCATCAAGTGCCACCTGGTCGGCGACTACACTCCCAAAGGCAGCGAGCGGAACAATGCGCCGCGCTTGGACCAGGTCTACAATCGCCTGCGGCCCGAGTTCCTGCTGCCGTGGATGGCCAACCCCAAGCGGCTTTTGCCGTACACGAGGATGCAAGCCAACGTGCCGCCCGACAAGCCGATCAGCCAGTCGCTTTTCAAGGGCAGCAGCGACGACCAGCTCAATGCGCTGGTCGACCTGATGTTAAACTACGATCGGTTCATGGAAAGTAAGACGTCGATCACGCCACTGATCAAAGTACCTGAGGCGGCTGAAAATGCGTCTGCCGGCGCGCAGCGCCAAGACGCGGCCCAGTAATCGGAGAGGTCAACGATGGTCAATGCACGACGCGCGTTTTATAATGCCTTGTTGCTGTTGGCGGCCGTGCTACCGACGGCCGGCTGCGGCAAGCCCGCGCCGCCTCCCTCAGGAGCCTCACAAAACGCCACTGCTCCCACCGTGGATTTAGGCACCGAATCCGGCCCCAAGGACCCCGCGGCCGCTTCTACCGACTCGACCTCCGGCGGCGGAACGCCTTCGGCCGAGCAAGGAGACCAAAAATAATATGTGCAAATCTATGATAGCGGGCGCGTCGTTCGCCCTGACGGTGTTGCTGGCCACTGGCGCCCTGGCCGCCGATTGGGGCACCCTGACTGGCCGGTTCGTCTACGACGGCAAGGCGCCAACGCCCGCGCCGATCGATACCTCGAAGGATCCAATGTGCAAGGTCAAGCTTACGGATGAAGACCTGTTGGTCGATGCCAAAGGCGGGCTGGCCAATGCGGTCATCATACTCAAATCCAAGAACGTGCCGGTCAATCCCGCGTATGAATCGAGCGCCAAGGACAACGTGGAACTGGACAACAAGAATTGCCACTTCGAGCCGCATGTACTCGTCGTGCGCACGTCGCAAACCCTGTTGTTGAAGAACTCAGACCCCACGGGCCACAACACCAACATCGCTTCGATCAGCAACGATGGAATCAATCCGATCCTGGCGGCCGGGGCCGATCCGCTCAAACATAAATTCGCCAAGCCGGAAGTCCGGCCGGTCAAGGTGGGCTGCAATATCCACACCTGGATGGGCGCGTGGTTGATCGTTCGCACCGATCCTTACGCTGCCGTCTCGGACAAGACCGGTACCTTCACCATCAAGGATTTGCCGGCTGGTAAAGAACTCGAATTCGGACTGTGGCACGAAAAAGCAGGCTACTTGAGAAACGCCGGCTTCAAGGGCGGCACGTCCGACTCCAAGGGCAATTTCAAGTACAAAATCAAACCTGGGGAAAACAACCTTGGCGACATCAAGGTCAGCGGCTCGATTTTCAAGTAGCCGTTTGACGCCTGACGGGTCGGCCGAAGGAATACAACGTATGCACACGAAGTTTGTGGTTTTTTTGGCAATTGTCGGCCCCGTCGCCGCAGTAGCGCTGGCGGGTTGTGGCCGGCCGGCCACGGCCGGACCGCGCGCGGACAAGCAAGTGGCGCTCGACATTCGGGAAAAGCTCAAGGCCAGCGGCGCGGAGGCGAGTAGTGAAACGAGCGCCGACGTCGCAGCCACCGGTACGGGCTGGGGCACGCTGCGCGGCACGTTCAAATTCGTCGGCACGCCGCCCACGCCTGGCAAGCTGAATGTGGACAAAGACACCGAGGTCTGCGGGAAAGGGCAGGGGATCGTCGACAACTCGCTGGTGATCGGCTCCGACGGAGGCATTTCCAACATTGTCGTCTACGCGCCGCGCGTCAAGCGCGTGCATGAATCGGCGCAGCCGCTCGACAAGGATAGCAAGGTGGAACCGCTCGACTTCGATCAAAAAGGCTGCATGTTCCTGACGCACGTCGCGGCCTGCCAGGTCAATCGTGGGGTCAACGTGAAGAACAGCGACCCGGTCGGCCACAACACGAAAATCGATCCGGCCAAGGGCGCCGCCTTCAACCAGAACTTGCCCGTCGGTCAATCGCTGCTGTACATCCCCACCAAGGAAGAAGCCCTGCCGGCGCCGGTTTCGTGCAGTATTCATCCGTGGATGAAGGCCTACTTGCTGCCGCGGAAGGACAAGTACTTTGCGGTGACGAAAGCCGATGGTTCGTTCGAGCTCGCTAATCTGCCGGCCGGCGAGGAGGTCGAAATCCAAGTCTGGCACGAGCGCGGGGCCGGCCCCAACGGCGCCGTTGTTCTACCGAAAAAGGAACTCAAATGGTCCCCAAAGGGACGTTTCAAAGTAAAGCTTGAGCCCGACCAAACGATGGACCTGGCTTTGGAAGTGCCAGCTGGAGCGCTCAGATAGACCTGCAGACGCGCAGTGGGCGAGCCGGCCGCAGCGAGCCGCGGGCTCGGAAGCTCGATCAATCACCGTAGTTTCGAAACGTGTCATTTGCCGTCGGCTCGAACGCCGAGTGTTACTCATGAAAAAGACTCTGTTGGGCCATTCGCGGTTTTTTCCCGGCCTTGCGCTGTTGGCCCTACTGGCCACGGGCTGCTCCAAGAGCGACTCGCCGCAATTCCATCTCAACATGGTGGCGATTGCCGACGCGCAGATTCCGCCCGACCAGCGGCAAGAGCTGGCCAACGTTCTCGAGGCCTTGTACGGCACGCCCGACGAGCCCTTCGTGCTGAGCGACACCAGCTTGGACTTGAAGAAACTGCAAGTCGCGGCCGGCCCGGTGCGCAGCGATCAGTTCGGCCGTGAGACCGGGCTCTACCGCCGCCATTGCGGCCATTGTCACGGCACGACCGGCGACGGTCAGGGTCCGACGGCGATGGTGCTCAATCCCTATCCGCGCGATTACCGGCAGGGCAAGTTCAAGTTCAAGTCGACCGAACGCGCCGCCAAGCCGACCGAGTACGACCTGGAGATGGTGGTCAGGCACGGCGTTCCCGGCACCGCGATGCCCTCATTCGATCTGTTGCCCGACGCTCAAATCAACGCGCTTGTCGAGTACGTGAAGTATCTCAGCATGCGAGGCCAGACGGAAATCGATCTGATCAACGCGCTGACGGCCTTGGGCGAAGGCGAACGACTTGAAACCACGCGGGCCGTGCTGGTCGACGAAATCGTCAAGCCGATTGCCGAGAATTGGCGCACGGCCTCCGAAAAAATCGTGCAACCCGAAAAGCGATCGATCGCCGACGTGGCCGCGTCGGTCGCCAAGGGGCGCGAATTATTCTACGGCACGGCGGCCAATTGCGTGAAATGCCACGGACCCAGCGCGCTGGGTGACGGCCAGACGAACGATTATGACGACTGGACAAAGCCGTTGGTCGAGATGGCGAAGCGGCTCGAAGACCAGCAAAAGTCGATCAACGAGAACAGCGAGATGTCGAGCGCCGATCGAAGTCAGGCGGAAGCTCAAATCGCTTTCGCCCATTCGGTCTTGCAGACCGACGCGCTGCCTCCGCGCAACGCCATTCCGCGCAATTTGCGGCAAGGCATCTATCGCGGCGGTCGCCGGCCTTTGGACATCTATCGTCGCATGTACGCGGGAATCAATGGCGTGCCGATGCCCGGCGTTGGCCCGGCCACCCCGGGTGCCCAAGGCACGCTGAAAAACGAAGAGATTTGGAACCTGGTGGATTACGTCCTGTCACTGCCGTACGAGCCGATCAGCGAGCCGCGGCGCCAGGAGCAGTTGCGAGTCAGCCAGGCCAAGAATTTTTAGACACAGGCTACTGCGAAGCGAGTTCGTTTCGTCGGTTCAGCGCGACGGTTGACCGGCGCGTTGCCGACCGTCGGAAATCATCCATGAAGACCCAACAGCGCCGCCGGGAAAAATTGCGGGAGCCGGGAGAATAGCCGTGGGGAAGTTTTGGAGCGTGGTGTTTTTGCTGGTACCCGTCCTGGGCGTGGCCTCGTTTGTCGTTGCGCCGTGGTACAAGCACTGGCTGCCAACGGATATCTCGCAGCACGGTCACACGATCGATCACCTGTTTTATTTCATCTTGTGGCTGACCGGCGCCGTATTCGTCGTTACCGAAATGGTATTGTTCTGGTTTCTGTGGCGCTACGACGGCAAGGGCCAGGTCAAGCCGGCAAAGTTCACGCACGGTAGCCACAGCCTGGAAATCGTGTGGACGATCATCCCCTCGGCCGTGCTGTTGTTCATTGCCATTTATCAGATGAACGCCTGGGCCGATTCGAAGATCCGCAATCCGGCAGCGGGTCCCGACGGCATCTTCGGAACGGCCGACGACATGCCGCCGACGCTCGAAGTAACCGCCCGGCAGTTCGAATGGCGTTTGCGCTATCCGGGCCTGAAGGCCCAAGGCAAGCTGGGAGACAGCGACGACATCTTCGTGGTCAACGATCTGCACTTGCCGGTGAATGAAGAGATCTTGATCGACTTGAAGAGCGCCGACGTCTTGCACAGCTTCTTTTTGCCCAACATGCGCGTCAAGCAGGACGCCGTGCCGGGCATGAAGATACCGGTTTGGTTCAGGGCGACCGACACCGGTGTGTACGACCTGGTCTGCGCGGAACTGTGCGGCTGGGGCCACTACAAAATGAAAGGCCGCTTGACGGTCGAGTCGCGGGAGGACTTCAACAAGTGGCTGGAACAAAAATATCTCGAGCAAACTGCCACGGAAGACTCTCAGCCCGTGGAACAAGGGGATACTGAATGAGCACGACCACGGTCGGTTCCCACGCACACGACGTCGCCGGCGCCGCAAGCCACGCGCATGCCGGCAGGTTTTTGACCACCTATGTGTTCTCCAGAGATCACAAGGTCATCGGCATCCAGTTCCTTTTCTCCACGCTGTTGTGGTTTTTGGTGGGCGGGCTTTTGGCCCTGGGCATCCGCTGGCAAGTGGCCTGGCCCTGGGCTGAAATGCCGGTCATCGGCAAGATGCTGTTCTCGGGCGAAGGCGGACAAATCTCGCCCGAGTTCTACACCGTGCTGTTTACGATGCATGCCACCGTGATGATTTTTTTCGTGATCATCCCCATCCTGGCCGGCGCTTTCGGCAACTTTTTGATCCCGCTGATGATCGGCGCCGAAGACATGGCCTTTCCCACGTTGAACATGCTGAGTTACTGGTTCATGTGGCCAGCGTTCATCGCCATGGGCTCCAGTTTCTTCGTTTCGGGCGGTGCTGCCAAGGCCGGTTGGACTTCCTATCCGCCTCTGGCGCTGACGGATCTCAACGGCCAGACGTTGTGGCTGATCGGCCTGACGTTCGTGGGCGTCTCGTCGATGATGGGTTCGGTCAATTATCTGACCACCATCATCCAGATGCGGGCTCCGGGAATGACGATGTTCCGGCTCCCCATGACGATCTGGGCCATGTTCATCACCGCCATTCTGCAGGCCTTCGCGCTGCCGGTGTTGACGGCCGCGGGATTCATGCAATTGATGGACCGCCTGTTGGGCACCGGATTTTTTATTCCAGACGGGTGGACCGCCAACAATGCGGCGATGGCCTCGGGCGGCGGCCAACCGTTACTGTGGCAACACCTGTTTTGGTTCTACTCGCATCCGGCGGTTTACATCATGATTTTGCCGGCGATGGGCATGGTCTCCGACATCATCGCCTGCTTTGCCCGAAAACCGCTGTTCGGCTACAAGCCGATGATCTACTCGATCGCCGGCATCGCCGGACTAGGGTTCATCGTGTGGGGCCACCACATGTTCGTCTCCGGCATGAACCCGGCCTTGGGCATGACCTTCATGGTCTCGACCATGATGATCGCGTTGCCCAGCGCCATTAAGACGTTCAACTGGCTGGGGACCGTATGGGGCGGCAACATTCGCTTCACCACGGCTATGTTATTCGCGCTGTCGTTTGTGTCGATGTTCATCATTGGCGGGTTGTCGGGCATTTTCATGGCAGCCACGCCGGTCGATATCTTTATTCACGACACCTACTTTATCGTGGCCCATTTTCATTACGTCCTGTTTGCCGGGACGGCGATGGGCGTCTTTGGCGCGATCTACTTTTGGTATCCCAAGATGTTCGGTCGCATGATGAACGAGAAGTGGGGCAAGGTGCATTTCTTCTTCACGTTCCTGTTTTTGAACGGCACATTTTTCACGATGCACATCCTGGGCGTGGTCGGGTTCCCAAGACGCCTGGCCGATCCGTATCACTACCAAACATTCCACCATCTGCAGTCGCTCAATATCTTCATGACCTGGTGCGCTATCGGCATGGTCGCCGTGCAGATCATTTTCGCCCTTAACTTCATTTTGAGTTTGTTTCTTGGTCCGCGTGCCGACCGCAATCCCTGGCACTCCAACGGACTCGAATGGCAGGCTCCCAGCCCACCGGGCCACGGCAATTTCGACTTTCAACCCGTGGTCTACCGCGGCCCCTATGAATATGCTTCGCCGGAAGTCGATACCGATTTCTATCCGCAAACCCAACCGCCCCCCGACGAACAGCAGAACCCGCCACAGCAACCGCCGGCACACTAAGCTTCAGATCAACGAACCAGCGCGAGCATTGACGAACGTGAACCGACCGAGTCCTGAATTTGAGAGTGCATGGCCACATCGCTGGGCGGTGGCGCTGGTCTGCGCCACGTTCCCGATGATTTGGATCGGCGGGCTCGTCACCACCTACGGAGCTGGTATGGCGGTGCCGGATTGGCCGAACACGTATGGCTACAACCTGTTTCTCTACCCCTGGCAAACGTGGATCTTCGGTCCCTGGAAATTGTTCATCGAGCATGGCCATCGGCTGTTCGGCACGCTCGTGGGCATGACAACGATCGCTCTTTGCGTCTCGACGTGGCGCAGCCGGCCGCTGGTTCGCCGACTGGCGCTGGTCGCATTGGCAGCCGTGATCCTTCAAGGCGCCCTGGGAGGTATGCGCGTCATCGAGGACGAAGTGAAGTTGGCGCAAATCCACGGATGCGTTGCTCCGGCTTTCTTTGCCTTCACCGTAGCGTTGGCCGCGATTACTTCCCGCCGCTGGCAATCGGCCGCCGCGCAGACCTTGGCCGGACTGGCGTCCATCGAACGACTCGCTGCGTTGACAACCTTGCTGGCCTTTGGCCAACTTGTCGTGGGGTCGCAGTTGCGACATCTGCCGGCCGGGGCCCGGGCGTCTGACTTCCGCACCGCGCTTTTTTTCCATTTGGCGATCGCCGCCGCGCTGGTCGTGCATGCCATCGCGTTGGCCGCGCAGGTTTATCGCACGCAGCGCGCTGAGCGGTCACTGTGGCGGCCCGCGCTGGCCCTGGCAGGCTTGATCGTGACACAAGTCGGTCTCGGCGCGGCGACCTGGGTCACGAAATATGGTTGGCCTGCTTGGATGTCAGACTTCAATTTCGCGGCGGGCCACGTTGTCGGCGCCGATAGCGCTACCCAGGCGCTGTTTGCAACGGCCCACGTGGCGATCGGCTCGCTGATTCTCGCGACGAGTTTACTGTTGGCGTTGAGGTCGGTGCGACTGGCCTGGCGGCCTGCACTGCGTGCCGGCCAGACGCCGTGGCTCATGGGGAGCGTCCGATGAGCATGACTTCGTTGTCGATCGAAGATCAACGCGCGGCGTGGACGGTGCGAGTTACCGATTATTGCGAGCTCACGAAGCCGAAAATCTCGGCGATGGTGCTGGTTACCGTCGCGGTGGCGGCGTTTGTGGCTAACTGGGGTCCGCCGGCCGGTTGGGTGCTGATCCATGCGCTCGTCGGCACCGCCATGGTCGCGGCCAGCGCCAGCGCGCTCAATCAATGGTTGGAACGCGCCACCGACGCCCAAATGCCGCGCACGGCCGACCGGCCGTTGCCCGCGGGACGCTTGACCGGCTGTCAGGTCGTTTGCTTCAGCACGCTGTCGATCCTGGCCGGACTGGCCTATCTGGCGCTGACCGTGGGGGTCAAGACCGCCGCGCTGGGCCTGCTTACGTGGACGCTCTACGTGTGGATCTATACGCCGCTCAAAACGCGCACGCCGCTCAACACGGCCGTCGGCGCCGTGGCGGGCGCATTGCCCGTGCTGATGGGTTGGGCGGCCACCGGAGCGCCGTTTGATTTGCGGGCCTGGTCGCTGTTCTTGATCGTGTTTCTTTGGCAGTTCCCGCATTTCATGGCCATCGCCTGGATCTATCGCCGGCAGTATGCCGGCGCGGGTTTGCAAATGCTCAGCACGGTGGATCCCAGCGGGGTTCGCGCGGGCGCCCAGGCCATCGTGTCGTCACTGGTATTAATTCCTGTCAGCCTGGTTCCCTGCCTGTTGCAGCCGGCCGGCGAGATTTATTTCGCGTGGGCGCTCGTCTTGGGTGCGGCCCAATTGGCGTGCGCGATTTGGTTTTTCTTCGAACTAAGCGACAAGTCCGCCAGGCGCTTGCTGTTGGCGTCGCTAGTCTATTTGCCTGCCATGATGGGATTGCTGGTCTTGGGACCGCTGGCGTGACGAAACGAGACGTTTTTTCCGTGTCAACGAAAGGCTTATAGCGCGAATATGGCCCAAGCACTCACACACGCCGCTTCGCACTCGGCGGACGACCATGCGCACGATGACCATGGGGGGTCGCATGTGGGCCTCGAGTATCACCCGGGGCTGCCGATCCCAAACGGCAAGTTGATCGTTTGGCTGTTCCTGTCGACCGAGATCATGTTCTTCGCCGGGCTGATCGGCACGTACATCGTGCTCCGCTTCGGGGCCCCGACCTGGCCCTTGCCGCGCGAGGTCCACTTGAGCGAACCGATCGGGGCTTTCAACACGTTCGTGCTGATCTGCTCCAGCGTCACCATCGTGTTGGGATTGGAGGCCGCGCGGGCAAATAGGGCGGGCCCGGCCAAGGGTTGGCTGCTCCTGACGTTCGCATTGGGCAGCGTATTTCTCGGCGTGAAGCTGTATGAATACAATGCCAAGTTTTCACACGGCATTTATCCCTGGAAACCGCACAGCCGGGTGTATGAAAAGCCCGATCTGAACTATGCCGCGGCCGTGCGACTTCGCTTGAACGATCTGGAATCGAAGCTGAAGGCCGAGGAGGACGCGCTCAACGCCAAGCTGTCGCCCGAGGCGGTCGACGCCGACTCGGCGATCATCGACGTGCGCGAACGATTAGCCGTCGTCAAAGAGTTGACGGACTTTGAACTCGAGCAGGAAAAGACGGCCGCCACCAACTCCGACAATACCGTCCGACACGTGGCTTTACAGGAACTGGCCGATCGCATCATGCCGCTTCCCACCGGGCACGGTCACGAGGAAGGACTGAACGACGTTCACGAGTGGCTCAAGTTGCCGATTGTGATCCCCGGCGGCAATATGTGGGCCAGCACTTATTTTCTCTTGACCGGGTTTCACGCGCTGCACGTGCTTATCGGCCTGATCGTGTTTGCGATCATGGTTCCCATGACCCTGGGCGTCATGCGGGCGGGAATCGTGGAGAACATCGGTTTGTACTGGCACTTCGTCGATCTGGTGTGGATCTTCCTGTTCCCGCTATTGTATTTGTTCTAAGATTATTTGGTGACGCATTCGCTGGCGACACGCGCGGAGTAACTTTGATGTCGGAACATGCCCACGCACACGCGGCCGAGCACTCTGAGGGGAGTCACGACGGCATCGCGCAGTACATCTACGTTTTTATAGCGCTGTGCCTTTTGACGACGGCCTCGTTCTTCACGTACTCGGACTATTGGCCCTTCCATGAGCAGCCCAAAATCGGCTGGGCGTTCATGATGGCCGTATCATGCACCAAGGCAATGCTGGTCATCTTGTTCTTTATGCACGTAAAATATGAAGCGAGCTGGAAGTATGTGCTGACGGTTCCGGCCGCCTTTATGTCGATCTTTTTGATCTTAGCGCTTGTGCCCGACATCGGCCTGCGTGGCCACTGGCTGTCTGAAGAACGTGAACTTTACATGGCCGCGCCCCGCGCCCCGCACAAGGCGACCGTACGCCACGGCGATTCGCCTCACGGTAGGGCTAAGGAAAGTCCATCCAGCGGCGAAAGCCATTAGGCGGCCGTTGAAAAACTGGGACTGGCTCCGAGCCAGATCGTCCGAAAAAGCGTGAAAAACCATGTCCGCCAGGTGCCTGTCCCAGTTCTTCAACAGGCATTAGGCGGCTCGACGGTTCGTTTGGCTCGGCCGGCCGGGGGTCTGGTCGTCGCCGAAAGCGCGAGCGCTGTCGATCGACGACTTTCCACGAATGATCATGAACCACTCGCCCGCGATCCGGGTTTCGCACCTGGTCCATCATTACGGACGGCGCAAGGCGCTTGACGACTTGAGCGTCAGCGTGGCGCGGGGGGAAATCTTCGTTTTTCTCGGGCCCAATGGCGGCGGCAAGACGACGTTGTTTCGCCTGCTGTCGACGCTTATTCCGCTCCAGCAGGGAGAGGCCGAGGTCCTGTCGTTTGATCTACGCCGCCAGAGCGCGCAGGTCCGGTCGGCAATCGGCGTGGTATTTCAGTCGCCGAGCTTGGACAAAAAACTGACCGTGGCGGAAAATCTTCGTCACCAGGGCCACCTTTATGGTTTGTCCGGCTCACAATTGCGCCAGCGAGCGGCCGCGATGCTCGACCGCCTCGGCTTGTCCGATCGCGCGCGGGACCGGGTCGAGTCCCTTTCGGGCGGTTTGCGGCGCCGCGTTGAACTGGCCAAGGGAATGATCCATTATCCCGATTTGCTGCTGCTGGACGAACCGAGCACGGGTCTTGATCCCGCTGCCCGTAGCGACTTATGGAATTATTTCCGCACGCTCCGCGACGACCAGGGCGTGACCGTCGTGCTTACGACGCACTTGCTCGAGGAGGCCGACAAGGCTGATCGCATCGCGATCTTGCACGAAGGGCGGCTGGTGGCGCTCGACACGCCAGACGCCTTGCGGGCCACGGTTGGCGGCGACTCGATCACGATTCAAACGTCCGACCCGAGCCGGCTCGCTTCCGCCATCGGCGTCCAATTCGGCCGCGAACCACAGGTCCTCGACGGTTTCGTGCGGCTGGAAGAGGCGAACGGTCACCAGTGGATCGCGCGACTCGTGGAGGCTTTTCCCGGCCAGATCGAATCGGTCACGCTGGGCAAGCCGACGCTCGAGGACGTGTTCATCGCTCGCACGGGTCATCGGTTTTGGCAGGCGCCAAGCGATGGGACTGCGCCGGCGCTGGCGAGGTAACCATGGCACAACTGATCGCTCCCACGTCTGGGGCCATCGCGGCGCCGCTTCAGTCGGCCAGCCGGCCCTGGCTGGCCGCGGCCACGCTTTGCCAGCGGGAATGGGTGCGCTTCGTGCGGCAGCCAAATCGCGTGTTCGGAGCCATCGGACAGCCAGTCATCTTTTGGCTGTTGTTTGGCGCGGGGCTGGGACCAACGTTTCGCCTGGCCGGCGAGGATGCGGCGCGGCTCTCGTACCGGGAGTACTTTTTCCCGGGCGCGCTGGTCTTGATTTTGCTGTTCACGGCCATTTTTGCCACGATCTCGGTGATCGAAGATCGCCGCGAAGGGTTTTTGCAATCGGTGCTCGTGGCGCCGATTCCACGCTGGTCGATGGTATTGGGAAAGGTGCTCGGTGGCTCCCTCATTGCGATGGTCGAGGGGCTTGTGTTCTTGGCGCTGGGCCTGACCCTGGGACTCCACTTCTCGGCGCTCATGCTGATCGCGATCGTACTGCTACTGACGCTTGTTTCGCTGGCGCTGACTTCGCTGGGATTGGTGATTGCCTGGCGGATGGACTCGACACAGGGCTTTCACGCGATCATGAGCGTGTTTTTGATGCCGATGTGGCTGCTGAGCGGCGCGTTCTTTCCGCCGCCGCCCACCGAGGCCGGCATGAGCTGGATCCCGTGGTGTCTCACGCTTGCCATGCACCTCAACCCGCTGACGTACGGCGTCGCGGGCTTGCGGCGGCTAATGTATTGGAACGTGGCCGATGCCCCGCTGCCGCTCGATACGCCGCAATTGTCCACGTGTTGGATCGTTACTGTTTTTTTTGCCGTAGCGATGTTTGCCCTGGCCTGCAAGATTGCGGGACAGCGGACCACGGGAGATATGCCATGACAGGTTCCGTGAAATTCTGGCTCATTTTGGCCAGTTGCCTGGTCGCGATTTACGCTTCGTATGTCGCCGCGCGCCACATCCAGTCCACGAATGAGGCCATCGTCGGGCCCGCCTCGCCGGATCTTATGGCACGGCAGCCGATGTCAAAGCGGCCACCGCTGAGCGAATTTACGCTCACGGATCAATCCGGTCGGCCGTTTGACTCCAATAGCCTGCGGGGAAAGGTGTGGGTGGCGAGTTTCTTTTTCACCAACTGCCCGGCCGTATGTTGGCGGTTGAATCAAGCCCTGGCCGCGATTCAACAGACCAACCCACAAAGCAACGTGCGCTATGTCAGTATCACCTGCGATCCGGAAAACGACACGCCCGAGGCGTTAACGAAATATGCGCAGCATTTCCATGCCGATCCGGCGCGGTGGACCTTCTTGACCGGCGACATGGGGCTGATTGAGCGCGTCGGCCAGGATTTTTTCCAGATTTCGGTGGAAAAGGGCGCGCATACGGACCGGGCGTGCGTGGTGGATCGCAAGGGACAGGTTCGCGGCCGGTTTCGGCTGACGGAGCCCGATCAGGTGGAGATGCTCAAAAAGCTATTGCAGGTTGTTGAAGCCGAGGGCGGAGACGAAGATAAACCGATCGCGCAAGCGGCCGAGACCGCCGGGGCACGCTGATCCGCGTTCGATGGCATTGAGGCACGCGCCCGTGGCGGCGGGCAGGGCCATGCGGGGAGAACACTGGCTTGGATATCAGCCTCGATCAGTTGCCGACCGTCAACGCCACGCTCAACGCGGTGGCGGCGGTGTTGCTCGTGACGGGCTGGGCATTTATCAAGGCCGGCCGCGAGCGCGCCCACAAAATCACGATGCTCTTGGCATTCGCGGTTTCCATCGCCTTCTTGACGTGCTATTTGATCTATCACTACCACAAGCTGAGCGTGAAGTTTGAGGGCCCTCCGTCCGTGCGGCCGGTGTACTACACCATACTTATCAGCCACGTCACCTTGGCGGCTACCGTGCCCGTTTTGGCTTCGATTACGATCTATTTGGGCCTGCGGGACCGCCGCGCAAGACATCGCCAGTTTGCGCGTTGGACTTTTCCGATTTGGCTTTATGTATCCATCACCGGAGTCGTCATTTACGCGATGCTCTATCACGTCTACCCAGCCCCGGCGGGGAAGTCTATAATCGAAGGCGTCCGAGAAAATGCCGCGGCTTCGGTCCGTCGAGACGCCTGATAAAGGAAGCAGTATGAACGCCAGAATGATGCTATCTCGGTCTCTTGGTTTGACGGTCTGCCTGATCGCGGTCTGCAGTGCTTCGATTGCCTCGGCGTGCCCGAGTTGCCAGGCGGCATTGGCCTCCGACGGTTCGCAGGGCGATCTGGCGCGCGGCATCTACTACAGCATTTTATTCATGATGTCGATGCCCTTCGCCATCGTGGGCACGTTCGCCGGATTGATGTACCGCGCAGTAAAGCGTGAGCAGCGGCGAATTGCCGAATCGAATAAGACAGTGGGCCACGATTCGCGCCCCGAGCAATCCTAGAATTCTGCATCCGCGCGGCGCGAATTGCGCCGTGCCCCCTGTGCGCCTTGGTTCGATTCGTCCGCGCGCGTCCCTTGTTCGTCCTCGGTCGCGTCGTCCGCCGTGGGATCCCAATAATGATCGAAGCCGAGCCACAGGCTGCGCGCGTAGCGAAAAAACCAGATCGGAAACACGAACGCGAAAGCGGTCACGATCCACAGCGCGGCCTGGGGCGAGAGGGCGCCGCTGAAGAATAGCGCGAAGTACAGCGCGGTAACCAACAGCGCCGTGAGGCCGTAATTAATATAAATCGACCCCAAAAAGTACCCTGGCTCTCGCTCGTAGCGCAAACCGCAACTGCCACAGTGGGAGTTCATCGAAATCAGGTTTCGGAAAAGCCGTCCTTGCCCGCAGCGCGGACAGCGTAGCCGCCACGCCCGCGCGACGACGGTCCAATACGACGCTCGCGGCGCGGATTTCACGTGGTGCCTCAATGCGCGGTTCATGTTTAGCACGCCTCGAACTGGTCGCGACGCGCGGCAGCCACTATGATAGGTTGGCGCTCCAAAACTGGAAACGTGCAAGATTCGGTTTCGCAATGCGCAGCATTGGTCGCGGTCTTCAAGTGATCGGATTGACGTTGCCGCCGTTGTCCATCGTTTTGCAGTTATCCGACGCCATCAGCCTGGGCCAAATGCTCACCATGCTGGTCAGCGCTGTGTGCGGTTTCGTCATTGGCCGGATCGTGGAAGGTTACGCCCGATAGATTAGAATCGACGCGAGCGACAAGAAAGTTTTCCCGACCGTGTGGCTGCGTTTTGGGCCGCTTCTGGCAGTTATTAATTCACAGAGAGAAATCGCTTGGCAATTCGAGCCGTAATCCCACGTTTTTCAGGGCTTCCGTTGGTCGCCCCTCGGCCAATGATCAACCACGGACTCAATAGTTGATGCCCGCGGGGTGCTGGCGGCCGGTTTTCGTTCTTTCCGGCAATCTGCCCGCCTTCTATAATTGCCCGGACGCCTAAATAGCGTCCGGTTCGGGCGTTAACGATTGTCTCCTCCCGCACGCCTCGTGCTTGGGGAGCGAGCTTTGGAGCCAGTTATGCCTCGCCGGCAGCCGCACGTTTTGGCAAAGCGGCGCTCATGCCGATACTGCCGAGTTCAAGCGGCCGCATGGTTAGCGGTGGCAGGCATGTTAGGCGCTGGGACCGCGTCGCGCGCTTGGGCTCAATTCTCTCCGGGACCGATCGAGCTATCGGGATCGGTAAATCTCGATCAGGCGGACAGCGCCGTGCGGGCTCACCTGGAACGAGTCCGAGCCTACGTGACCGACGGGCAATGGGATGAGGCCGTCGAAACGCTCCGCCAAATCATGGAAAACCATGGCGCAAGGATGATACCCCTTGTGCCAGCGCGGTACGTCAATTTGGCGGATTACTGTCACGTGCAGCTTGCTTCGCTGCCTGCCGAGGCGCTGGCCCTCTATCGCCAACGCGTCGACCCCTTGGCCGAACAATGGTACCAGGAGGGGCTGGGCCGGCGCAATACCGCGCGGCTGGCCGACGTCGTCGAAAAGCTGTTTTGCAGCTCGTGGGGCGACGATGCCCTGTGGGCATTGGGCGAAATCGAATTGGAACGGAGCAATTACGGGGCGGCACGGCGCTATTGGGAGCGGCTGATCGAGGTCCCTCCAGCGCGTATTGCAGCCGCCCGTTTTGAGGCCGTCCGACAGCAGGCCAACCTGCCGGCTGGCGAGGCGGCGCTCTTGGATAAGTGGTACGCCATGGACTCAACCGCCTCCGGGCAGTTCTATCAGCTTCGCGGCGACGAAATTCTGCCCGATGAAATCTCCGCCACATTGGTCCGGTTCTGGAAAAACCAGCGTTTGCCGCTGACCCGGCTGGCATATCCGGGCAAAACTTTGCGTTCGGCCGACGTTCGGGCGCGCTTGATCTTGGTTTCGATCATGGAGGGCTCGCTCCAACGGGCTCGTGAAGAACTAGGGGCGTTTGCGGAGCTTCATCCTGGCGCCGAAGGACGATTGGCCGGACGCGACGTAAAATACGCCGACGCGCTTAAGGCGCTCATTACGGCGGCCGAAAATTGGCCCGACGTAAAGCCGACCGAAGATTGGCCCACCTTTGCCGGAGATCTTGGCCGCAACAAGATCTCTCCGCGCAATCTCGATCTCGGCGTTCAAGCCTGGGATCCCATCAACTTGGGCGAACCGCTGTCGGCCGACGTATCGAACTCGCGCGCGTACAGTTTGCGCCGCATTGGCGAGGATGCCCAGCACCTGTTGAGTTATCACCCCTTGATCGTCGGCGACCTGGTGCTTGTTTGCGATCAAGGCAGAATCTTCGCCTTCAACTCGAAAACCGGCGCGCCGGCCTGGCCGCGCGACGATCCGAAAAGGCCGCCGGGCGAGATTTTTTCCGATGACAACGCCGCGTTGGCCGGCCGCACGAGCGGCCGCCTGGGCGTGCCGCGCTTCACCATGACCGTGCACGACAACAAGCTGTATGCCCGCATGGGATCGCAGGTCACGAGCCGGCCGCTCGAATCGCTGGACGTCCGCATGAACGGATATTTGGTGTGTCTCGATCTCTCGGCACAAGGCCGGCTGGTCTGGAAAATGTCGCTGGAAAAATCCGACGATGAAAAGTGGGCCTTCGAAGGCTCGCCGATCGTGGACGGATCGGACTTGTACGTGGCCATGAGAAAGAGCGACGTCAGGCCCCAGGCCCACGTGGCCTGTTTCGACGCCCAAACAAAGCGGCTGCGATGGCGGACCATGGTTTGCGCCGCCGAAACGCCCAGCGGAGGCCAGTCCGAGGAAATCACGCACAACCTGCTCACTCTGGAGCAGGGAACGTTGTACTACAACACCAACCTGGGCGCCGTGGCGGCGATATCGGCGCGCGACGGACGTCTGCAATGGGCCACGCTCTATCGGCGCGCGAAAAAAGCCGGACCCGACGGCCAGGACAAGCGCACGGCCCACTTTTATCGCGATCTGAATCCGTGCGTATATCATCGCGGAACGCTATTTGTCGCGCCGTCCGATTGCGAATCGATCTTTGCGCTCGACGCCGGCAGCGGCGAAATGCTATGGGAGAGTCATTTGCCGGAAGACGCCGTTCACCTGCTCGGAGTCGGACACGACACGCTCATAGCCAGCGGCGATGCGTTGTGGTGGATCGACGCCCGCCGCGGCAAGATCGTCAAGCGCTGGCCCGATACGAGCCCCTTGGGCCACGGTCGCGGGATCTTGATGGGCGATCAAGTCATTTGGCCCACCGCCAGCGAGCTCTATATTCTCGATCAGGATGCTGCTGCACCTGCGGCGAAGATGCGCGACCCGATCGCACTCACCCAGCGCGGCGCCGGCGGCGGCAACCTTGTGGCGTCCGGCGACTTGTTGTTGATTGCCACGGCCGACAAGTTGTTCGGCTTTCGTCAGCAGGGCCAGCGGCCGAAGGCGGCAGGTGCTGCGGTCGCCCTCGACCAACGCTCGACCTCGGGGCCGACTCCCCGCACGAGCACAATCAAGGAACCTTGAAGCCCTGGCACTTTTTTTGGCGTCCGTTGACACCTGGCAAGACCGCCAAGGCACTTCGTTCGATATGTCACTGATTCCCTAGCAATCGGACCCACTCATGCTTCCAGACGACGACATCCAACAGGTGCACCAGTTGAACGAGGCCTTTCAGCGCATTACCGCGGAACTTGGCAAAGTAATTGTCGGCCAGCAGCACGTGATCGAGGAACTGCTGATTTCGCTATTTGCGCGGGGGCACTGCTTGCTCGTCGGGGTACCCGGCCTGGCCAAGACGTTGATGATTCGCACGTTGGCCGATTCGCTTTCGCTGAAGTTCAGCCGCATTCAATTCACGCCCGATCTGATGCCGGCTGACATCACGGGCACGGAAGTGATTCAGGAAGACAAGTTGACGGGCACGCGCGAGTTCAGGTTTCTCGAGGGCCCGATCTTCGCCAACGTCATCCTGGCCGACGAAATCAACCGCACTCCCCCCAAGACGCAAGCGGCCCTATTGGAAGCGATGCAGGAACATCAGATCACCGTGGGCGGCAAGCGGCATCTGTTGGAGCAGCCGTTCTTCGTGCTGGCCACCCAAAACCCCATCGAACAGGAAGGGACTTATCCACTGCCCGAAGCGCAGCTGGATCGCTTCATGTTCAATATCTTTGTCGACTATCCCGACGAGGAGGAGGAATTCCAAATCGTCCGGCAGACAACGACCGACAAACAGTTCGAGATTACGCCCACGCTCAATGCCGAACAAATCGTGGCCCTGGGACAGATCGTGCGCAAAGTGCCGGTAGCCGATCACATCGCCCGCTATGCGCTGCAATTCACGCGCCTGACGCGGCGCGAGAAGGGGCACGTGCCCGACTTCATTCAAGACTACGTGAGCTGGGGAGCCGGCCCGCGGGCCAGCCAGTTCCTGGTGCTGGGCGCCAAGGCCCGGGCAGTGCTGCATGGACGCTATTACGTCAACAGCGACGATATTCGCGCCGTGGCCTTCCCCGTGCTGCGACATCGAATCATGACCAACTTCAACGCCGAGGCTGAGGGAGTCAAGCCCGATGACATCATCCAACGACTGATCGAAACCATCCCCATCGACGACGAGGCCGCGTCCAGTGGAAAACAACCTCAAATTTTTAGATCCGCGGACATTGGCTAAGCTCCAAGGACTGGAGCTACGGGCCCGGTCGATCGTGGAGGGCTACGTGTCGGGCGTGCATCGCAGTCCTTATCACGGCTTTTCGATCGAGTTTGCCGAACATCGCGAATACTCGCAGGGCGACGACCTGCGCTACGTCGACTGGAAAGTGTTCGGCAAAACCGACAAATTCTACCTCAAGCAATATGAGGAAGAGACCAATCTGGTCAGCTACATGCTCGTCGACACCAGCGAAAGCATGCGCTACAAGAGCGCCGACGCTCCGCTGTCCAAGCTGGAATACGCCCAGTGCGTGGCGGCGTCGCTGTCGTATCTGATTTTGCAGCAGCAGGACAGCGTGGGACTGGTCACGTTCGACAACGAGATTCGAGCGCTGATTCGCGCGAGCAGCAACCCCTCGCATCTCAAGCAGCTATTGTACGTAATGGAGAATTCTGAACCGCAGCGCAAAACGCAGACCGGGCCAATTTTTCACGATTTGGCCGAGCGGCTAAAACGGCGCGGGCTGGTGCTGATCTTGAGCGACTTGTTCGACAACGTCCCGTCGATGATGGCCGGGCTGAAGCATTTTCGACACCGGCGCCACGAGGTGGTGGTGTTTCACGTGCTCGACCCCGCCGAGCTCGAGTTTCCGTTCCGCCAGACGACGTTGTTTCGCGGCATGGAGGAGCTGCCCGACGTGTTGACCGACCCGCGCGCGCTGCGCCGGGCCTATCTGGAAGAGTTCGGAAAGTTTTTGCAAGCGGTCCGCAAGGGCTGCCGCGGGCAACGCATCGATTACGTACTGTTGCGAACCGATCAGTCGCTGGAAATCGCGCTGTCGAGCTATCTCGCTTCCAGAATGAACCGCTTAAATTAATCGCTTTATGGGCAGCTTGCCACCGCTTTTGGCCTTTGGCTTCGGCAACCTCCTGATGCTCGGGTGGCTGGCGGCCGCCGCCGCGCCAATCTTGATTCACTTGTGGAACAAGCGACGCTACCGAGAAGTCTCTTGGGCCGCGATCGAATATCTGCTGGCCGCGATGCGCAAGAATTCGCGCCGGATGTGGCTCGAACAATGGCTGCTGCTGTTGGTGCGAACTCTGATCATCGCGCTGGTCGTGTTCGCCGTGGCACAACCGTTCTTGGAGCAGGCGGGGCTGGGCTTCGTACCCGGCCAACGGACGTTGAAAGTGCTGGTCATCGACGGCTCATACTCCATGGGCTATAAACCGACCGACAAGAGTCGCTTCGAGCGGGCCAAGCAACTGGCTGCCCAAATTGTCGACGAGAGCGCACAGGGCGACGCCTTCACGCTCGTTTTGATGGCTTCGCCGCCCAGTACGATCGTCGGTTCTCCGGCTGCCGAACCCCGTGATTTTCTGGAAGAAATCGAGAACTTGAAACTGCCGCACGCGGGAGCCGATCTGCCGGCCACGTTGGTGCGTGTCGAACGAATCTTGCAATCGGCCGAAGATGCGGGCGAAATGCGCAAGGAAGTGTACTTTCTCACCGATTTGGGTCGCAACACCTGGGTGCCCGAACTGAAGGACGCGGAAGCGGCTGAATATCGTCAGCGCCTGGAGCGACTTGCCCAACAGGCCACGCTGGTCGTGGTCGACCTGGGACAGGCCGGAGCCGAAAACCTGGCCGTCACGAACGTCGCGGCCGATGAGCCGTTCGCCACGACGACCCGCGAGGTCACCGTTTCGGCGCAGGTCCGCAACTTCGGCACGCAGCCTCGCAATCATCACCCACTCGAATTGCACGTCGATGACAAACGGATCAAGGAAGCTTACGTCGACGTGGCCGCCGGCGAACAAGCCCGGGTATCGTTCTCGCACCGCTTCGACACGCCGGGCGATCACGTCGTCGAAGTCCGGCTCGGCACCGATCTGCTGGATATCGACAATCACCGTTGGCTCTCGGTGCCCGTAAAGGAGCAACTGCGCGTCTTATGTGTCAACGGAAAGCCCGCCACGCAGCACATGACAGGCGCCACCGATTACCTGGCATTGGCGCTGAATCCCGATGCGGGAAACGCGAACGCGCCGGGCGCGGTGCAACCCGAGGTCATACCCGAAAGCGCGCTTCTGGAGCGGGACTTGTCGCGATATGACTGCATCTTCTTATGCAACGTGGCGCAGTTCACGTCCAACGAGGCCCGCGTGCTGGAGAATGCTTTGAAGCACGGCGTCGGGTTGGTGTTCTTTCTGGGCGACCAGGTGCTGCCCGATCGCTACAACCGTGAACTGGCCGGCGAGCAAGGAGTTCGGGTGCTGCCCGCGCGGCTGAAGGAGTTGATCGCCGAGCCCCAGTATCAGTATCGATTCGACCCGCTCGACTATCGCCACCCGCTGGTGGCCGCTTTTCAGGGGCGCGAGCAAGCTGGTTTGTTGACAACGCCCGTTTACAAATACTACCGCCTGGCGCCGGAGCCGACGGCGCGCATAGCGCTGGCATTCGACGGCGGCGATGCGGCGATCGTGGAAGAAACGATTCACCGAGGGCGCTCGATTTTGATCGCCACGGAAGGATCGCTGTCATCGACGGGCGCGGGGGCTGAGCCGTGGACCACGCTGCCGGCCTGGCCTAGCTTTGTGCCCATCGTACAGGAGATCCTGGCATTGGCCGTTCGCGGACAGATGACCGAACACAACGTGGAAGTCGGCCAGGTGCTGGGCGATTCCCTGGAAGCCTTGGCGACGCGCGCCACGGTGAGCGTGACCAGTCCAAATGGGTCGCACGAGGATGTTCGGATGGCGATGGACCGCCAGTCGAGCCGCTGGTCGTTTGCCGACACGCACGAGAGCGGAGTGTATCGCGTTGACTTGGGCGCACCCGTCTCGCGCAACGAGGCGTTCGCCGTCAACATCGACACCAGCGAAAGCGATCTGACGAAATTGGCTCCCGAGGAATTGCCGAAGGAATTCACGACGCACAAGCGTTCCAGCCTCGATGAGGCCGATTCGCCCAACATCAGCCATCGCAGCGGAGTGCACAAGACCCTGCTCTACTGCGTGTTGGGCTTGTTGTTTGCCGAAACGTTCTTGGCGTGGCGGTTTGGACATACGACTCGATGAGCGGCATCCTTCCCAACTGGTTGGAAAAATGGCTCGGCGTCGAAGCCGTCAGTCCGGGCGAAGGCACGACCTGGAGCCTGGAAAACACTTGGGCCTGGGCTCCCTGGGTGACGTTGCTCTTGGCGATTTCGATCGTGGCCTGGGTGGTGTACTTCTATGCGCGCGAAAGCACCGCGGCCGGACGCGTCGCCAAGGCCGTGCTGGTTGCGTTCAGGCTGGCGGCCATGGCCATCGTCGTCTTCATGATCGCCGAGTTCACGGTCTCCCTGCGCCGCACCGGCTTGCCAACCGTGGCAATCGTTGTTGACGATTCGGCGAGCATGGGAATCGACGATCGGTATGATGACAAGAAACTCAACGCGCTCGTCGCCAGCCGGATGGAGGCGGCTGGATTCGACCTGCCGAATCGCCTGAACCTTGCCAAGTCCGTGCTTCTGGATAAAAAGACCGACGTGCTGAGCGCCATTGCCCGTCGTTATCGACTCAAGCTGTACTTTGTATCCAGCGCGGCGCGGGCCCAATCGGGTTCGCTCGTCGAATTGCGCGACGCGGTGGAACAGGCACAACCGCGCGGAGAGAGCAGCCGTCTGGGTACCGGGTTGCGCTACGTGCTGAGCGACCTGCGCGGTACGCCTCCGGCAGCCGTCATTCTGCTCACCGACGGCATCAACACCGATGGGATCAGTCTGTCCGACGCATCTCACTACGCGCGGCGCAAGGGCGTTCCGCTGTTCACCGTCGGACTGGGCAGCGAAAGGCCTGTTCTCGACCTCGAGCTCGCGGATCTGTTGGTCGATGAAGTCGTTTTTGTCGACGACATCGTGAATTTCGAATACAAGCTGATCGGGCGCGGCCTGGCCGGAAAAACGGTAGAGGTCACGTTGCGCGAAAAGGACGACCCGACCGTGCTGGCGCAGATGAAGGTCGCCATCAACGAGGACGGTACGCCCGAGCGGTTGCATTTGCCGTACCGCCCCACCAAGGTCGGGGAATTCGAATACCTGATCGAAGTCGAGCACCTGCCGGACGAAGCCCAGGTCGAAAACAATCGCCAATCGCGATTGGTCAGCGTGCGCAAGGAGCAGATCAAGGTGTTGCTCGTGCAGGCCTACCCCAGCTACGAATTTCGCTATCTCAAGAACATGCTGGAACGCGACAGCACGATTCAGTTGAAAACCGTCTTGCAGGACGCCGACCTGGAATACGCGGAGTTGGATCAGACGGCGCTGCGCGTCTTTCCGGTGCGACGCGAGGAATTGTTCGTATTTGACGTAGTGATTTTCGGCGACGTGAACCCAACCTATCTTAGCGCCAGCGTGCTGAGCAATTTGAACGATTTCGTCGAGAAGAAGGGGGGCGGAATCGCGTTTATCTCGGGACCGCAATTTACGCCGACGGCATACCGCAACACGCCGCTCGAGCCGTTGTTTCCCATTCATCTCGACACGGTGACCACGCCCAACACCGGCCACGTGATCGATCAAGGCTTCGTCGCGCAGCCGACCGAACTCGGCCTGGCCAGCCCGCAAATGCAATTGGGTGACAGCCAGGCTGAAACCATGCGCATTTGGCAGGACCTGCATCCCTTGTATTGGCTGCTCGAGGCCCCGCAGATCAAGCCGGCGGCGCGCGTGCTGGCCCAACATCCGACCCGGCTGGCCCCCGATGGCAGGCATCTGCCGGTGTTCTTGATGCAGTACGTCGGCGCCGGCAAGGTGTTGTTCCACGCCACCGACGACACCTGGATGTGGCGCTATCGCGTGGGCGATGTCTTCTTCGCCCGCTACTGGGTCCAGGCGGTCCGTTACCTCAGCCGCTCGAAACTGCTGGGCAAGGATAACTCGGTGGAACTGGCGGCCGATCGCCGCGAGTATCGCCGCGGCGACGTAGTGCGATTGCGGGCCCGCTTCGTCGATGAGCGACAAGCGCCGGCTGAAGACGACGGAGTGACGGTCGTGCTGGAGCGTGAAGGACAGAAGAATCAACGCGTCAAATTGCAGCGCAATGCCACGAACCGTGGCATTTTTGAGGGAGCGTTTAGCGATCCCATGGACGGAAAGTATCACGCGTGGGTCGCGGCGCCGACGCTGGAGGGCAAAGTCCCCTCAGCCGATTTTCTTGTCCTGGCACCGCCCGGCGAGCTGGAGCGCGTCGAAATGGACTCCGGAGAACTGAAACGCGCGGCCGAGGACACGCGTGGACGTTTCTATCGCATCACGGACGTGGAAAGGCTGCTCGACGAGTTGCCGCCCGGACACCAGGTACCAATCGAAACGCTTCCGCCCGAAATTCTTTGGAACCGCTGGTGGCTGCTGGCTGCATTCTTAGGGCTGGTGGTGTCGGAATGGATTCTGCGCAAACGCAAGGGAATGCTATAATAACGACGAATCGCGGGTCCCAAGGCGCGTGTTTTGGATGAGCGGATCTCCGCAGGCGCCAGGACGGCCGCACCAGGACGCTCGGCCGCGAGAGGACAATTTGCATGGCACATCCGCTGGAACAGAAAATTGGCCAGGTGCGTTTCCAGGCTCGCCGGCTGATGGCCTTGTATGCCCTGAGCTGGACCGTCAGCCTGGTGACGCTGACCGTGTTGCTGCTCGGCTTGGCGGACTATTTCATTCGTTTTCAAGACCCTGGCATCCGGCTGATGTGCAGCCTGGCGGTGGTTCTTGTTTTTGCGTGGGCCTGCGTTCGATTTTGGATCGTCGGTTTCGCCCGCCGGTTGGACGATCTCCAGCTTGCGCAACGCATCGAGCGGCGATTCCCCAGTTTGACAGACCGCCTGGCCAGCACGATTCAGTTTCTCAAGCAGTCGGAGACCGACACCCTGGCGGGCTCAGCGGTCCTGCGCCGCGCGGTAGTACTCAGGACGGCGTCCGACGTTGAAGGCTTGGACTTTTCGAGCGTCTTCGAGCGCCGACCGACGCGTCGCGCGCTGCTGGTGGCGGCCGTCGTGGGAGCCGTCGCGCTTGGAGTTCTCGCCGTGTCGCCGTCGGCTGCCCGCATTGCACTGGGGCGGCTTGCCCGGCCCCTGGGCGGCGAAAGCTGGCCCAAGTTCTACCGTCTGGCTTTTCGGCAAGCTCCGACGCGATTGGCCGCCGGCCAGTCCTTCGAGGTCGAACTCGTTCGGGACGCCCAACACCGCGTGCCCGACGAAGTTCGCATCCACTATCGCTATGATGCCGGCGCGTCGAGCGTCGAAGAAGTATCCGAGTCCATGACCTTGCTGAATGGAACAATGGTCGCCCGAAAGGAAAACGTGACTCGGCCATTTTGGTATCGGGCCGAGGGGGGCGACGATTCTTCGATGGAGTGGATTCACTTGGAGGTGGTCGAGCCTCCGAAGCTCGATTCGTTGCAACTGACGCTGCATCCGCCGGACTATACCGGCTTGCCCGTCGAGTCGTGCGAAAAGAACATCTACGCGTTGCGCGGCACTCGCGTCGAGCTATCGGGCATTTCGACAAAAAAGCTTCGCGGCGCCAAGATCCACCAGGAAAATGGCCCCCAGCTGAGCTTGCAATTGTCGGCGGACGCTTACGGGTTCTCGCTGGGTACCGATGCCGAGAGCCCATTTGTCATCGACAAATCCGGCGCCTACTGGATCGCACTCGAAGATGGCCCAGGTCTGATCGGGGGCGCCGACGATCGCTGGGAAATCCGCGCAATCGTGGATCAGGTGCCGACCGTTACCGTCGAGCAACCCACGGGCAATATCTTCGTGACTCCGCAAGGCGAAGTGCCGCTTAAGATCGCGGTCAAAGACGATCTGGCCGTTCGCGAAATCGGCTTGCACTTCAGCCGCTCGGACCGCTCGGACGTGGAGGACTTTGCCGTACCAATTCATCAGGGACCCGACAAAGTGCCCCCCCAGGTTTCCCCGGGGCTGCTGGTCGGCGGACACCTGGGCGAAACGCGAGTGTTGGAACATCGCTGGTCGCTCGCGGATTTGGGTCTCAAGACCGGTTCACAACTCACGTTTTGGGCCACCGCCAGTGACTATGTGCCGCAACTAGGCAAGAGCACCGTCCGCCAGATTTCAATCATCACGCCGGCGGAACTCGAAGAACGCCTTGCTCAACGGCAGCAATTGATCGTCGGTGAGTTACAGCGCGTGCTGAAGTTGCAACAGGATGCACGCGCGCAGACGAAGTCACTAGAGATCCAATTGGACCAGGTCGGGCGACTGAATAAACAAGATGTCGACCATGCGCAGAGCGCCGAGCTGAATCAACGCCAGGTGACGCGAACCTTAACGAGCCGGACCGAGGGCATTCCGGCGCAGATCGGCGATTTTCTGACCGATCTCGGCAACAACCGCGTCGATAGCCCCGAAATCGAACGGCACATGACCGCGATCATGGAGGAGCTCGACCGGCTCGGCCAACAACACTTGAATGCCATCGAGCGTGACCTGACGAGTTTGATCAAGACGGCCCAGTCCAAATTGCCTCAAGACGCCGGCCAGACTCCGTCGCAAACCCAGGTCGACCCACTGGTGAACAAATCGCTCACCAGCGCCGGAGCGAATCAGGACCAGGTGATTTCGTCGCTGGAAAACATGTTGAGTGAACTGGGCCAGTGGGACAACTACCGCCGCTTTGCCCGAGATGTCGCGCACCTGCAGCGCGATCAGGAAGCGATTGCCAGCGCCACCAAGGAAATCGGTCAAAAGACCCTGGGACGGGAATTGAAAGATCTTGACTCGCAGCAGCAGGCGGACTTGAAAAAACTTTCGGCCCAACAGGTCGAGTTGAGTCGCAGGCTGGAAAAAGTCCAGCAGCAGATGGCCGAAACGACCCAGTCGCTCCAACAAACCGACCCTCTTTCGGCCGCGACGATTTCCGACGGACTGCACCAGTCGCAGCAACAAGCCATCAGCGGGCAAATGCGGCAGTCGAGCCAACAGCTGGAGCGAAATCAACTCGGCCAGGCCGTCGAGCAACAGACAAAGATCGCCAAGGATCTCGAAGACCTGATGGCGATCTTGTCCAATCGGCGCGAGCAGGAACTCACCAGACTGGTCAAGCAGCTGCGCGAATCGGAACAACAGCTTTCCAACATCCGAGAGCGCCAGGCCGGTCTACGCAAGCAAATGCGCGCCGCGGCTGACAAGCCGGACGCCGAGCGAAAACAGCAGCTCGAACGTCTGGCTCGCGAACAAAAGAAACTCGAGGACGAGGCGGCCCGACTGGCCCGGCGGCTGGAACGCTTGCAGGCGGAGCAAGCCGGTCGCAGCACTTCGGGCGCGGCAGGCAAGATGCAGCAGGCGGGCAACGCCGGGCAACAGGGCGACGCGGCGGCGGCCGAACAACAAGCCGAAAAGGCGGAAAAAGATCTGCAGGAAGCTCAAGAGCAACTGGCGCAGCGACGGCGTCAAGCGGAAGAAGATTTGGCCCGCGAGCAGATGGCCCGTCTGGAAGACTCGCTCAAGAGCTTGCACGAGCGCCAGAAAAAACTCATCCAGGAAACCGAGCGGATCGAGAACTTGCGCGCCAGCGCGGGCCGCCTGACGCGGGCTCAGCTCAGCACGGTCAACGATCTGGCTCGCCAGCAGAAATCACTGGAGGGCGACACTTCCCTATTGGCTGAAAAGCTCTCGCTCACCGAAGTCATCAACTTGGCGCTCGGCGGGGCCGCCAAGCAAATGACGCGGGCCGCCGAATTGCTCACACACCGCGAGACCGGCACCGCTACACAGGGCAGCCAGGAGGCGGCTCGGGTGCGGCTGGCCCAATTGCTGACGGCGTTCGAAGACAAGGCCAAAGCGAAGTCCGGCGGCGCGGAAGGCGGCGGATCGGCAGGCGGAAAAGGTGCTCGATCCGACGGCAACTACGTATTAACCCAATTGAAGTTGCTCAAGATCTTGCAAGAAGATCTCAACGGTCGGTATCGAACCCTGACTACGCCCAAGGACGACGCCGCCGCAACGGCCGATCAAGAATTAACTGAGATTGCCGCCGAGCAGGGCAAACTGGCGGACTTGACGCTCAAATTGGCCGAGCCCCCCGCGGACAATCCAGAGGATGATCCCGAAAAGCTTCCTGACGTGCGCCAAGAGGGTCCGCCAGGCGACATAGCACCGCCCCCCGGCGAACCACGCGCGGCGGTAGAAAAGGATTCTGATGGCTAACGCGTGCTGGTTTTCGCGATCGTCGCCGGCTGTTCCGCTCATCGTCGCGTGCGCCGGGCTGTTGGCGTTTACGCTGGCGCTGGCACCAGCCGATGCCGCCGGCGAACCGGATTCTAAACCCCAAGACGCCCCACCCGCGGCAAAAAAAAGCGCCGCGGAACCCACGCTCGACGAGACGCTACTGAAGGATCTGGACAACGAACTGCTTGAGGGCGCCGGCGATGCCAAGGACAGCCGGCGGTCAAAGCGCCCCGCTGGTGACAAGTCGAGCGAGCAGCCACTCGATCAATCCGTTATTGACGGCGAAGATATCGGCATGCCAAGCCCCGAAGAGGACCCTCTTTCGTATATCAGCCAAGAGATGCGGTCCGCAGAGAGTTTGATTACCGATCGCGCCCAGCGCGCGCACGCCGAGCACCTGCAGCAGCGAATTGTCGAAGACCTGGCTAAGTTGATCGAACAAGCCCAGCAGCAGCGCGCCGCGCAGCAGGCCGCGTCGACAAAGAACAAGAAACAGCAAACCAGCAAGCGACAACAGGTTCAGCAATCCAAACCGTCGGCCGGCAAGTCGGGCAAGGATTCGAACAAGCCGGCCCAAGACAGCACGGATCGTCTGGGCAAGGCCGAAGACGCGCGGCCCGATCCGGAATTGGTCAAAGGGCTATTGAAGGACGCTTGGGGACATCTGCCCCAGCGGGCTCGCGAACAAATGTTGCAAAACTCGCCGGAGCGATTTTTGCCACAATACGAACTGATGATCGAACGTTACTATAAGCGCTTGGCGGAGGAACAGAACAGGAAATGACCCGCGGGAGTGCAACATGCGACATCGTGCAACACCTCACCGATTGAAGCCGCCTGCGGATAGGGCCGACCGACGCCGCTTCCTCGGCCAGGCCCTGGCGGGTGGTTTCTCGCTGGCGAGTATTGGCCGACACGCTTTCGCGCAGCCAAAAGATCCGGAAAAAACAGCCGCCGAGCTCATCACACCGCCCGCCGCGCGGGCGATCGAACGCGGGTTGAACTTGATCGCCACGCGACAGGATGAAGATGGGTCTTTCCGGTCCGGCGGTTATAGCCGCAATGTCGCGATTTGCGCGCTGGCCGGAATGGCATTCATGTCGGGTGGCAGCACCCCGGGCCGCGGGCCCCATGGCCGCAACGTCAACCGGGCCATCGACTTCATCTTGGCCAACACGCAAGAGAGCGGATTTATCAACATTCCGAACGCCAGCAGCCACGGCCCGATGTATGGCCACGGATTCGCCACGCTGTTCTTGGCCGAATGTTACGGCATGACCATGCGCGGCGACATTCGCGAAAAGCTGACCAAGGCGGTGCACCTGATCGTCAACACGCAGAATAATGAAGGGGGCTGGCGCTACCAGCCGGTGCGTCGCGACGCTGATATTTCCGTCACGATTTGCCAGGTGATGGCCCTGCGGGCGGCGCGCAATGCCGGCCTGTTCGTGCCCCGCGAGACGATCGACCGCTGCACTGAATACGTCAAAAAAAGTCAAAATCCCGACGGCGGCTTCATGTACATGATCCAAGGCGGGCAAAGCGCATTTCCGCGCTCCGCTGCCGGGGTCGTCGCCTTGTATAGCGCCGGCATCTACGAGGGTCCGGAGATCAAAAAGGGACTCGATTACTTGATGGGCTTTCTGCCGCAGGCCAACGAATTCAATCGCGAGAGCCATTATTTCTACGGCCACTACTACGCCGTGCAGGCCATGTGGCACGCCGGAGGCGAGTATTGGACCAGGTGGTATCCGGCCGTCCGCGACGCGCTGGTGTCCCGCCAGGCCGAGGACGGATCGTGGAATGATTCGATCTGCATGGAATACGGAACCAGCATGGCATGCATCGTTCTTCAAATGCCCAATAACTTCCTACCGATCTTTCAACGCTGAATGCCACGACTGTTGCTGCGACCGACGTCAAAGGTGCTTGTGGCATCGCTGTGCCTGGCCGTCACGGTGCCGCTGGCCGCTGTCTTTGGCGAGTCGCCGCTAGGCATCCCCGCGGAAGGAAAGCCGTTTCGCGGAGCGCTCGTGGCCGCCGACGCTAAGTCGAATTTACGCTTCGCCGAATCCGGGGTCGAGCGCGAGATTCCCTCAGGTGACCTGGCGATGTGGGGCGCACTGGTTGAACCGGCAAGCGGGATTCGAATTTTTCTGGCCGGCGGCGGCTGGATCGTGGCCGATACGGCGCTGATCGAGAAAGAAGAAGTGCGCGGCGGTTCGCAGGTGTTCGGCGACTTCAGCCTGCCGCTGGAGCTAGTGGCCGGCATCGTCCTGCGATCGCTCCAAGACCGGGCCACGCTCGATGGGTGGATGACTCGCATTGCCACGGCCGGTGGCCAAACCGATCGTCTGCTCTTGGACAACGGCGACGAATTGACCGGCACGATCCTCGGCTGGCAGCAGAAAGTCGTGCCGCTGGAGACGAACGCCGGAAAGGTCGACGTCGAGGTCGACAAGATCTCGGTGATCATTTTCAATCCCACACTGGTCTACAAGTCACGCCCCAGCGGTCCCAGAACTTTGGCCGGCTTTCGGGACGGCAGCCGCCTGACGGCAATCGAACTATTGGCCGACAAGAACAGCGCCCGCTTGAAGCTGGTCGGGGGCGCGGAATTAAAATCGCCGACGGATGCGATCGTTGCCTTGCAACCGTTCGGCGGCCGCATCGAATATCTTTCCGATCTCAAGCCGTCCAGCTACCGCCACGTTCCGTATTTGCAACTGACGTGGCCGTTTCAGGCAGACCGCAGCGTGCTCGGCTCCCAGTTGCGTGCCGGCGAGCGGCTGTATGCCAAAGGGCTGGGAATGCACAGCCCGGCGCGGATCACGTACGATCTCGACCGGTCGTATCGCCGCTTCGAAGCCGATCTGGCAATCGACGCCGAAGCCGGCCAGCGCGGCAGCGTCGAGTTTCGAGTCTTCATCGACGATGGCAGCGGCGCCTGGCAAGAGCGGGCCACGAGCGAGATTATCCGCGGCGGCCAGCCGCCCGTGCCGATCTCGGTCGACGTATCGGGGGCCAAACGCCTAAGCTTGCTGGTCGACTACGCCGATCGGGGCGACGAGCTCGACCACGCCGATTGGCTCAACGCACGCCTGGTGCGCTAGGCCCTCTGGCCGCCAGACCATCTCTACCTCTACGCGCCGTATTTACCCAATCGCCCGGCATTGGCCAGCGCCAGCGGCATCAGATATTTGGCCTCGAATTGGCCCAAGCCGCCGTGCATCGCTTCGCGTTCCCCAAACGCCTTCGAGCCGTCCGGCCGGCACGCGTGGGAAACCAGCAGTGTCGGCACGGGATGCCAGCTATGACTCTTCAGCAAGCTGGGCGTGCTGTGGTCGCCCGTGACGACCAGCACGGTCGGGTTCAAGGCCATGATGCGCGGAATGATGGAGTCCAGTTCCTCGATCCGTTTGACCTTGGCTTCGAAATTGCCATCCTCGGCGGTGCTGTCGGTGTATTTGAAGTGGATGAAAAAGAAGTCGTAATTGCCCCACTGTTGCGTAAGCACGTCGATCTGCTCGCCGATCGTTTGCGCGTTGCCAACGATGTCCATTCCGACCAGCCTGGCCAGGCCCTTGTACATCGGATATACGGCGATCGCGGCCGCCTTCAGTCCGTACACTTCCTGGTACGTCGGCAACTGGGGCTTGCGCGAAAAACCGCGCAACGTCAGGCCGTTGGCCCGCTTTTGTTCGGCCAGGATTCTGCGGGCCTGGGCGACAAACTCGACGGCTACCTCGGCGGTCCGTTGACTCTCTGGATCGATTGCCTTGGGTGCAAGTGGTGGCACGCCGGTCGCTTGCGGATCGGTGTCGTGCACGTCGCCTCCCAGCCTCGGACCGCGAAAGACGACGACGAAGCGATGTTCCTTGACGGGCTCGACGAACACCTCCACGCCGGGGATTTTGACTTGGCGCAGTTTAACGGCCAAGGGAGCGCTTTCTTCGGAGCCGATGCGGCCGGCGCGCCGATCGACGATGTTGCCCGCCGCATCCAGCGTGCAGAAGTTTCCGCGCGCCGCGACGTCCAAATCGCCCAGGTGGAAACCGATGCCCGTCGCCTCGAGCGCCCCGCGGCCGATGCGATACACGAGCGGGTCGTAACCAAATAGCGCCAGATGCCCGGGCCCGCTGCCGGGCGTAATGCCTGGCTTGACCGGGATGCTGCCCCCGCAGGTTCCACGGCGGGCCAGCTCGTCCAAATTCGGGGTACGGGCCGTTTCGAGCTCGGTTTTTCCGCCCGCCCTCAGGGGAAGTCCGCCAAGGCCGTCGGCGACGAGCAGCACGATTTTGGAATCATTGTGCACCTGCAACTCGCGAGTCAATTCGTGCATGTCCATGACGGCCGATTTCCTAGGGCGTATGTTGCTCGCTGCGCGGCGGGCACTCTTCAGTGGTATCAAAATCCGGCTGGCGCACAAGCCGTAAAGGCACGAATTCCCGGCTCGACGCCGCGCCACGGTCCGGCCTCTTGGCAGGGCGCTATGCCAAGGGTTATCTTCACGATTCGTACTCCGATTGCGAACAGCGGCCACGACTCTCGCCGGTGATTGTTATGAGCAGCAGCCCTTCCATTGCGCCGTTGCGCTACGACTGCTCGGGCGCGATGGTTCCAGGCACGGGACTTTCGCCCGAGGACTTGGCGCGACTATCGCCGCGCTTGGAACAAGCCCGGGCCGAAGTGCTGGCCGACGCACGGTTGTGGCAAAGCGGCGGCAAGTTTCCGCCCGTGAAAGAACCGCTCGACGCGGGATTCGTCGAGCTGCCCGAGCGGCTTCTGACGGAGTATCGAGAATCGCGCGCCACCAGCCAGATCGCGCGCATCCTGGCCAGCACGCGAAAGCTTGATGGCCTCGTTGATCGCGTGGTGCTGTTGGGCATTGGCGGGTCGTACATGGGCGCCCGGGCGCTGTTCGAGGCTTGCTGCCATCCTTATTACAACGAATTGACTCGCGCCGAGCGCAGCGGACATCCGCGCCTTTATTTCGAGGGCAACAACGTTGACAACGACGCCACCCAAGGACTGCTCGACCTGCTGGGCAATGCCTCGCCGCGCGACCTCGCGGACCGCTGGGGCATCGTGGTCATTAGCAAGAGCGGTGGCACGTTGGAAACGGCGGTCGCCTTTCGCCAGCTACTCGCGATGCTTCGCAAAGCCTCGGGCGGCGACCAGAAGCTCCTGGCCGACCTGATCGTTCCGGTCACCGGCCGGTCGGGACGCCTGTTCGACCTGGCTCGGGCGCTGGGCTGCGCAGAAAGCTTTCCAATTCCAGACGGGGTGGGCGGACGGTTCTCGGTCTTGACAGCCGTGGGACTGCTGCCGGCGGCTATTCTGGGGCTGGATGTGATCAAATTGTTGGCAGGGGCCGCGGCGATGAACGCGCAGTTTCGCTCCGCTCCGCCGAGTGAGAACATCGTGTTGCGGTACGTCGGCGTGTGCCACCTGATGGAGCAGTTGCGCGGCGCGACGATCCGCGTGCTGGCGACCTGGGGAAAAGGACTGGAAGCCACGGGTATGTGGTGCGATCAATTGCTTTCCGAAAGCCTGGGCAAGAACGAGCGGGGAGCCACGCCGCTTACCATGGTCAACACGCGCGATCTCCACTCTCGCGGCCAGCAACATCAACAAGGGCGCCGCGATAAGCTGATCACCAACCTGATCGTCGACCACGCGCGGCGCGATCCCCTGAAGGTCGGGCATTCGGACCCGGATCAGGATCAGCTCAATTCGCTGGCCGACAAGACGTTGCCGGACATCATGGCTGCGGCGATCGCCGGCACGAATCAGGCATACGCCGAAGACCGACGCCCCACGGCCGATCTTCATTTGCCGCGCTTGGACGAAGCGTCGTTGGGACAGTTCTTCCAGATGATGATGCTAGCCACGGTTGTCGAAGGCCGCCTGATCGGCATCAATCCCTACGGCCAGCCCGGCGTCGAAGCGTACAAGAAACACATGAACGCATTTCTGCGGAAGTAGAAAGGGCCATCGTTATGGCGACAACATTGCGCTGGTTAGGACACGGCTGTTGGCTGGTGAAGGCCGGTGACAAAACGATCCTCATCGATCCTTTCTTGAACGATTCTCCCACGGCTCCGGTGAAAGCCCACGCGGTGAAGCCTGATTTCGTGCTCGTTTCGCACGGCCACTTTGATCACGTGGCCGACGCTGCCTCGATCGCAAACCGCACCGGCGCGACCGTCGTCGCTAACTACGAGATCTGCGAGTGGCTCGGCAAGCAGGGGGTCAAGAACACGCAGCCCATGAACATCGGCGGCGGCATCGATCTGCCGTTCGGACGCGTCCAGATGACCATCGCGCATCATAGTTCGGTGTTGCCCGACGGCAGCGGCGGCGGAAATCCGGGCGGGTTCCTGCTCGCGTTGGCCGATGGCAACGTTTATTTCGCTTGCGATACCGGCCTGTTCTACGACATGAAGTTGATCGGCGCTGTCGGACTCGAGCTGGCCGTCGTGCCGATCGGCGATCGTTTTACCATGGGGCCAAACGACTCGGTGCAGGCCGTCAAACTCCTCGAGCCCAAACGCGTCGTGCCGTCGCACTACAACACCTGGCCGCCAATCGCGCAGGATACGTCTGCCTGGGCCGCCAGGATCAAGGCCGAAACCAAGGCCGAGCCGATCGTGGTCGCCCCCGGCGGCACGATCACGCTTTGAGCCACTTACCAGGCCGTTGAAAAAGGGGACTGGCTCCGAGCCACATCTCCCGAAAAAGCGTGAAAAACGCATCCGCGAGGTGCCTGTCCCAATTTCGACAGGCAGCGGGCTTCACCGTCAACGGCGTCACTGCGAAAGCACCTGGATCTCGTCCCCCACGACGCGCACTTCGAACGTATCGGTCTTGATGCGCGGGTTGTCGCACCAGGTGCCGTCGCACACGCGGAATCGCCAGGCATGCCAGGGGCACGTCACCACGCCGTCCTCCACATAGCCGTCGGCCAACGACGCGCCCATGTGCGGGCAGAGATCGTTGATCGCTCGATACACCCCGCCGCCCAGGTTAAAGACAGCTACCAGTTTGTCGCCCACGGGGAATGCCGCGCCGCTGCCCTCGCCAATGGCGCCAACTTTTGCAACCGTTACCCATTCAGCCATGAGCGAAAGCAACCCGAAGTGCGTTTTCCTTGGCAGACTCAATATCTTAGATGCCTTCCGCACTGGGGAACAGAGCATCGACTTGATCGCGCGGCGATTGAGGTCGGAAAACGCCGTGCCGCTCGTCGAGCTGCAGGGCTTCGGCGGGTGTTCGGCGGTGCAAGTTTTTGCGATACTTGCGGCGGAAGGCGAACGCGAGCCCTCAAAGGGCCTGGGCGCCCGGTCCGCGAGCGCTTGCTTACCAACGGTTTTTCCATGGCGCGTTATCGCTTATTGGCAATCGATATTGATGGCACGCTGGTCAACAGCCGCAACGAGTTGACCAACGCGACGCGGGACGCCATTTTGCGCGCCAAGCGGGCCGGCATCGAAATCGTGCTGGCCACCGGGCGCCGCTACAGCCGCGTGCTGCCGCTCGTCGAACCGCTCCAGCTCAACGTGCCGCTGGTGACCGCCAGTGGCGCTTTGATCAAGCGGGCTTCCGATCATTGCACTCTGTTTCGCGCGTCGTTCAACCCGGGAGCGCTCGAATCGTGTCTGGAAACCGTATCCAAGACCGGCTACGAGGCCGTCCTCTATGCCGACACGTTCGACCTTGGGTTTGACTACTATTGTGCGACGTGCGAGACGGGTCGGCCCGAGATGATTGAATTCTTTCAAAAAAACGCGGGCTTCGAGCGCGTTTTTCCGGCGCTGATGAGCGAGCCACCCTCGGGCATTTTTGCCGGGTTCGCCATGGGCCCTCGCGATGAAATGTTGCGCCTCGCGCAACAACTCGAGGAAAAACTACCGGAACATTTATACGTGCACGTGCTTCGCAGTCCACGATATACCGGCTACATCTGCGAAATCGCGCCCTTTGGCGTCAGCAAATGGACGGGAGTGACCCGGCTGGCCGCGGAATGGGGCATTGAGCCTGCGGAAATCTGCGCCGCGGGCGACGACGTCAACGATATTCCCATGATCGCGGCGGCCGGTCTGGGCATCGCGATGGACAACGCGCTGCCTGAAGTCAAGCTGGCCGCCGATCGGATCGCTCCCAGCCACGACGAAGACGGCCTGGTGCAAGTCGTCGATTGGCTGTTGGAGTGAGGTTGACGAGCTTGCATCGCATGGCGCCACAAACGCAACACGCAACGTGCTGAACTTGAGGCTTGTACGCTTACGCCGGTTGCGTTACGGTAAACCTAGTGGGTGACTGTGGATGCGACTGTCGGTTGCGACCCTGCATGGAGCTATCGTGAGCCTCCCGTTGAAGTCTTCCTTCCGGATCGCGGCCTGGGGAGGGGCATGGCTGGCGCTGGCCTTTTGCCGTGTCGGTCTGGCCGCCGACGAGCCCGCGGCTGAAGGCCCGCTGGCCGCGGCGCACCGGCTATCGCAGGAGGGAAAGTACGCCGAAGCCCAAGACGCGTATCGTGCCCTGAGGGCCCAGAACGCAGTGGAGGCGGCCAGGGGCGTGGCCGCCTGCCAGGAAGCGGTCGGCCAGCGCGAACAGGCCGTGCAAACCCTTGCTGAAGCGGCCAAAAAGCACCCAGAGGCCGCGACGCTGCAGGCTGAGTTGGCCCGCCTGGCGTTGGGCCGCGGGGACTACGAGGCGGCCGACGAGTCAGCAGCCGCCGCGCTGAAGCTGGACAATGACCAGACCCTGGCCTTGTGGGTGCGTGCCGAACTCGATTGCGCCGCGGGTTGCCTGGCACAGGCCAACGCCGGCTACGAGCGGCTGGTCAAGTTGTTCAATGCCGGCCGAGTCAAAGATCCACGCAACTTGCGCTGGGTGGGCTTGGGGGCGGCCCAATTCGCCCGCTGGAATCGGTTGAGCGATCAGTTCGGCTTTCTGGTGAACGAATTCTATCCGGATCTCGTGTCGACCGATCCGACTTGTTGGCAAGCACACTACGAAGCTGGACGGCTGTTTGCCGAAAAGTACAACATGGCCGACGCGGGCAAGGAGTTGAAGGCCGCGCTCGAGCTGAACCATAACGCGGCCGAAGTGCACGTGGCCTTGGGCCAACTGTCGCTGGAAGAGTTCGAGTTGGCCGCCGCCCAAGCTTCCTGCGATCGCGCAATGGAGATCAATCCGCAATTGCTCGATGCATGGCACTTGAAAGCCGACATTCACCTGGCGAATTTCGAGCCGCGCCAATGCATCGGCGTCTTGACGGAAGCATTGAAATTGCACCCGCACTCGGAGGAGACTTTGGGGCGAATGGCGGCCGGATATGCCGCGGTCGATGGGCTTGCCCGTACGATGGACGACAAGCGCTTCGGCAAGTTGGTGGCCGAAGTTACCGGGCGCAATCCTCACCCGGGCGTCTTTTTCGAGACCCTCGCCGACGCGCTCGACCGTCTGCGCCGTTGGCCGGCGGCGGCACACTACTACCGCGAGGCGATGACGCGGATGCCGCAACTGATCGGCCCCGGCGGCCAGTTGGGCATGATGCTCATGCGATTGGGCGAAGAAGAGCAGGCCAAAGCGGTGCTCGACGAGGCGTTCAAGATCGATCCCTTCAACGTCCGCGTGAACAACACCCTCAAGGTGTTGGAAGTGCTGGCCACGTACGAAACGCAGGAGACCGAGCACTTCCGCATCAAGTTCGATCCGGCCAAAGACCGGCTGCTGGCGCGCTACATGGGCGATTGGCTGGAAGAGGTCTATCCGCACCTGGTGCGGCAGATGGGCTACGCGCCGCCCGACAAATCGCTCTTCGAAGTGTTCAGCCAGGCCAAGAACACCGACGGCCACGGCTGGTTCAGCGCGCGGATGGTCGGGCTGCCACACATACATCCGATCGGCGCTTGTGCCGGCAAGATCGTGGCGCTGCAGTCGCCCAGCGAAGGCGAACAGCGATTTAACTGGGCGCGCGTGCTCAAGCACGAATTCGTGCACGTCATCAATTTGCAGCAGACCGATTTCAACATACCGCATTGGTTCACCGAAGCGGTGGCCGTCTTGAACGAGGGATACCCGCGGCCCCAGGCGTGGAACGACGTGCTTCTCGAACACTTCGCGGCCAACAAGCTGTTCGACCTCGAGTCGATCAATCTCGGCTTCATTCGCCCGCAATCGAGCGACCAATGGACCCTGGCGTACTGCCAGGCCGAACTGTACGCCCAGTACATGCTCGAGCGGTTCGGCGACGATGCGATTGCCAAGATGCTGGCCGCGTACGCGGACAATTTGGGCACGCCGGAAGCCCTGGCGCGTTCGTTCAACGTCACTCCGCGCGATTTCGAAGACGGTTATCGCCAGTCCGTCAAGAAAGTCATTGCTCACTTGCCGACCGCGGCCCAGGCGCCGGCAATGACTTTGAGCGAAGTACAGAAACGATTGTCCAAGAACCCCCAGGACGCGGACTTGATGGCCCGCATGGCCCAAGCCCAGTTGGGGCGCAAGAATTATGCCGACGCGCGGCGCTGGGCCGACGCGGCGATGAAGGTCGAGCCACGCAACGCTCTGGCCAATTACGTCCGGGCTCGGTTGCATTTGCTGGTGGCCGAGAACAAGGCGGCCCTGGCGCGTCTGGAAGGCGCCCTGGATCGCGAAAACCCACAGGAGAATCTGCTCGCGCTGTTGGCCGGGCTGAAGTTGAAGGCCGAAGATTACTCGGCGGCCGCCGAATTGTATCAGCTCGGCGCCAAGCGCGATCCCAACGGTGTGAAGTGGCTCAAATCGCTGGCCGCCGTCTATTTGAAATCCGGACAGAACAGCGAGCTGGCCGACGTGTTGGCCCGCTTGGCGGCGGCCGATGCCGATGATCTGTCGGCCCGCAAGAAACTGGCTCAACTTGCCGTGGCCCGAGGCGATTGGGCGGCCGCGGGACAGTGGTCGTTGGAGGGACTGCGCATCCAGGTGATGGATCCCCAATTGCACCAGTGGCGGGCCGAGGCGCTCGCGGCGCTGGGCAACGCCGCGGCAGCGGCCGATGAATACGCGGCGGCCGTCGAGCTCGACCCCGACGACCTGGCATTGCGACTGGCTCTCGCCAAGATGCACATCCAGGCCAAACGGCCGGACCGGGCCAAGCCGGTACTCGAAGAGCTTCTCAAGCTGGATCCGAAACACCAGGGAGCCCAAGAACTCTTGGAGACACTCGAGTGAATCACCAGACAGAAGGTTCCCGGCCGTCGCCCGAGCAAGCGCGTCCCGCGGTAAATCTGGCCGATTTTCAACGGCTGATCCGCGATATGTATTTCGAGAAAGACGTCGCGCGGGGCATCGACGGCACGTTCATGTGGCTGATGGAAGAAATCGGCGAATTGGCCAGCGCGCTGCGCAGTGGCACGCATCAGGAACGCGCGGCCGAGTTTGCCGATGTGCTGGCCTGGCTGGCGACGATCGCCAATGTGGCCGAAGTCGATCTGAGCGACGCCGTGATGCGCAAGTATGGGTCGGGTTGCCCCGGTTGCGGCCAGTTCGTTTGTACTTGTGCCGACGCGGAGAAGCCATGACCGGCCGAGTCGGACGCGACCTGCACAGCCAGGCCCCAGCCAGACGTCGTCGACGTGGGATGGTCGCGCGACTTCGTTTGTGGCCGGCGGTGCTGGGCATGACCCTTTGTTGGGCGAGCCCATGTTGGCCGACGGCGCTACTCGCCACCGAATACGAACCGACACCCCCCGAGCCAACCCGGCTCGCAATCCGACCCGAATCGCCAACGGTCACGGGAATTCGGCCGGGTTTCGCGGGTCGGTTCAAAGTGGGTTATTGGACCCCCTTTGAAATCACGCTTCAAGGCGGCAACGAGGAGGTCAGCGGCTCCGTTGAATTGACCGCGCTCGACGGCGATGCCGTGCCATCCCGGGTGTGTGACCCAAGCGGCCAAGACATAACGATTCGTCCGGGCGAGAAGACGGCGGTGCTTTTGTACGCCAAGGTCGGGCGGCTACATAGCGACCTGACCGTCGGTTTCCGCAGCCAAGACCGCTTGCTGGCCAGCCGTACGTTTAGCACGGTGGACAATCCACAACTGGGCGGTATCCTTCCATCGGACTGGACTTTGATTGTGGCGTTCGGCTCACCGCTATCGGCTGAGGACGAAACGTCCCTGGACGAGCGCGGAGCCAAAGTGGCCAACGTGAACGATCTTGGCCAGTTGCCAACCAATTGGTTGGGCTACGAGGGGGTCGATACCGTTATCCTCGCGACCGTGCCCGATCAAACCAATGCGCAACTCGCTTCCCACGCTGCGCAACTCGCCGCGTTGGACCGGTGGGTGACGATGGGGGGCCAGTTGATTCTGAGCGTCGGCCCGCAGGCGGATAAGGTATTGACCGGGGAGTCTCCGCTGGCGAGGCTCGCGCCCGGAGAGTTCGAGGCGCTCGTGCCACTGCGGCAAAGCACGGCATTTGAGACCTACGCCGAAACGTCCGAACCGCTTACTACCCAGGGCGGCGCGTTCGCCTTGCAGGTGCCAAAGCTGCGAAACGTGCGGGGGAAAATAGAGGCCTATGCCGGCAGCCATGCCCGCGATCTGCCGCTGATCGTTCGCGCGCCGCACGGATTTGGCGAAGTAGTGTTCGTTGCCTTCGATCTCCAAGGGCCACCGCTGGCAGGCTGGCGCGGGCGGGCGCAGCTTTTCGACAAGCTGTTGGGCAGGTCGGCTCCGCGGGTTTCGCAAGATGAGTCACAGGGACTGGGGCAAGTGACGACGTTGGGCTTCGACGATCTCTCCGGCCAGTTGCGCGGCGCATTGGACCAGTTTGCGGGCGTCGAGCTTGTGCCATTCTGGCTGGTGGCGCTGCTGGCTGTGGCCTATATCGTTTGCATCGGCCCACTCGACTATTTCATCATCAAGCGCGTGCTCGGCCGAATGGAATTAACCTGGCTCACGTTCGCCGTCACCGTGGTGGCATTCAGCGCGGGGGCGTATGCGCTGACCTATGGGCTCAAGGGCCGGGAGGTGCGGGTCAATCGAATTGATCTCGTCGATTTCGACGCCGAGACAAGACTGGTGCGAGGCACAAGTTGGGCGGCCGTCTTCAGTCCGAAGGTCGACCTTTACGATCTCTCGCTCGGTCCTCGCGTGGCGGCCGAAAAGTCTCCCGTGGCGGCCGGCCTGGTCTTCTCGTGGCTGGGATTGCCGGGAAGCGGTTTTGGGGGCATGGATGCGACCGGCAGCAGCACGCCGATGTTTACCGAGGCCTATGACTTTTCCCACAACCTCGAGCGCATGCAGCGCGTGCCGATCGCCGACTGGTCGAGTAAGGCCTTTGTCGGACGATGGTGGCAGTCGGGCACGCCGGCCATCGAAGCCCAACTGAGCGACACGGGACGACTCGTCGGCACGCTCAACAACCGCTCGCAACACGCGCTCGAGGATTGCGTGCTCTTCTACGAGCGCTGGGCCTATCCGCTGCGACAATTGAGACCCGACCAAACCATCGCCATTGAAACCGATCTGGATCCGCAACGCGTCGAGACTTATTTGCGCCGCGTGACGGTTCAGGGAGACCGCAACGTCGCCTTGCCTTATGATCGTGCATCGTTCGATATTGCCAAGATCGTCGAGATCATGACGTCGCACTCATTGGCCGGCGGTGAAAAATACACGGGTCTGGCCCATAAGTACCAAGGTTTCGTAGAACTTAGCGGGCTGGTACAAAACGGCCGGGCGGTCCTTGTCGGACGCAGCGCCGGGCAGGCGGCGACCCTCCAGCGCGACGCACAGCCGCTGGTGGACGCGGCCGGCGCTCAGTGGACGTTCCAGCGCTACGTGTTTGGGGTGCAAGATCGGTCGTCGCCGTGAAATGGCAAATCTCCAGACCGCGCCGCCGGCGCCGTAGAGCAGCTGCATACGCCAAGGGAGCTTTTCGGTGATTGAAGCACACGACCTGACGATGAAGTACGGCGAACTGTTTGCCGTCAAGGCCTTGGAACTCGACCTGAAAAAAGGGGACGTGTTTGGCTTTATCGGGCCCAACGGCGCCGGCAAAACAACCACCATGCGCATCCTGGCCACGCTGCTCAATCCCACCTGGGGCGAGGCGTACGTCTGCGGATATTCGATCTATACCCGAGCGCGCGACATCCGACGCATCATCGGCTACATGCCCGACTTCTTCGGCGTCTACGACGACATGAAAGTCATCGAGTATCTCGAGTTTTTCGCCGCCGCATATCGCATCAAGGGGGCCAAGCGCCGCCAGGTCTGCGGCGAAGTGCTCGACCTGGTGGACCTGGGCTACAAGCGCGAGGCCCTGGTGACAAGTCTTTCGCGCGGCATGACGCAGCGCCTGGGTCTGGCCCGCGTGCTGCTGCACGATCCGCAGGTGCTCTTGCTCGATGAACCGGCCAGCGGACTGGATCCTCGCGCCCGAATCGAAATTCGCGGCCTGCTCAAAGAGCTGCGCAACCTGGGCAAAACCATCATGGTTTCGAGCCACATTCTGCCCGAGCTGGCCGACATCTGCAACAAGATCGGCATCATCGAACGGGGCGAGTTGCTGGTCAACGCGGACGTCGAGCAAGTGATGAAACAGGTCCGCCGGCAAACGATTCTCAACGTCGGCGTGGTCGAAAATCGTGACGCGGCGGCCCGGCTGCTTGAAGATCACCCGAGCGTGGAGAAAGTCGCTTCGCGCGGCAATCTACTGGTCGTCACGCTGGTGCCCGCGGCTGCCGATTACACCCAACTGGCGACATTGCTGGTCGAGGCCGGGTTCAAGTTGTCGCTGTTCAAGGAAGACGAGTTGAACCTGGAGACGGCTTTCATGGCGCTGACCAAGGGCATCACGTCGTAGGGTCACCCGCGTGTGGCGACTCGCCGCCCGCGCTTCAGGCGCGAGAAGGCACCGAGCCAAGAGAGCAGGGCAGGGGGCGCTCCGCGGCCGCCGGCTGGGACCGCCCCGCGAGGATCAACTTTTTTCGAATGCCGCGCGAATGGACTCCATGCGGCGGCGATTGACGCCCAGGTCGGAGTACCCGACGCGCGACGCGGAGAGAAAGTGGATCGTCCTGGTTTTCTCGTCGACGGCAAATTCCACGTCGTCGACAAATCGCATGACCAGCGTCGTGAATTCAACGTGCACGTAGTCGCCGCTTGTCGTCACGATCTTCGTCCGTGGCAGCGCGCCGATGACTTGCTTGAGCCGCTCGAGCGCTTCAGCGGCGCTGCCGGCGAACCTGAACGGCTCGATGCGATGCTCTGCGTCGGTCGCCTGCGTGCAAACGCAATTCGGAGAGTTCGGGCAGGCGCGCAATCGACCATCCACCAGGCCGAGGTTCGACGGCCGCTTGGAAAAGATGCTCAAGGCGGCGAGATATGCAAACGACGCGACGGCAATCGCCAGGCCAATGCCCGCGCCGGCGGCAATCTTGCGAATCATGGTCCGTTTCGGTCCCTCGTCGACTGGACGATGTTACTCTCCGATGACTTTCACCAGCACTCGTTTAGGCCGTCGGCCGTCAAATTCTCCGTAGAAAATCTGCTCCCACGGACCGAAGTCCAGGTTGCCGTTGGTGATGGCAACGACAACTTCGCGGCCCATGATCTGGCGCTTCATGTGGGCGTCGGCGTTGTCTTCGCCTGTGCGATTATGATGATAGCGCTCGGGCGAAGGGTCGAACGGCGCCAGCTCTTCGAGCCATTTCTTGTAGTCTTCGTGCAACCCCGGCTCGTCGTCGTTGATAAACACGCTGGCGGTAATGTGCATGGCGTTCACCAGGACCAGGCCTTCGCGCACGCCGCTGGCGCGCACGATTTTCTGCACCTTGGGCGTGATGTTCTCGAACGCCATGCGGGCCGGCAGGTTGAAGGTCAAGTATTCTGTGCGCGATTTCATGCCGCTTTGCCGAATTTTTCCGGTTACTTTTTCGCGTCGATGATATTCAGCGCGCCGTTGGCTTGGATTTCGATGATCTTGCCTTCTTTCACGAGCTTGTCGAGATAGCCGATCGTCTCTTTGGTCGCCTTGAACTTGGGCGGAGCCCCGACCAGCCCAGGCTTGCCCGGCAGCGGCTCGAACTTGAGCTCCGTCAATGCCCCCGACACGATAGCTTCGCTCTGCGTGATGAAATTTGCGCCCAATAACGCCACCGCGCCGCAGGCCCCCGCTATGCACAGAAACGTTTTCATGTTGTTCGCCCTTGAGCTAAAGGAGAGAAACTCCATGCGCGGATTTTACTTGAACGGCCCTGCGGCCACTAGCATGCGAATCTCGCGTGCCCTGTTGAAACCCTTGAATTGCGGCATTTGCGGCAAACCAGAAAACTGGCCGGGCCCAGTCGGCCTTGACGCGCCGGAGCTGTTTTCCGATAAGTCCGCCGTCCCATACCGCGCACCCATGTGCTAGCAGTCGCCGGCGACCGCCTGATGATCGATCGAACCACGCAATATCCGGGCCACTTGGCGAAGTTGGTCGCGACACGTCTTCGCAGCCAACACGGCGGCGCGCCGGCCGAAGCCGTTCTCACCCGACTGCTCGAAACGTTGTATTTCGCCAGCCTGAAGACCGACGAGGGACGGCCGATCTTTTGCACCGTGAATTTTGTAGATCCCGACGAGCGCCAGGGCCAAGCCGCGGCGCAGCGCCCGGCCGACTGTTGGAGCCACGTGCCATTCGAGCGGCCCTTGCCATTCGACGTGCGCACACTGTCCAAGCTGGCTCGGGCCGCCGATCCGGCCGTCTCGTCGTTGGCGGTGTTTCGCGACAAGAAGAACAAGCTGTTCATTTGGGGCATGGTCGACCAAGAGCCGCGCCACAGCGATTTCATCGCGCTCGACGCCGGCACAACGCCCGAGCGGCCCGGTTTGTTTCAAGCCACGATCACGGGCGTAGGCAATATCTCGGTATATCAAAACGACCTGCTCATTGGCAGCCTGGAGCAGAATACGCTTGTCGAAGAGTACCACGACGTGCTCTGGTCGGGCCCCGTTCACGACCTGTTGGCCAATTGCCTGCGGAGCTATCTGGTTGACACGGGATCAAAAACGCCCGAGCAAGTTTCGCCGGTCGATCTGGAGGCCGAGCTCTTGATGCGGTGGCTAAACGCGATCTGCCGCATCTTGATGAATATCCAACGCTATCGGCACGGCGGCGGATTGTTGATCACGCCGCAAACAACGCTCGACGGTCTGAACGTCAAGTACAAGATTCGCTACGATCGGTTGCTCAAGGCGCTGCGCCGCATGGTCGAAAGCCAGTTGCATCCGTCGCATACTCGTGCGGAGGGAGAGGCGAGCAACGGCCGCGACGTGCTGCCCTACGCCGGGCGCGGCGACGTGCCCTGGGCTTGGGAATCTCGCGAGCACAAGAACGAAGTTCTGGGGGCGGTGCGGTTCATTGCCTCTCTGTCTTGCGTCGACGGTTTTGTGCTTGTGGATCGCCGCATGGTGGTGCACGGATTTGGAGTCGAAGTGCGCACCGACAATCTGCTTAGCGACATCTTCGTGGCTCGCGATTCTCACGCCGACCCAAAGTTGCTGCGGCAGTCCGAATTGACGCAATACGGCACGCGCCATCGGGCCATGATGCGGTACTGTTACGACAAACCGGGAGCTCTGGGTTTCGTGGTCTCGCAGGACGGCGACATTCGGGCCATGACGAGGATTGCCGACAGCCTGGTTTTGTGGGAAAACATTGACGTGCAGCTTGCGTACAGGCCGGTTAATGGTTTTGTCCCCGGCCAGCAGCAAGGTCCGTTGTTGCGGCGCGTCAACGCGCGCGTGGCCTGAAATGAGCGAACCATGGGAGGGTGGGTCGATGGATAAAGAAGAAATCCTGGCCAAGCTCGCGGCCGGACAGCTCAAGGTCGAAGAAGCTTCGAAACTTTTGGCCGGCCTCGAACCGAAGCGCGGGGCCTTGTATTGCAAGGTAAGCGAAAAAGGCGCCATCAGCGTCTACGGATTGCAGCGCATGCCGGTAACGCTCTATGTCGAGCAGTGGGACCGCTTGCTCAACTTTGCCAGCGAGCTGCGGGCGTTCATGAAAGAGAACGACGCCAAGTTGAAGCGCAAGGAGCGCTAACAAGCCGCCGCCACGCCGTACCGCGGCCAGACAAGGCACGGGCCGCTTCCTCTCGACGGGTGTGCTAAAGCGACGTGATCGGCGTCCATCCCAGCGTGTAAGCCGCGCGCAGCACGATCCAGATGACGACGCCGCACGCGACGTCGAATCCTACTCCGGCCAACATCATCCTCCGCGCCGGCAGCAGTCCGGAGCCGTAGACAATCGCGTTGGGCGGGGTGGAAACCGGCAGCGCGGAGCCAAAGCTGGCGGCGAAGGTCACGCCCATCAGCGGGGGGACCTTGTCGACGCCCGCCTCCTGGCAGATGGCCATGACCACCGGAATCAACGCGGTGGCCGCGGCGGCGTTGCTGGTGAATTCGCTCAACAGAATACCGCCCACGATTGCCATGGCCGTAATCAACCAGATGTCGTCCGTTCCCAGCCAATCGAACGCGCTTTGTCCTAGTACGCGGACCAGGCCGGTGCGAACCATGAGGCTGCCCAGGGACAGACCGGAGCCGAACAACATGAGCGTGCCCCAGTCGATCCGAGCGAAGTCGTCGATCTCCAATGAGAATCTTCGCTGCCGCCAATCGATCGGAAGCAGAAACAGCAAGACCGGCGCAATGAGCGCCACAATCTCCTCGGGGAAATGCGCGTTGAACCAGCGACTCTCTTCCTCCATTCCCGCCAGAACCAGCACCGACGGGGCGATCCACAGAGCCACGACCGCCACAAACACGGCCAGCGTGTTCCACTCGCCCACCGACCAGCTTCCCAATTTAGCGCGCTCGCGGGCAAGATGGGCGCGCACGGCTGAAAGATCCAGTTTGTCCCGGGGCGCAAGAAAGCGCAGCCATGCAAACAGCGCAAGTCCAAGCGCGAGCATCATCGGCACGCCGACCACGCTCCAGCGTGCGAAATCCACCGGACGACCAAAATAGTCCGTTTGTCGAAAATAGCCCATCGCCACGACGTTCGTGGTCGTGCCAATCGGCGTGGCGATTCCGCCCACGCTCGACGCATACGCCGTCATCAACAACAGCGCGGAAGCATAGGGCGAACGGGCGAACCCGTCTTCGCCCCCTTCCATTCCCGCTGCCAGCACGCCAATGATGCCCAGCGTTACCGGACAGATCATCGCCGTGGCCGCCGTGTTCGAGATCCACATCGAAATCAACATCACCGACAGCCCGACGGCGGCCAGCAACGTGTTCGGCGTGCGGGCGGCCCCGGGCGCCGTCAGAATCGACAGTGCGATCCGACGATCGAGCCCATGACGGCTCATCGCCCGGCCGATGAACATTCCGCCCAACAAGAAAAAGAGCGTCGGGTTGCCGAACGGTTCCAGCGCAATGACCGCGGGGGGCTTGCCGCCGACGTCGCGCGGGATGGCGCCGACCATGACCGACAAGGCCACGCCAAGCAATCCGGTGGCCGGAATTGGAATCGGCTCGGTCAGCCACCAGATGATCGTCAGCAGCAGCACGCCCACCAGTCGATGAGCCTCGGGCGTCACGTCGTGCCTTGGGCCCCAGGCCATCCACGCCAACATGGCCGCCGGGCCGAGCACCAAGCCCAGCCGGTCCCAAGGCAAACGCAACCACCACGGCTCGCCCTCAATCGGCAAATGAGAATCCACGTTCGCTTGCCCGAGCCCTGTGTGTGGGGACGAACCGTCTAACGCCGGCCAGTTATACGCGGCAGGGCAGGGCGTTGCAATTCATTCTCACAAGAGCTTTTGACAAGCAAGTTGTCGGGCTCGGTTGAACATCGGCGAAACTGCGCTACGATGGAAGTGGTTGCGGTTTGTCGAGTCCCCCGTTTGGCGAGCAACATGGCGAGCGTCTATACGATTGGGCATTCAACGCGCAGCGCGAACGACTTTCGAGAATTGCTCAAGACCGCTGGCGTCGAGGTGTTGGTCGATGTCCGCCAATTTCCCGCGTCGCGGCGCTTCCCACACTTCTCCGCCGCCCTCCTGAAGGACTCACTGAACGAAGCAGGCATTGCGTACATTCATGAGGCCGACTTGGGCGGTCGCCGCCGCCCGCAGGCGAATTCGCCGAATGCTTACTGGAAGAATGCAAGTTTTCGTGCGTTCGCCGACCATATGTCGACGCCGGTATTTCTGGCGGCCCTCGAGCGCTTGATGGCGAGCGCTAGCGACCGCACGACGGCCATCATGTGTGCCGAGGCGGTTCCCTGGAGTTGCCATCGCTGGCTGATTTCCGACGCGCTGGTAGCGCGCGGCATCGACGTCGTGCACCTCATCGACGCGACAACGAGCAAACCGCACGTGCTCAATCCCCAGGCACGCATTTCACCGCGGGGATACTTGACCTATCCGTCGGCGATACCCAGCCGCGCCGGTCCGTTGTTATTTGAGTAAGACAGCATTCAAGTACTCGCGCTGGCGTCGGGGCGACGACGCAATCGCCTCAACGGCGCGCGCAAATGCGGGTATGCACGACCGGGCTTTCTCATTAAGATTGGCCGGCAGCCTTTCCCTTTGCCGCCACAATCGAGTTCCATGACAATTCCCACGCGCCATGGTCCCTGGCAAATCCTTTCTCGCAAGGAAGTCTATCGCGATCGCTGGATTCAGCTCCACCGCGATGAGGTGATCCGGCCCGACGGATCGCCCGGATCTCATTGCATTCTGCATTTGAAGCCGGGGGTCTCGGTGCTGGCGTTGGACGACGTTGGGACGGCGTATCTCACCGAGGAATTTCACTACGGCGTGGGCCGGACTACGATCGAGGTCGTCAGCGGCGGGATCGAGCCGGGCGAAGACGCCGAGCTGACCGCTCGCCGAGAGCTCGAGGAAGAATTGGGCGTCACGGCCGGCGAGTGGATCGACCTGGGCGTGTGCGATCCCTTCACGTCGGTTGTCGTCTCGCCCACGCGGTTATTTCTGGCCCGCAAGTTGAGCTTTGGAACCGCGAAGCTGGAGGGCACGGAACAGATCCGTCGTCATGCCGTGCCGTTTGCCGAAGCGGTGCAGATGGTGCTCGACGGCCGAATCACGCACGCCCCAAGCTGCGTGTTAATCCTCAAGACCCACAACTTGGTGCGGCGCTAACCGGGCGGTCGCGGCCGGCGCTTTTCAAGCATCAACCTTGCCAGCGCGCAACCTGGCCGCTGCGCAGCGCCATGTTGGCCAGGTGCGCCGCCCCCGCCGCGCTCACGCCGACTTCGGCCGGGCAATTCGGCCTGTCGCGGCTGCGGATGCACTCGACCCAGTTGGCCAGGTGCAACACCTCGCCCTTGGGCAGATCGTAAAAGTCAGCGCCGCGGGGACCGCTGCCCAACACCATTTCGCTGTACTGGATCTTCTTGTTGCGCTCCGGATGGATCTCGTATCGCCCGCGGTCGAGATAGAGCGTGGCCTCGCTGCCCATGAATTCGAGCATGGCCCCATTGCGGGCGTTCGCAAAAGTGCCTTCGAAGTACACCTGCGCTTCTCGCTCGGGATATCGCAGCAGGGTCTGCACGGAGTCCGGCGTTTCCCATAACCCTTGGGCCTTGAACATATCGCCGATCGAGGTCGCGACCTCGGGATGATCGAGTCCCAAGAACCAATGGGCAATATCGACGTGATGGACCATCAGGTCGGTGAAAATGCCGCCGCCAAAATTCCAAAACCAGCGCCAATTGCGAAACCGGTATTCGTCGAAGGGCTGCTCGGGCGCGGCCCCGAGAAAACGCTTCCAATCGACGGACTTCGGGTCGACGTTGTAATTGCCGCGCGTCCAGCGCGGAGTGTTGCGGTTCCACGTCAAATGGACTTTGTGAATATCGCCTAACTGACCCGACTTCAGAATCTCGAATGCTTTCTGGAATTGCGGCATGCTGCGCTGCTGCGTGCCGACCTGCACGATCCGCCGATACTGATTCTGTGCATGGATGACGGCCGCACCTTCGGACAGATCGTGCGTGAGCGGTTTTTCCACGTAAACGTCCTTGCCCGCCATGCAGGCGTCGATCGTAATCGGCACGTGCCAGTGGTCGGGGGTACCAATGATGACCGCGTTGACGTCGTCGCGCGCGAGCAACTCGTGGTGATTCTTGGTGGTCGCGGCCCCCGCGTCGGCCAGTTTCCTGCCGGCCTCGAGGTGCACGTCCCACACGTCGCAGACGGCCGTAATTCGCACCCCCGATACTTCCTTGAGAGCGCGCATCAAGGCCTGGCAGCGCCCGCCCGTGCCAATGCAGCCGATGTGGACGGTCTCATTGGCCGCAAATCCGCGGGCCGTGGCCGTGTATCCGGCCAACATCGCCGAGGCCAAGCCCAGTTGTTCCAAAAACTCGCGACGGTTGTGGAATTGGTTCATGGGGATTCCCGATTCGCCTTCCAGCTTCAAAAGTTCCCAGGCCCGGTGTTCAATAGGCTTCACGAAGCAATTGCACCATGTCGGGCACGGTCGGAACCCGCGGATTGACGCGGATCAGCCGGACGATGCCGAGCGCTTTTTCGGCAAACTCGGGAATCTGCTCCGCGCGGGCCCCCAGTTCGCTCAACCGCGCGGGGATGCCGATGCGGCGATTGAGTTTTTCGATCGCCGTCACGGCCTGCGCGGCGGCTTGCGATTGTGTCATGCCCGCGGTGTCTTCGCCCAGCAACTCGGCGACGCGGGCAAATTCTCGCTCGCGCGCCGGCAGGTTGTAGCGCATCACGTAGGGCAGCAGCATGCCGTTGCCGGCGCCATGCGAGCAATGCGTGGCGCCGCCGATCGGATATTCAAGCGCATGCACCAGCGCAACGCCGACGTTCGAAAACGCCAGCCCGGCGAGCATCGCACCCAGCGCCATGGCTTCGCGCGCCGCCAGATCGTGGGGACTTTCGACCGCCGTCGGCAGGTTCTTGGCGATGATCGCGATCGCCTTTTCCGCCAGGCAATCGCCCAACGGATGGCGACCCTGGTACAACGACGTTTCGCCGGGCGGCAAGGGGAAATCCGCGTTGTCGACGGCCGTAAATGCCTCGATGGCGTGCGTCATGGCGTCGATGCCGCTGTCGGCGGTCACCTTCCGCGGACATGAGAGCGTCAGCCGCGGATCGACGATCGCCACTTTCGGGCGCAGATAGTTGCTCATCGCGCCGGCTTTGATGTTGTTGTCTTGATCCGTAAAGACGCTCGATGCAGAAACTTCGCTGCCGGTGCCGGAAGTCGTGGGAATGCAGACCAATGGCAAAATCGGTCCGCCGATGCGGTCTTCGCCCAGGTAATCGCGCGGCGAACCGCCGTGGGCCAGCACCGTGGCAGCCATCTTGGCCAGGTCCATGTTGCTGCCGCCGCCCAAGCCGATCAGCCCGTCCGGCCGAAAGTCGCGCGCGTGCTCGATACAACGATCGGCGGCGCGCAGCGACGGCTCGGGCTCGCCGCCGGCGAAAACGTCTAGGGTAACTTGCCCGCCGAGCGGCCTTTGCACTTCTTCGCAAATACCTGCTTCGACAAGCGCCTTGTCGGTGACAATCAGAACGCGCTTCAGTCCCAACCGCCGGGCGACCTCGCCCGACTGGCGCGTGGAACCGAGACCAAAGATGATCTGGCCGGCCGAGCTGAACGTCCACGTCGTTCGCATGATCCGTGCCTTGGTTCAACACATTGGGCTAGACTAGCACCGCGAGCAGATTGCGACGATCCCTCGCGATGCACATTGTAACGTGCGCGACCTTGATTTCCAAAAGCACCGCCGATCGCCTTGTAAGTCGAACGGCACCGGCGCGTGATGCTATTTCGCCCTGAGCACAGTCGCGCGCACCGCGTCGATGATCGCCCCTTCAACGCTCGGCGCCCAAGGCGACGGCAGCGAGTAGTACACCATCGCTCCGCCGCCTTCATAGCCGCCTTCGGCCAGCACGCGGCGCGAGGGAACGTAGGCCATGACGTCGTTGCTATAGCCGGCCACCCACGTACGATCTTCTCCCAGCTCTTGTTTGATTCGCAGAGCATAATCGACGACGACCTCGCCCCCCAGGGCCACGAACGTCAGCTTCGGCCCCAGCCGCCAGATTTGAATCGGGTAAGGATACGTTCCCGCGATTGGTTCGCCGGCCGCGAGTCGTTCCAGATACAGCTTGGCGCGGGCCGCGACATAACGATCTGCAGCCTGGGCATCTTTCTCGATGTCCTCGCGCGAGGGCACTTTGGCCAGTTCCAGTGGGATTTGCGTCCAGCCAACTTCCAAGTTACCGCTGATGCCTTCCAGCTTCTTCTGCAACACCGCGTCGACCGCTTCGGCCAGCTCGCGGCCATATTGCGAAGCGAGCTCGACCTTTCGCCGCGGCAGTGGATTCTGATCGGCTCCGCAGCCGGCGAAGAACAGCGCCGTCGCCCCCGGATGCCTGGCTTCGAGCTCGCTCTGCGCAAAACCGGGATAGTCGCTCGACCAGTCGTAGCCGTCCAGCACCGTGGCGTGACAGGCGTATCCGAATAGAACAGCCTTCAACGCTCCCGCCGGATCGACAATCTTGAGCACCGGCACGTCGTGGTCGAACGGACCAACTAACTCGCCAGCGGCACGCAGCCGCGGCGCATCAGGCTCCTTGTTGTTGCGACGATTGACGGCAAACGCGGCGGTCCCCTGGCCCCAGGAGAGCTGACATGGCGTCATCGCGTCAACGGCACTGCCCACCAGTTCGACGACGTCGCGCTGCAACTGCGCCGCGTAACGGTCGAGTTGCTGCTTTTGTGTGTCGTCCACCTGGTCGTAATGTAACGTGCGCAAATTGCGACCCACGACCGGGCCGCTGTGCGTGTGCGAGCAACACAGCGCGACGTGCGAGCGGGGAAGGCGGTACTTCGATTCGATCTGGGCGGCAATCGGAGCAGCCAGGTCGGGCCCGATACCGACCAGGTCCAAGGTCACGATGGCCACGCGCGTGCCTCGTTCGTCTTCCAGCACCAGCGCCTTGGCGTACAAGTCGTTGAGAAAGCCGGTGGCGGGGTGGTTTCGAGCTCCGTAGCCTGACATCCACATCGGCGCTTGAGGCGTGATCTTTTGTTTCGCGGCGCCGGCCTTCCAACCGTCGGCCGCAACAGGGCGGGCCGGCAGTTCGGCCGCCGCGATACCCAAAAGTATCCACAAGAACGCAGACTTGAACATGGCACAACCTTTCTGGACGGCGTCGATCGCTCGTCAGACGAGCCGCAGCAGTTTGCGGGCGTTGTCGCGAAAAATCTTGGCTTGCACTTCGGGAGGCAATTGCAATTGGCGGAACAGGGTCAATTGCGGCACACTTTGCCCCGGTGAAAGAAAATCGGTTCCGAACATCAGCCGCTCGGCGCGGCGGATCAAAAACTCTCGGCCAAACGCCGTGTCGCGCGAAATCGCCCCCGCGCCGCTGCCGGCCGAGAGATCGCCGTGCAGGTTCGAATATTTATCCATCAACACGTCGATCGCTCCGCCGGGCGCGACAGGGCCCTCGGGATATCGGGCCAGGTCGGCCGGGGTGACGTTGCCCGAAATCGAAGCCCACCATCCGGGTCCGTGCCCGATGAATTGCGTGCGCGGGTGTTCCTTGAGCGCCTTTTCCAACCCCGGCAGTCCGGGGCCGTCGAGGTTGCGCTCGGTATCGAGATGAAAGAGAATGGGCAGCCCGAGCTCTCCGCAGGCGGCATAAATTGGCATGTTGCGCGGGTCGTCGATCTTGACGCCGGGTTTGTGCTCGCCGAACCCTTTGGCGCCCTGGTCCACATACTTCTTCAGCATCTCGACCAACCCAGCCAGGCCGCCGCGATAGCTCGTGCGCGGATCGACGCTGCAAAAGGGAATCAGCCGGTCGCGGTGCGGCTTCGTCTGGGCCAAAACAAAATCAGTCGTCAACGGATAGCTGGACGCTTCCGGAGAAACCAACGGCAAGACGACGGCCTGCGAGATTTCATTGGCGTCCATCCATCGCAGCAGCTCGTTGGCCGAGAGCGGGCTGGTCGAGTTCCACGTCTGGCCCAAGTGGGTGTGAACGTCGACATAATGGCCCGCGGGAAATTCCTTCGCCTCGAGCGGCCGTGGAAAGGTGGCCAGCGGCCAGCTCAGGCCGGCGGCGCCGACGGCCCGACAGAACTTTCGTCGCGACAGCCGGTCTTTTGCGTCGGTGCTTTTCAAGCGATATCTCCGCTCACAGCGCGCTCATCAAGTACGCCAGCAGGTCGGCCATCTGCGCCAGGTCGATTTGCTTTTCCAATCCCTCGGGCATGATCGACAACCCCGTGGCGTGCAATTCCTCGATCTGGGTGCGATCGACGGTGTCGGTCGCGTCATCGGCTCTCTTCAGCGTGACGCTATTGGCCGTCTCGGACGCCACCATGCCGGTCATCGAGCGGCCGTCTTCGGTCGTGAGCACGTAGTTGACGAATTGCGGGTTGACTTCACGATTAGGATCGAGCACGTTGACCAGAATTGCCTCGGCCCCTCGATTGCGAAAGCTCGCCAGGCTGGGACCGATTTCGTGGCCCACGCCGTCCAAGCGGTGACATGAGGCGCAGAGTTTTTGAAACACCTGCCGGCCGCGATTCGTGTCGCCCTTGGACGAAAGCGCGTCGCGATAAGCCTCGACGACGTCCTGGCGGCGGCCAATTTTCACTTTGGCCAGCAGCGGCGCAGCGCGACGGCGAATCGCCTCGTTCGGATGGGTCTCCAAGACGCGAAGCCGCGCCGGCTCCACGTCGGCCAATGACAGCGAGCCATTTTCGGCCGCCTCAACCAGCGCCAGCAGCCAGTCAGCGCGTGAAAAAATAACTTCCGTCGCTTCCGCCCGCAATCGAGGGCTCAATCCAGGCCAGGCACTCAACAACGCCTCGGCGATGGAACGTTCCGAGAACTTGCCGAGAGTGACGATCGCCGCCGACTGCACGTCTTGCGGTTGCCGGTTTGAGACGAGCCCCACGAGCACGGGACCGGCCTCGGTGAATCTGCCGAGGGCCAGCGTGCGAATGGCGTCGATTTTCTGCCCGGGCGGCTGCGTGTCGTCGACGGCGCGCCGGGCGGCCGTTTTGAGCATGTCGGCCAAGATGCGTTGGGCCTTTGCGTTGCCGATCGTGGCCAGTTGGGCCTCGAGCGTACCCGGTCCCTTTGCCAGCCCTTCTCCCAGACCTCGAACGACGGCCGTTGCCAGGAGGTGTTCTGCGGTGGGAAAAGATTCGAATGTCAGGAGCAGCTTCGTGACCTCGCCCGATTGATTTTGTCGTCCGATATATTTGGCCAGTTCATAGAGTAGTTGTCGGCCCGCGTCGCTGGCGCGCCATGCCGGATAAGCGGCCAGTCGGAAAAATACTTCGCCGGCACCGTGGCGCAAGGAGCTGAACACCGCCAGGCGAATCCACGGATCGGACGGATCGCGGCGCAGAAGCGCGGCCAGCGCCGCTGTGCGCGCGGGATGTTCCAACTCGCCGAGCGAGAAAGCCAGTTGATAGCGGACGCGAAGATCCGGATCATCCGCCATGCCGATCAACTTCGCACTGAGCGGGCTGGAACCCTTGGCCAGTTTTTCGGCCAGCCGGACGGCGTGCTCGCGGACGCGCGGATGCTCGTCAGACAGCCGCGCCAGCGCGACGTCAGCAGACAAAGCGCCCAAACCCGCCAACGCGTACATGGCGTGCATGCGGGCCTGCGGCAACTTCGATTCGGCCGCAATCGTCTGGAGCGGCCCAATCGCTACGGGATCTCGCCGCTCGTAAAGCAGGCGATTGGCGGTGTCGCGATTCCAGCCGTTTCGGTGTTCGAGCTCGGCGACCAGTGCCGCGGTCGAGGCCTTTTCTAAGTGGGGCAGGGGGCGCTGTTGAAAGCCGTCGGGCACAACACGGTAGATTCTGCCGCGGTCGCGCCCGCTGGTCAGATCGAGATATTGCTTGATTTCCGGAGGTAAACTGAGGGGATGTTCGATGACCTCTCGATAGACGTCAATGATGTACAGCGTGCCATCGGGAGCATTGGTGAACTGGGCGGGACGGAACCAGTTATCGGTCGAGGAAATGAATTCCTTGCCGGCGTCGGCGCGGCGAGCCACGAAACCGACTCCAT